>NZ_CP156626.1:319889-639778 GCF_039852015.1 Robbsia sp. KACC 23696 | reverse complement strand
TATTCACTGTCGATTCCTTCTTCCGGCAGGCGCGGTGGCGTGTCGTTGGCAAGCAGATCGAACCAGAAGCTCGCGCCCACCGTCACGCCATTCGCGTCCTTTCGATTTCGTGCCCCGATACGCCCGCCATGGGCCGCGATGATCGCCCGACAAATCGCCAGGCCCAAGCCCACCCCAGGCGTAGCCGATTCCGTCGTCCCCCGGGTGAACTTCTCAAAAATCTTGTCCTCGCTACCTTCCGGCAGGCCAGGGCCGATATCGTTGAGGGAGACCCGAATACGTCGCTGCGCCGTGTCGTGAATGGCGGCTGCGACGATCGACAGCGGTGTGTCGGCCCGCGCGTATTTGCATGCGTTCTCCACCAGGTTGACGAGAACACGTTCCATCAACACCGCATCGAAGCGCACCATCGGCAGATCGCTTGGGATCGATACATCGACGCTCCGTCCGGCCAGTCCGCTTCGGCACGCGGCCAAGGCCCCTCCCACCGCTTCTTCGATCATGCCCCATTGCAGATCGAGCGTCACGCCGCCCCCCTGCAAGCGCGCCATATCGAGAAGGTTATTAACGAGACGGACCATGTGCTCGGCCTCGATATGAATGCCCCGCGCCAGCGCATACGCGTCGACATGCGGCACTGCGCGAGTGGGAACCGTCTCCGAGCATGCAGCGGCCAATGCCGGCGTTGGCATAGACGTCGGCGTTTGCAACAGCCGATCCGTCAGCACGGCGGCCGATCCCACGATGGCCGTCAATGGCGTTCGTAGATCATGCGAGATCGTCGCCAGCAGTGAATTGCGCAGTCGCTCGGATTCCATCGACACCAAGGCATCCTGTGCGATATCGACGTAGTGGACACGCTCGATGGCCAGCGCGATCTGCGCGGCAAAGGTTTCGAGCAGACGAAGTTGATCGGGGGCGGCGAATTCACCGGGACGCTCGCTCAAGACGGCGATGGCACCGCGCGTACGCATCGGCGCTTTCAACGGCAGATAATAGGCCGCGCTCGACGGCAAGGTATTCGTCCCCGCACCCGCCGCCTGCTGTCGATCGTAGACCCATTGCGCAACGTCGATATCGAGCTTGTCGTCGGGAATCGTCGTGGCCGGATCCGGCGCGCTGACTTTCTGCCGCATTTTTTCATCGCTGTCCGGCAGCAGGATCGCGATCCGCGAGCCGAATACCTCGTTCACGTGGCGTGTTGCGATCTCGATGATCTGCGCCTCCGTCAAGGCCGCGCCCAATTCCCGCGTCATCGCATACATCACCGCCGTGCGACGCTCGCGCAACGATGCGGCCCGCGCCTGCCGACGCAGATTGGACGTCAGGTTGCTGACCGTCAGGGAGGTGGCCAACATCACGGCAAACGTCAGCAGATACTGCGTATCGGCAATCGCGAAGGAGAAGCGCGGTTGCACGAAGAAGAAGTCGAAAGCGACGACACTGAGGCACGACAGATAGGCACCCGGACCGCGCCCGAGTCGCACGGCGGCAAAGACGACGCCCAACAGATACAACATCACCAGGTTCGCGAGGTCGATCTGCGACGACACCGTGAAGATCAAGGCGGTAATGACCGCCGCGATACCGCTGGCCTTGCCATAGGCGGCCAACGAGGATCGTGGCGCATCGGCGGTGTGACTGCCCAGCAGCATCGCACGCCAGTCGCGGGGATAGCGCGACGCCGTGGCATGCGGCGCCAGCAAGGTAAGCTCGATCTGCGGCGCCGCCTCCGCCAATCGATCCACGAAGCTCGGCGCCAGGAAACGGCGCCACCGCCCGCGCTGCGACTTCCCCGCGAGCAATTTCGAGACATTGCGCATCGTGGCGTACGCCGCCAAGGTCGTCACCGCGTCGCTGCCGTCCAAGGTCACCGTCTCGGCGCCCAGTTCGGCGGCGAGACGCAACGTATCGAAGGTCTGCTTGCGAATGGCATCGGATTGCCGCCGCAATGTCGGCGTGTCGACATGCACCGCGAGCCAGTCTGCCTTCAGGCTGGCCGCCAGGCGCGCCGCCGTCCGTACCAGCGCCCCGTTGCCACCGCCCGCGCCCACGCAGACGATCAGCCGCTCCCGTGCCCGCCACAGCCGCTCGATGGACTGGTCCGCGCGATACTCGCGCATCTGCGCGTCCACACGGTCGGCCGTGCGGCGCAACGACAGCTCGCGCAGCGCAATCAGATTGCCCTTGCGAAAGAAGTGCTTGATCGCGCGCTCGGCTTGTTGCGGCAGATAGATCTTCCCTTCGCGCAAGCGGTCCAACAATTCCTCGGGCGGCAAATCGACCAAGGTCACTTCATCGGCGAGATCGAAGATGCGATCCGGCACCGTCTCCCAGACGCGGATGCCGGTAATCTGGCCGACAATGTCGTTCAGACTTTCGAGATGCTGCACGTTGACGGTCGTATAGACGTCGATGCCGGCGTCCAGCAGCTCCTGAACGTCCTGCCAGCGCTTGGCGTGCCGCGCCCCCGCAACGTTCGAGTGTGCAAGTTCATCGACGAGCAGCAAGGCCGGCCCACGCGCCAGCGCACCGTCCAGATCGAACTCGGGCAGGCGCTTGCCGCGCTGCGTGAACGTGGTGGGCGGCAAGCGCTCCAAGTCCTCCAGCAAGGCCAGAGTTTCCTGCCGCCCGTGTGTCTCGACGACGCCCACCACGGTGTCGACGCCCTCCTCGCGACGCCGATGGGCGGCCAGCAGCATTGCGTAGGTCTTGCCGACGCCGGCCGAGGCGCCGAAGAAAATCTTCAGGCGACCTCGTTGGCGACGGCTTTCCTCTCGCTGAATGCGGCTCAACAACGCGTCGGGATCGGGACGCTCCATCACTTTTCCTGGCCTATGAAAGATCGATTGTCACGCGTCATGGATGGGTCGCCGCCGCGTCGAGCGCCAGATTCAGGCGCAGGACGTTCACCCGCGGTTCGCCGAGAAATCCGAATTGCCGACCAGACGTATATTGGACGATTTTTTGACGCACCGCATCCGGCGATAAGCCACGGGCCTTCGCTACCCGATCCATCTGATAATACGCCGCCGCCGGGCTGATTTCTGGATCGAGACCGCTGCCCGAGGACGTGACGAGGTCGACCGGCAACGGCGCCGTGTTACTCGGATCGGCCTGCCGCAATGCATCGATACGGCCCTTTACCTCATCGAGCAGCGCGGGATTCGTCGGTCCGAGATTCGAGCCGGACGATGCGGTGGCGTTATACGGATTCGGCGTGGTGGCGGAAAGCCGCGACCAGAAATATTGGGGCGCGTCGAATTGCTGGCCGATCAAGGCGGACCCGACCGGCTTGCCGTCGCGTTCGAGCAGACTGCCGTTGGCGCGATACGGAAACACCGCCTGCGCGATTCCGGTCACGAGCGCCGGATAGGCGGCGCCGGTCATCACCGTGAAAGCGGCAAACAAAACGATAGCGGGTCGAAAAATAGTATTCATGGTGCACTCCTTACGCAATGAGAGCGTGTGTGCCATCGCCGCTCGACGCGGCACACATCGGTCCTGAGAGCCCGTTCAAGCCCATCCCAAAAGGGCGAGAATCATGTCGATGACCTTGATGCAGGGAAAGGGCAGCAACAAACCGCCAAGCCCATAAATCAACAGGTTCCGTCGCAGCAGCGTGGCGGCACCCAGCGGCCGGTATCGAATGCCGCGCAGCGCCAACGGAATCAGGAAAACGATGATCAAGGCGTTGAAGATCACCGCCGACAGGATGGCAGACGTCGGCGACGTCAAATGCATGACGTCGAGGATGCGCAACTGCGGATAGGTCGTGGCGAACGCCGCCGGGATAATCGCAAAATACTTCGCCACGTCGTTCGCGATGGAAAACGTCGTCAACGCCCCGCGCGTCATCAGCATCTGCTTGCCGATCTCGACGATCTCGATCAACTTCGTTGGGTTGGAGTCGAGATCGACCATATTGCCGGACTCCTTGGCCGCCTGGGTTCCGGTGTTCATTGCGACGGCGACGTCGGCCTGCGCGAGCGCCGGCGCATCGTTTGTTCCATCGCCCGTCATCGCGACAAGACGACCTTCCGCCTGATGCGAGCGGATCATCGCCAGCTTGGCTTCCGGCGTGGCTTCGGCGAGGAAGTCGTCCACGCCGGCTTCCGCTGCGATCGCACTGGCGGTCAAGCGGTTGTCGCCGGTGATCATGACGGTCTTGATGCCCATCTGGCGCAATTCCGCGAATCGCTCCTTGATGCCGCCCTTGACGATATCCTTGAGTTCGACCACGCCGACCACTTCAGCGCCCACCTCGACGCCGCCAGAAACGCGCACCTTCTGCGCCACGACGAGCGGCGTGCTCCCGCGCCGGGAAATATCGTCCACCGACGCCTGCAATGCCGCGGGGAAATCACCGCCGCTCTCCTCCACCCATTTCCGTATCGCGGACGCGGCACCTTTGCGTAATTCCCGCTCCGGCAGATCGACCCCACTCATCCGCGTTTGCGCGCTGAAAGGAATGAAGGTCGCGCGCAGCGCCGCGAGGTCGCGTTCGCGTAAATTGAAACGCTGTTTCGCCAGGACGACGATACTCCGTCCCTCGGGCGTTTCATCGGCGAGCGACGCCAATTGCGCCGCATCGGCCAGTGCTGATTCGGTGCGATTCGGCGCCGGCACGAAGGCCGAGGCCTGACGGTTCCCCAGCGTGATCGTGCCGGTCTTGTCGAGCAGCAGCACGTCCACATCGCCGGCCGCTTCCACCGCGCGGCCCGACGTCGCGATCACATTGGCCTGCAACATGCGGCTCATTCCCGCCACGCCGATCGCCGACATCAAGCCACCGATCGTCGTCGGAATCAGGCACACCAGCAAGGCCACCAGCGCGGTCAGCGATACCACTTGCCCCGCCTTCATCACCGACACCGAGAATATCGAGAAAGGCAGCAGCGTGGCGCAGGCGAAGAGCAGTACCAACGTCAGCGCGACCAGCAGAATCGTCAAGGCGATCTCGTTCGGCGTCTTCTGCCTTTTGGCGCCTTCGACCATGGCGATCATCCGGTCGAGAAACGCTTCGCCCGGATTGACCGAAACCCGCACGACGATCCAGTCGGACAGCACGCGCGTGCCGCCTGTCACCGAACTGAAGTCGCCACCGGACTCACGGATGACCGGCGCCGACTCGCCAGTGATCGCCGACTCGTCGACCGACGCCACACCGTCGACGACCTCGCCATCGGCCGGCACAGTGTCGCCGGCTTTAATAAGGACGAAATCGTCCTTACGCAGCGAGGAGGCTTGTACCAAGGCGACATCGCCATCGACCTTCGGTTGCGCGAGCTTGCGCGCCGTCACGTCGCGCTTGGCCTCCCGCAGCGACGCCGCCTGCGCCTTCGATCGCCCCTCGGCAAGCGCTTCGGCGAAATTGGCAAACAAGACGGTGAACCACAACCACAGCGTCACGGCGAGGATGAAACCGGACGATTCCGGCGACGTGGGATGGCCCAGCACCGCGGCAATCCACAGCACGGTAGTCAGCAGGCTGCCGACATAGACACAAAACATCACCGGGTTTCGCAACTGCGTGCGCGGCGAAAGCTTGCGGAAGGCATCGATCAGCGCGGGACGCAACAAGGCCGGATCGAACATCGATCGTGCGCCCGGTTTCGGCTGGGGAGTCGGCGCACCGCCCTCGGCGTGTTGGCCCCCGGAAGCCGGCGCATCGCCGACGACATGCTTTAACGGAGAATTCATTTTCGATCTCGTGAACGACGGGGCCTCAATGGCCCGACACCATCATCAATTGCTCGACCACCGGTCCCAAGGCCAGCGCCGGAACATAGGTCAATGCACCCACCAATACGATCGTGCCGAGCAACAGCACCACAAACAGCGGACCATGCGTTGGCAGCGTCCCGGACGTCACGGCCAGTCGCTTCTTCGCGGCGAGCGCACCCGCCACCGCCAGTACCGGCACGATCCAGACGAAGCGACCGAACCACATCGCGATAGCCAGCAGGATGTTGTAGAAGGGCGTGTTGACGGTCAGGCCGCCAAACGCGCTGCCGTTGTTATTGGCCGCGGAGGAAAAGGCGTAGAGCACCTCCGAGAAACCATGCGGGCCGGGATTGGCGATGCCCGCGAGCCCGGCCGGCGCAAGTACGGCGATCGATGATCCGACGAGGACCAGGAAAGGCGTCAGCAGGATCGCCACGGCGACCATTTTCATCTCGTACGCTTCGATCTTTTTTCCGAGATATTCCGGCGTGCGGCCGATCATCAACCCGGCAACGAAGACGGCCAATACCGCGAAGGCCAGCATGCTGTAGAGGCCGGAGCCCACGCCGCCGAAAATCATCTCGCCCAATTGCATCAGCAGCATCGGCACCAGGCCGCCGATCGGCGTCAGGGAATCATGCGTGGCGTCCACCGCCCCGGTCGACGCCGACGTGGTTGCAACGGTGAAGATGCCGGTTTGTGCGATGCCGAAGCGCGTTTCCTTGCCCTCGGCGTTGCCGCCGGACTGCAAGGCGCTTGGCGTCTGATCGACATGCAGCGCGGCGAATGCCGGATTGCCGCTTTGCTCGGCATGCAGTTCGACGCCCAAGGCGATCGTGAAAGCGATCGTCATCGCGGCGAGAATTGCGATGCCTTGCCGCCTGTCGCCCACCATGACGCCGAACGTGACGCACAAGCCCGCTGGAATCAACAGCATGGCCAGCACTTGCAAGAAGTTTGTCAGCGGCGTGGGATTCTCGAAGGGGTGCGCCGAGTTGGCATTGAAAAAGCCGCCGCCGTTCGTTCCCAATAGCTTGATGGCTTCTTGCGAGGCAACCGGCCCGAGCGCAAGCGTCTGCTTGCTGACGGACGTATCCACCGTCTCGGGATTGCCGCTGGCGTCTTTCACCGGATTGCCTGCGCCATCCAGCTTCGGCGCCTGATATACCGTTGTCTGGAGCGTATCGATCTCTTTGTAAGGCGCAAAGGTTTGGATGACACCCTGGCCGACAAAGCACAACGCGACGACCACGGCGAGCGGCGCAAGGATGTACAAGGTAATGCGTGTGAGGTCGACCCAGAAATTACCGATCGTCCGCATCGTGTGTCGGGCAAATCCCCGGATCAACGCGACGGCGACCGCGATCCCGGTGGCGGCGGAGAGGAAGTTCTGCACCGTCAGCCCGACGACCTGCGACAGATAGCTCAGCGTGCTTTCCCCGCCGTACTCCTGCCAGTTTGTATTAGTGACAAAGCTGACCGCGGTATTGAACGCGCCATCAGGGCTCATCGGCCCCATCGCTTGCGGATTGAACGGCAGCCATTGCTGCAGTCGAAGCAATGCATAGAGAAACAGCGTACCGATGCCGCTGAACAGCAGGATGCAAACGGCATAGCGCTTCCACGACATTTCGGTATCGGGATCGACGCCTGCGATCGCGTATAAAACCTTTTCGATGGGGCGACCCAGCCGCCGCACGACAAACGACGAACCGTCCATGACCGCTGCGATATAGCGTCCTACCGGGTAGGCCAACAACAACAGCACGACGATAAAAACTGCGGATTGCAGCACGGTGTTGGCATTCATTGCAGATCCTCCGCACGCACCAGCGCATACACGAGGTAGAGAAAAAGCAGCAACGATGCGCCACCCGACATCCATAAAGTCCAGGCAGTCATATCAGCGACCTCCCGGGGTACGGCGCAAACGGTCGCAGCCGCGCACCAATAAGAGACAGACTACGCAAAAGCCGACGATGCCGGCCACGTAAAAGGCGTCCATTTTGCTTCGTTCCTTACACGAAAAAGTCGTGGCGATCCTGCGTATAAAGCGTATCAAGAGCAGCATAAAGATCGCGATAAGAAACAGGGCGAAGGTATAAAGAACGCATAAAGATTGATGTGCAAGGGCCCGTACGCCTCGCTGTCCACAAAAAATCGCCGCGTCCTTGATGCAAAGGGGCGCTTTTTTTACGCCAATTTGATGCACCCCGGCGCTACGATTCCGGCATCGCCTCTCTGCCTGTTGGCGCGTCAACGGGCTCCCGGAGGAAAGCGCGCATTGGATCGCATTCCTGCGCGATCCCGGCATGTGGCAACAGGAGGAATGAGTCATGCTTTCGTGGAACAAGACGCATGCGGTGCGGCGCCCTTCGCACGCCGCGCTACCCGCACCGTTCGATGCCTACATCATCGAAGTGGTCGCGCACGATCTCGCACCATCGCAACAGCGAATGCAACTGAAGCGCGTATTCGAATCGTCACTCGGTGCGACGGTGCGCGAGGCCACGCTGTTTCCTTCACGCATTCACTTCACGTTCGACGCCCCTGCCGCCGGCATGAAAGCGACCTTGCAACATCTGCTGTCGCTGATCCCCGGTGCAACTATCCAGCAAATTTACCCGCGGGAATTTGAATACCCGTCGCGACGGACAAAATGATGATTTCAGGTATATGGCTGCCGCTGGTCACGCCGTTTAAACATGGCGAAGTGGATCTGGCCGCACTGCAAAAGTTGATTCGATACTATGCAAAAACGGGTATCAGCGGCTTCGTCGCCTTAGGCACAACCGGCGAGTCGGCACTCCTCTCACCGGCAGAACGCCTCGCCGTACTGGAGACCTTTTTCGACGTAGTCCCAACCGGGATGCCGGTCTTTATCGGCGTAGGCGGCATGAGTACTGCGGAGATGTGCGACGCGATGTCGACCTATCGCGCCTTCGATCCGGCCGGCTATCTGATACCCGCACCCGCCTATATCCGTCCCGATCAAGACGGCTTGCTATGGCACTTTTCCACCATCGCGGACGCTGCAAAAAAACCGATCATCCTCTATGACGTGCCTGTGCGATCAGGCGTCGCATTGGCGCCCGAAACGGTCGAGAAGCTGCTTTATCGGCACGAGATCGTTGCGATCAAAGCGTGTGTCCCGGCGAGCTTCACCGCTTTCGGAAAATTACCGCTCAGCATGCTTTGCGGTACCGACGCCGCCTTGATCGAGTGTCTGCTGGCCGGCGGCAGCGGCGGCATTCTCGCAAGCGCGCATGTCTTCCCGGAGGCGCTCGTCGCAATCGACCGAGATATGCGCGGCGCGGCCGAAGGCGCCGCCCCCTACGGCATGGCGCGCCGACGCAGTGAGGCCTCGCTCGACTTCGACGCGCTCACCGACACGATTCGCCTGCTTTTCTCGACGAGCAATCCCACCGCGATCAAAGCGTGCCTGGCATTGGCCGGCTTAGCGCGCGCCGAAACCCGTCCGCCCTTGACGACGGCGTCCGACAAGCTGATGGAGCAGCTGTCTCGTGCCCTGTCCGTCACCCCCTCGGCGCTACGCCGGATGCCCTTGTCTGTTCTGGAGTAAGCGATGAACCGTTCTACGCCGCAAACCGCGCCGCTTTGCGCCGCACCCTCCTTGACGCCCGCCCGCGGGCTTGGCGATGCCGCCGCTGTCGCACAGCAACGCGTGTTTCTCGACATCACCCTGCAAAGCGACTGTCACGGCAAGGCCGGCTCGCCACGCGACCGGCTGAGTCAGTTGCTCCATTCCGCTTTGGGCGTGTACATCATCGGTACCAGCGTCGCGGGCGAAAACGTGGTCGTGCGTTTCGATATCGCCGCGGCCGACGTCGACTTTACGCTGCACATGCTCATCACGGCCTTGCCTGGCGCAATGATCGGCCGGCTCGTGTCGCGCGGCGTTTGAGCGGCGCTGCCCGTGACGCCGATCGAAGCGTGCCTCATGCGTTAAAATTGCCGCATCCTCCGCGATCGGACAAGGCACGCATCAGTGAATATTTCAGGCATCCACCACGCGGCAATCATCGCCTCCGATTACCCGCGCTCGCGCCGTTTCTATACCGAAGTCCTCGGATTGGAGATCGTCGCGGAGGTCTATCGCGCGCAACGCGACTCCTACAAGCTGGATTTGCGCCTGCCGGATGGCGCGCAGATCGAACTGTTTTCCTTTCCCTCGCCTCCGCCGCGCGTCAGCCGACCCGAGGCCTGCGGTCTACGCCACCTTGCATTCAGCGTGCCGGATCTGGAAGCAGCCGTGCAGTCATTACGACATCACGGCATCGAACCGGAGCCGGTGCGGGTGGACGAATATACCGGCAAGAAGTTTACGTTCTTTGCCGACCCGGATGATTTGCCGCTCGAGCTATACGAAGCGTAAGGTCCGCGCCCAGCTGGCAAGGCGACGCGTGCATATCGCGCCCGTGCGTCGATGTTTCGGGTCTTTATCGAGATACGCCCTTTCCAGCGCCCGGATCCCGCCGTATAGTGGCGATCGATGGTTCCATATCGGATTAAAAGGGAACACAAGGCGCGGAGGCGGCATGCCGCGGGCTTGTGGCTGCCCCCGCAACTGTGTGCGAGAAGCGCGCCGTCCTTGACTGCCACTGACACCGCAAGGTGTCGGGAAGGCCGACGGTGCGCGATGATCCGCCAGCCAGGAGACCTGCCGTCGAACCCGGGTCAGAGCGATGGCGTCGTGCGGGGTGCCGCGACGCCGTTGATGCGCGAATGCGCGGCTCTGGCAACCTGACCAATGAGTTTCGCCGTGCAAAACACGTCTTTGACGAGGGATGACGTCTCCCTTAAAGCCCGCATCCTCTCCGTTTTTTCGGTACTCGGCCTTTTCAATATCGGCACCTGGATATGGGCCTTTATCGCCCTCCACGGGCAGCCGCTATTACTCAGCGCCGCACTGCTGGCGTATGGCTTCGGCTTACGGCACGCCGTCGATGCCGATCATATCGCCGCCATCGATAACGTGACCCGCAAACTCATGCAGGACGGCAAGCGGCCCGTCACCGTCGGCTTCTTTTTTGCACTGGGCCACTCCGCCGTTGTCGTGATCGTCGCCTTGGGCGTCGCCATTGCCGCGTCTGCCTTGCAAAGCCGCGTGGATGCGTGGCGCACGATCGGCGGCATTCTTTCGACATCGGTCTCGGCGCTCTTTCTGTTCCTGATCGCCGCGATGAATATCGTGATCTTGCGAGGCGTCTGGAAGCGGTTCGACAAGGTGCGCCGCGGCGAGTCGATCGAGGCGGACGATCTGGATCTGCTGCTGAATAATCGCGGGTTGCTCGCGCGCTTGTACAAACCGCTTTTCCGGCTGGTGTCGCATCCCTTGTGGATGCTGCCATTGGGCTTCCTGTTCGGCCTGGGATTCGACACGGCAACGGAAGTCAGTCTGCTGAGCATGTCCGCCTCGCAGGCGGTACATGGCGTCTCGCTATCTCAAATTCTCGTTTTTCCGATGCTGTTCGCGGCGGGCATGTCTTTGGTCGATACGGCCGACGGCGTCCTGATGCTAGGCGCCTATCAATGGGCTTTCGTCAAACCGATCCGCAAGCTTTACTATAATCTGACGATCACGCTGGTATCGGTCGTCGTCGCCGTCATGATTGCCGGCATCGAAACGCTCGGGCTGTTGAACGACCAGTTCGGCTTTACTGGCGTGTTTTGGGATATCGTCGGCGCGCTGAACGATAACTTCAACGATTTAGGCTTCTTTATCATCGGCCTGTTCATCTTTGCGTGGGTGTCGTCGTTGGCGATCTATCGCTGGCGCCGCTACGATCGGCTTGCGTGATCATCCGCGCAACACCCTTCCTTAACGCAAGCGCAAGGCGACGCGATCGCCGAATTTTCGATGTCGATGGAGAACATGTCCGCACGGCCTTTATTCATAATCCAGATGGGGATCCCGCCCCTCGATGTAAGAGAGGCATACGGCGAACAGGCGGCGTGGGTGCGGCAAGCCTTGGCGAGTGGGCATCCCGAAATCATTGGCGTACAGCCGGAACGGGGTGAGAACCTGCCATTGCCCGCGGCGGTGTCGGGGGCGATCATCACCGGCTCCTGGTCGACAACGACAAGTCGATGTCCGTGCAGTTTCACCCCGAGTTCACCGTCGCGCTGATTCGACACTGTCTGACGCGACACCGGAACGCCTCATCTCGCAATGGCAACGCGCTGCCGCCAGAGACAACCGGCACGTCGGCATCGTCCGATACGCCCCACGCGCATCGCTTACTGCTGCGCTTCGTGGCGTCGCTCGCGTAGCGTGCCGCGTGCCTCGTCAGCCGCACACGCGACTGACAAGGAAATCCACGAAGAGGCGATGCCGCGCCGATAGATATCGCGTGCCGGGATAGAGCAACCATGCTGCGCCTTGCCACGGCGTGCGCAGCTCCCAATCGGTGAATATCGCTTCCAAGGCGCCCGAGCTCAGCGTATCGCCCACCATGAAATCCAGCATACAGGCAATGCCGAGGCCCGCCTTGGCCGCGTCCAGCCGCATCGGACTGTGATTGCACACATAGCGTCCGGCGACTTTCACGGAGACTTTCTCTGCGTCGCGGTGAAAATGCCATACATTGTCGTCCGGCGCTTCGCCCAGGAACACGCAACGATGGCCGGCCAACTCGCTGGGATGATCCGGGCGGCCGTACTCCTGGAAATAAGCAGGCGAGGCGCAGACCACTTGCCGCACTGGCGTCAACGGGCGCCCCGTCAAACCCTCGGGCGGCGTGTCGGTGATGCGAATCGTTAGATCGACGTCTTCCTGGAAGGGATCGATGACGCGATCGGTGACGATCAACTGGAGATCGACAAGGGGATAGCACTTCAGAAAGTCGATTGCGATGGGCTGCACGACCTTCACTGCGAACGCGCGCGGCACGCTCAGGCTGATTTTTCCTTGCGGTGCTTTCACGAATCGATCGCTCAGCGCCACGACCTCCTGACTCGCGCTCAGCATCGCGCGTCCGTGCGCGTACGCGGCCTGCCCCGCGTCGGTCAAGCGCAGCGAGCGTGTCGTCCGAACGAGAAGCTGCACACCGAGCGCATTTTCGAGACGTGCAATCTGCTTGCTCACCGACGATGGCGTCCGGCCCAGTTGCCGTGCAACCGCCGAAAAGCTTTCCGCCTCCGCGACTTTCGCAAAAACGGCGATGTCGGGCAGCAGCTGGATGCCGAGACTTGTGCTCACGGGGAATAAATGAAGTGCCTGAGAAGAGGATTATCACCGTTTAGGATGCCCCTGAGAATAGGTGCCGTCAACCACGTCATCTCAAAGGTCCGTATGAAGCTGCCAGCACGTTGCCAGACTGTCCATCTGGCGGAATGGATGTTGCTCCTGGTCGCCATTGCGTGGGGCAGTTCCTACAGCATCGCCAAACACGCGGTTACCTTTTATCCGGTGCTCGGCTTTCTGTGCATTCGCTTCGGGCTGACGTTTCTGCTGACCTCGCCCGCATTTTTGCGATTGCATCGAACCGACAAGGCCCGCGCGTTGAAAGTCGGCATGCCGTCCGGCATGATCTTGCTCGCCATTTTCGTGTGTGAAACCTTCGGGGTTGCACAGACGAGCGCCAGCAACGCGGCCTTCCTGATCAATCTCTGCGTCGTCATCACGCCCTTTGTCGAATGGGGGCTGCTTAAGCGCACACCCAGCGGTCGGGAGCGCGCGGCGGTGCTCGTCTCCGCGGTAGGCGCGCTCCTGATCACGCTCAATGGGGGGTTCTCATCGATCGGAACAGGGGACGTCTTGATTTTGGCCGCCGCCTGCCTGCGCGCGTTGATGGTGTGCGCGACAAAATGGCTGACGCGCGACAACGCCGTCTCGCCGCTTGCGTTGACGTCGATTCAAAGCCTCTCGGTCGGCATCGGATCGGGTATCGGCGGGATCCTGTTCTTCGGGCACGGCATGGCGGCGTTGCCACATGAGGCCAGCTTCTGGCTCTGTACGGTCTATCTCGTTTTGGTCTGCACGGTCTTCGCGTTTTTTGCGCAAAACGTAGCGGTACAAAAAATCGATCCGACGCGGGTGTCGCTGCTCATGGGCACCGAGCCGGTGTTCGGCGCCGTGTTTGCCTGCGTCTGGCTGCATGAATCGGTGCCGATGCTCTCATGGCTGGGCGGGGGGCTGGTCGTCGCGTCGGCGTTGTTCGTGACGGTAGGGCCGAAAGCGCTGGGCCCGCGTCCCGCTCCCGTGCTGGACTAGCCGATCAGATTCAGGTGCTCGGCGAGAATCAGCGTGCCGATGCCGATGAGCACGACACCTCCGGCGCACTCCGCACGGCGCCCCACGATGCGGCCCACGACACGCCCCACCATGACCCCGATCGTTACCATCGTCGCCGTGGCCATACCGATCGCGGCGGCCGTGGAAAAGATATTGACGTCGACGAACGCCAGCCCCGCGCCCACGGCCATGGCGTCAATACTCGTTGCAAAGCCCGTAACGGCCAGCAGCCAGAATGAATGACGCGCCGGCTTCTCGTCGATCGCGTCCTCTACGTTGAAGCTATTGATGATCATGCGGCCGCCGAGAACGCCGAGCAAGGCGAAGGCGATCCAATGATCCCAAGCGGAGACATATTGCGCCGCCGCCTTGCCGAGAAACCACCCGACGATCGGCGTCAGCGCCTCGATCACGCCAAAAATCAAACCGGTCCGGATCGCCTCGCGCCATCGCGGTCGATGCAGCGCGGCGCCTTTGCCGATCGCAGCCGCGAAGGCATCGGTGGACATGGCAAAAGCAAGGAAAAGCGTCGCGACGGGATTCATTGTGTGGGGACTCTAGGTCGGGCAAAAAACCACGACACATCGCCGCGCCCGACCGGTCGCGAGATGTGTCGATGGTCTCGCCAACCTAAAGGCTGGCTGCGCCACGGTCTGGGCGACCGAGAATGTTGACGCAGCTGCTTCCAGATAGAAGCCGGCTACTCCCCAAAGACAAGCGCAACATTAGCACGAATGAAAGAATATTGTAATTTCAAGCGCCTCGGCCGCGCGACATCAGGCTGAAACGCCGACGGACGTTTCCGACACGCGGGAATCACCGAATTGAAAACGTTTGCACGTAAAATAGGAAACAGACCATTTGCGTAAATGGGGTCATTCGTCACAAAGGACGGACGCGTCCCATATCAGTACCCATCGAAAGACGTAATAAAAAAAAATAATAACGGGACGCGTGCGGAGACCCATCATTCGTTTCAAAGGAAATTCTTACCGAATACGCGAATGGCGCTCTTTCCCGCTCCCGATCGACGCAGGCGTGACGTATTTACTACATGGAAAATCATGTCCGCAGACTCTTAAAGCGTCGACTACCGGTAATTAGCCGTGGTCGCGCCGATATGCCGCGGACGGGTAAATGATCATCCGGCACATCCAATAACGAAAACTTTCAATTTTTTTCCGTGTGCAAAGAATTAACGGTAGTATTTAGGGCGGACGTTTGATTCATGCGATTGTCTGAAATCAAAGATTGCCCTCGGCTAATGCAGGCGGGGGAGTAGCGTAAACGCAACAGACTGAGTATCGTAAGACGCCCCCTCCGCGATCGCCCCGTCGAACGGCGCAACTGCGTGCGCTCCGGGTGGCTGACGAATCACGCAACGTGTAGCGCAGCATTTATTACCGCATTACGAAAAAAGAAAGGCAGGGACGCGCATTCGAGAACGATTGCACAGCAACTTTCTCATACGAGTCGCCGCCATGCCTTCGAGTTTGTAAATCTATTCAGGGGAAGGAAATCCGGTGGAAGATACACTACGCGAAATTTTGAGCGAAACCGCTAATCTGAGCGTGCCGGCCGCAACAATCGGTTCCGGCGATGACTTGTTCGCATGCGGGCTGACGTCATTTGCCACCGTCGGCGTCATGCTCGCAGTCGAATCGGCGTTTGACGTCGAGTTCCCCGACAGCCTGCTGGTCCGCTCGACGTTTTCCAGTATCGATTCGCTCGCGTCCGCTGTAAATAGCCTGACAGGCAGCTGACCGTGAACGCCATCCACAGTGAGCAGCTGGCGCAGGGCGCCGAGTTGGACCTTGCTGGTGTAGTACGCGTGGCCGCGAGTTTTGCGGACCAGGTGGATCGGGAAGGCCGATTCCCGACGGAGGCCATCGACGCATTGCGTTCGGCTGGCTTCCTTGGCTGCATGTTCCCATCGGAACTGGGTGGAAGCGGTGCTTCGCTTCTCGACATTGCGAGACAGTGTCAGCAATTGGCGCGCGGATGTTCGTCGACGGCGATGATTTACGCGATGCATCAGAGTCAGGTAGCCTGCATCGTCGGGCACGCCCTCGATCAGCCGTGGCATCGCGCCCTGGCCCAACGTATTGCCAAAGACGGCTTGTTGCTCGGATCCGTGACATCGGAAGTCGGCGTCGGTGGCGATATCAGCTCGAGTCGATGCGCGCTCATCGTCGATGGCGATCGTTTTACATTGGACAAGCAAGCGCCTACGGTTTCGTACGGCGCGTATGCGGACGTTCTCCTGGCGACATGCCGCACGCACGCGGATGCACCGCCGTCGGATCAGGCCTTGGTCACGTTGCTGCGCTCGGATTGTAGTCTGGTCCCTTCTGGCAGCTGGGATGCGCTGGGCATGCGGGGAACATGCAGCAGCGCCTTTCAACTGTCCGCATCGGCTGGCGTGGAGCAGATCATTCCCGCCGCCTTTTCCGTGATCAGCGACGAGTCGATGATGCCGGTCTCGCATCTCCTTTGGAGTGCGGCCTGGACCGGCATTGCCGCCGAGGCGTTGACGCGTGCGCGCGCGTTTCTCCGCGCGCAGGCCCAGCGCCAGATAGGCTGCGCGCAGCCCGGCGCCATACGACTGGTGCAGGCGACGGCAATGCTCGACGCGATGCGCACCAGCTTGTCGAACGCCTTGAAACAATTCGATGCGGCCAATACCTTCAAACGGCCGCGCTCGGAAACGGAAAGTGCCGCCGCGCAAGCGATCGAACCCTGGCCGTCGGGTATGGCGCGGACCTCGCTATTGAACACCCTGAAAATCGAGATATCGACGCAATGCCACGAAGTAGTCTTGGAAGCGCTACGTATCTGCGGGATGGCCGGCTACAAAAACGGCGGCGAATTCAGCGTAGGACGGTATCTGCGCGATAGCCTCAGCGCGCAGATCATGATCTCGAATGACCGCATCGCCAACAACACAGGCGCGCTTCTCATAGCACAACGCCGAAACTTGAGCACACTCTGACCATGAACATCGAGCCGACTTTTCGCGAGCAACTGATTGATGCGGGCATTCTGATCCCTCTAGGCGTCGATGGCGTCTGGGGTCGTAATGGCGTCTTCGAAGCCATTTGCGCCGGACTCGAACATGCGATCAGCGAAGCCGGGTTGAACGATGCGCCGGAGGTGATGCGCTTTCCGCCGGCCATGCCGCAGGATTATTTTGAGAAAAGCGGCTATATGAAAAACTTCCCGCATTTCGCGGGGACGATTCATAGCTTCGACGGCGACGAGCGCGGTCAGCACAAATTGCTCGGCCAAATGGCGCGCGGCGAACCGTGGATGGAGCAGCAGCAGCCTGCCGGCCTCGTGCTCACGCCCGCTGCATGCTACTCGGTATATCCGACGCTCGCGCGTCGGGGTCCGCTGGCGAACGTGGGCGCCTTGGTCGATGTGTACTGCTGGTGTTTCCGACATGAACCGTCGCTGGAGCCCACGCGCTTCCAGTTCTTCCGCATGCGTGAATTCGTTCGTGTCGGAACCGTGGCGCAAGTGATGGCATTCCGAGAGGACTGGGTCGCACGCGGCAAGGTATTCGCCACGTCGCTGGGCATTCCTTTCGAAGTCGATATCGCGAACGATCCCTTCTTCGGCCGCGGTGGAAAATTGATGGCGGACAGCCAGCGCGAACAAGCGCTCAAGTTCGAACTGCTGGTACCGATCAATGAAGGCGCCGGACCGACGGCTTGCATGAGTTTCAACTATCACATGACCCACTTTGGCGAAACGTGGGACATGCGCACAGAGGACGGTGAAGTGGCCCATACGGCGTGTATCGGCTTCGGCATCGAGCGCCTTGCATTGGCGATGCTGCGCCATCATGGCTTCGACCTCGATCTATGGCCCGTCGACGTGCGTGCGTTCATGGGTTTCGGCACCAAGGTAAGCAAGAGCGTTGGATCGGTCGACGCCGTGGAGGCATGACCCCATGAGCATGCAGCCTACCTATTTCGAACGCCGGTTCGGATGGCTCCACCAGCCGGATACCACGGGTGATGGTGTTGTGGCGTTGTCGTCCGTCGGCGTGGTGATCTGTTCAGCCTTCGCGCAAGAGGAAATCTGCACGCACTACGGCGTGATGCATTTATCCGAGTCACTGGCGAACGCTGGCGTATCGACGCTGCGTTTCGATTACAACGGCACCGGCAATAGCGATGCCGTCCCGCGTTCGATCGACAGTTTTGTGGAAGATGTGTTGCTCGGCGCGGAGCATCTGCGCGCGCGCACCGGCGTCCAGCATATCGTCTTGGTGGGCATCCGCCTGGGTGCCATGGTCGCCACGCTCGCGGCCCAGAAACTGGCGGGCGCGGGCCTGGTGCTACTGGCACCGGTGGTGGCGGGTAAAACCTTCCTGCGCGAGACGCGTACCGCGGCGAAGGTATCGAGCCTGTCGACCTACAACCCGATACCCGACGCCGAAAGCGACGAACCGTTGAACACGAACGGCTTCTGGTGGACCGCGGCGCTACAGGCGCAGATCGGCGCTGTCGATCTTGCAAAGTCCATCGTACCGCATCAGCCGGTCAGTGTTTTCACCGTGCGCGGCGATCGTCGCAGTGATGCGTTGGTAGACGCCTGGAAAGCGGCCGGCATTCCCGTTACCGCGAACGTCTTCACCGAATACGCGGCCTGGATGCAGGATCCGACGACGAGCACGTTGCCCGTCGAGACGATCGCGGCCGTCCGTGACTGGGTGCTGGAACGACAGCCCGCGAACCACGCTGCCGCGCACCGCGCAACGGTCGTCGCCGATCGATTGATGGCGCCTGATTTCATCGAGGAGCCGCATCGCTTTGGTCCGGACAACAATTTGTTCGGCATCTTGTGCCGACCCTCGCACTCGCGCGGGGAGCCGATCGCGGCGTTGCTGATCCACGAAGGATCGAGCCACCACATCGGCAATGGCGGTGCTTACGTTTCCTTGGCGAGACGACTGGCGCGCGCCGGCATCGCATCGCTTCGATTCGATCTAAGCGGCGTGGGCGATAGCCTGGCGCCGCTCGATCAGCGACATCTGCATACGGATCCGAGCACCCTCGACGACGCAATGGCGGGGATGCAATGTCTTGTCGATCAGGGCTATCCGAATGCCATCGTGTCGGGCCTGTGTTCCGGCGCCTATATCGGCCTGCATGTTTCGGCCCGGGATCCGCGCATCGTCGGCAGCATCTTGGTGAACTTGCAGAAGTTCATCGTCCCGGACGGCGAAGAGGTCAAGATGGCCGTGCGAACCCATAAGCGCAGCGTCAAGGCATATTTGCGCTCGCTACGTAACCGGGGTGAATGGCAGCGCGTGCTACGCGGCGACGCCGATCTGCTTGGAACCGCGCGTGTGCTGATCGTCCGGTCACTCAAGCGCGGCGTGGAAGTGGCCAAGAACATGTTGCCACCGGCCGCGGATTCCGAGCGCGCGAAATCGTATGCGTTGATGCGCACGCTGGCGAAACGCAATGTGCAGACCAATCTGCTGTATAGCGACGATGATCCCGGCCTCGGCGACCTGACGCTGAACTTCGGGCGGGGCGCACGCCGCATGAGCCATTTCGCGCCGGCACGGGTGACCTTCCTGAAGCAGGCAGACCATCATTTCAACGCGACGCGAACGCGATTCGAATACTACGAACTCGTGCTGCAGGTCTTCCGCGACACCAAGGCCGCCCACGCGACATCGCAAGCCACGCGCGACGCGACCGGTGCCCCGTCGGACAAGGTCGGCGTGCATGCCAGCGGCAGCTATTCGAACTCGAAGGCCTCTTCTTTGAGCTGAACGGTACGGCGCAAAACTCGGCGACGACACAGAAGCGGCACGCTGGCCTTTCGGGCCAGCGTGCGCTTACTCGCCGGCGACCGCTTCCTCTCTCCCTCCCCTTGGTTTCCCGAACACCCCACGAATGACATCGCGCGTCCGATCAGTCCTTGATTCGAAGGCGTAGTAGATCAGACAGGCCAATGCGAGCGCGCCCATCATGCCGATACCGAATTTCGCAAAGACTGCAGCGTTGAGCGCCGACAACGTCCATGGCGTATCGATCAAAGCGCATATCAAAATCAAAAACGGGAGATGCGTCAGATAGAGCGAGTAGGAAAGGTTGGATGACCAGCGCGCGACCCAGCCATAAAGCGAAGGCCGCTGCGGCGTACGTTGGCAGATGATGGCATACAACAGCGCGCCGACCAGTAGCGCCACCGCCGCTTCGCCGACATACAGCGGCAGATGCAATTTTTTGATCTCGAGGAAGCACACGCAAAAGACGACGGCGGCGATCGACACGACCTTATTCGCGCGCTCCGCGGGAATAAGGCGCGGCACGACAGCAAGCCCGGCACCAAGAAGCCAGGGAAGGAAAAGAAAGGCCGCATGCGCGCCGATCAATCCAACGATGCATACGATGCCGAATGCGTAAGCGAGTCGGCGAGCCAGGCGTCGCTCATACCGCACGGCAAGCATTCCCATTGGAAACAGCAAGTAATACCAAAATTCGTTCGACAGACTCCACAGTGCCGAATTCGTTCCCACCGTCGGCACGACGATCGTTTGCAGAAAAAAGAGATTACCGATAATGATCGGGATACTTTTTATCTGATCTGAAAGGATCGTTTGCACATAGGTCTGTCCGGCCGGCGCGGAATAAATGCTTCCATTCGCCGCCAAGAAATGAAAACCGATCGCATCGATTGCGATGCCGAGAAATACCGCAGGAATCAATACGATCCATAATCGGACGAGACGCTTGAGGAGGTAGTTGGACCATGACCAACGATGCCGCCCCATATCGCGGATGACGCTACCGCCAACAAGATAGCCGCTTAACACAAAGAAGACCATCACGGCCTCATCGCCAATCGTCAGCTGCCCCGCGTCGGACACACCTGTCACGCTCGCAAAGAAGAGACTTCGGGCATGGCCGAGCGCAACGATCAACGCTGCTGCACCCCGCATCGCGTCGATATGTACCTGCGCCCAAGTGGTTCGCTTATCCTGTATCGTCATCGCATCACCGTCTTCCTTCCCCTTGATTTTAAGTTTTTTTATTACGGCACTTGATGGTCTGCGCGTTTTGCGTCAACAGGATCTCGGATAAAGATCGGTAATTTTTTTCGATTATTTTTTCAGGTCTCCCCGCAGGCCTGAATGAGATCGCACCACGTTGATTGGATGCGTTATTGATCTATCCGACGTCACGCGCACAGGCCTGCGTACAGACTTTTTCGACGCGTGCAGCCAATCCGAGCCGGGTGATATTAGCAGATCAAGGTCCACCTCAAGCGCTATTGCAAATGGCGATGCGTGACGAATCCGGTGGCACCAAGCGTCCATGCGCAAGTCAGGGCACGGTAAGAATAGGTAAGGCGAAACGACCGGCTCGCCCGGTACGCGTCGACCAGCGCGAGCAGGAAGGGACGCGACATGAAGCAGCGCCCGCCGTCCGCACGCAGCTGTCTCAAAAACGGTTATTGCAAACGATAATGATTTTCATTTATTATTCTGCTTTTCTTAATAAATGAATGCCATGCGTCGCTTATTCTCCGAAACGCCCGCCCAGCCGTCCGCGTCGATTCGTCGGGCTGGCCGGAATAACGTGCCGCGCCCGGCACGGCCGATCGTAGCGCTGTTGGCGATTGCCGGCATGCTGCCCATGCTTTCGTGGGCGCAGGCGAGCACCGCCACGAACGACAACGGCGTCGGCGGAACGAGCGGCGCATCGGCTGCGACAGGATCGACGGCGCTTGCCACCCCTGCCCTCGCGCAAGATTCGGCGCTACCCACCGTCACGGTCCATGCGCAGAACAGTGGCATCCAGCAGCCCACCGAACGCACGCACTCGTACACGATCCAATCGACGACCGCGGGCAGCAAGATCGGCTTGTCACCGAAAGAGACGCCCCAATCGGTCTCCGTGCTGACGCGCGAAGAAATGGACGACTTCCAGCTCAACGACGTGAACACCGCGCTTCGGCATGTCACTGGCGTCACGGTCGAACCGTACGATTCGTATGCAACCGACTTCACGTCGCGTGGTTTTCATATTACGAACCTGCAGTTCGACGGTGTCGGCTTGCCGTTGGAATACACATCGCAGTACGGCGATATCGACATGGCGCTATACGACCGTGTCGAAGTCCTCCGTGGCGCGGACGGACTGAACGCCGAAACCGGTAATCCCTCGGCCACCGTCAACTTCATTCGGAAGCGCCCCACGTACCAGTTTCAAGCGTCGGGGGATGTCTCCTATGGATCGTGGGACACGAAGCGGGTCGATGTCGATATCTCCGGGCCGCTGAACAAAGCAGGAACCGTGGCGGGACGCCTCGTCGCCGTGCATCAGGACGGCAGCTCCTATACCGATCGATTACAGCCGAGCAAGGACATCGTCTATGGCGTGGTCGATATCAATATCACGCCGAGCACCTTGGCGACCGTCGGCTATAGCTACGAACACAATCGCCTGAAAGGCGCCAGCTGGGGCGGCCTGCCGTTCCTCGATGCCTCGGGCAATCAGCTCAGCTATAACGTCGGCGCGAGCATGGCGCCCAGTTGGGCATTCTTCAATACCGAAGAGCAGCGCGCCTTTGCGGAAGTGACGCAGCAGTTGGGCAATCGATGGAAATGGAAGACATCGGTCAATTGGAACGATATCTACAGCTACGCCCAATTCTTCTATCCCTACGGCTCCTTGAATGCCGACGGATCGGGTATCAACTCCTACACGTCCAACTACCAGTCGTCGAATCGGCAGTTCGTCCTGGACTCCAGCGTGACAGGAAAGATCGATTTGTTCGGTCGGACACATGACCTCGTATTCGGCGCGAACTTCTCGCGATCCCAGTTCACGAACCCCTCCGTCGAAGGCGATACCGATGGCATACCGGTTGGTTATGCGGAACTGCTGGCCGGCACCTATCCAAAACCGTCGTTCGGCGACGCCACCTCGCACGTCAATTACCTCGATGTCCGGCGTTCGCTTTACGCCTCGTCGCGATGGAGTCTGACCGACCGTGCCCATCTGCTGCTCGGGGTGAATTACACGCAAGCGGCGAGTAGCGGCAGCGCCGATGGTACGGGATACAACCAGCAGTCGTCCGGGTCTGCGCCCTATGTCGGGTTGACGTACGATCTGACGAATCAAATCACGGCGTATGCGAGCTTCACCAAAATCTTCAACCCGCAATACCAGCTGAATATCGACAATCAGTTACTCGGCCCGGCGCGCGGACGCAGTGCGGAAGCCGGTATCAAGGGCGCGTTTTTCGACAATCGTCTGAACACGTCGCTTGCGGTGTACCGCATTCACCAATCGAATATCGCAACGCAAGCCGGCTTCAATTCGGATACGGGCGACTATTACTATTCCGGTGGCAATGCGACATCGGAAGGGATCGAAGCCGATATTTCAGGACAGATCACGCGTGACTGGAATGTCAGCGCGGGCGCGACCATTCTGCGCGTCACCGATGACAGCGGGCAATCGACGCAGCTCTACGTACCGCGAAAATCGGCGCATCTGTCGACCAGCTATCGCTTGCCGTACTTCGACCACAAGCTGACCGTGGGAAGCAGCATCCGCTGGCAGAGCGCCACACGTTACGTCGATGCGACGCTGGGAACGGCACGGCAAGGTTCGTATGCCGACGTCGACTTCATGGTGCGCTACGACGTGAACAAGCATTTCACGATCACGGGCAATTTGTACAACGCGTTCAACAAGAAATATTGGGCGTCGATGGAATACAACTACGGGACCTACGGCGCACCGTTGAACGGCAGCGTCAACCTGACCTGGAAGTATTGATCGAGGCGATGCCGTGCGACGGGGCCCCGCCCGTCGCACGGCATTTCACCCTGCCCCCTCTCTCGACCACGGGTGCACGCTTACTTCCGGATCAGCACTGTCTTCGGGTTGGTAAAGAGCTGACGCCCTTCGCTACCGTGCTCGGTGCCCAGACCCGATTGCTTCTGCCCACCGAACGGGATATCGACGCCTTGCGTGTGGATCTCGTTCACCCACACCATGCCGGTCTCCAGGCGGTTGGCCACCGCCACCGCCGCCTTCGTGTCGCGCCCCCACACGGAGCCGCCGAGACCGAACGGGCTGTCATTTGCCCGCTCGATCACATCGTCGACATCGTCATACGCGATGATGGGAACGATCGGGCCGAACTGCTCTTCCTGGACGATACGCGAATCTTCGGGCGGATTGTCGACGACGGTGACCGGGATGAAATAGCCGGGACGGTTCTCGTCCACCTCGCCACCCAACACGACCTTCTGCCCATTCGCCTTGATGTCATCGAGGAAGGTCTTCACCTTGTCGAATTGCATCTTGTTTTGAACCGGGCCCACGGTGACGCTGGGATCCAAGCCATCCCCCAGCTTCTGCTGCTTTGCATAATCGACAAACGCGGTGACGAAGTCCTGGTGGAAGGAGCGGTGCACGTAAAGGCGTTTGATGCCGACACACCATTGCCCCGAATTACCCACCGCGCCCCAGAACAATTGCGGGATGATTGATCGATAATCGGCGTCCGGCAGCACGATGGCGGCATCGTTGCCACCCAGCTCCAGCGTCACGCGCTTGATGGTCCCCGCGGCCGAGCGCAGCACGTGCTTGCCCGTCTCCGTCGAACCGGTGAAGCTGATCTTCGCGATATCCGGATGCGCGGTCAGTTGCGGCCCCAGTTCATTACCGCCCGACACCACCGACAGCACGCCGGGCGGCAGGACCGATTGCGCAATTTCGCCGAAACGCAACGTCGACAACGGCGTGAACGGCGACGGTTTGATCACCATCGTATTACCGGTGATCAGCGCGGGCGCGACCTTCCATAAAGCCAGCAATACCGGGAAGTTCCACGGCGTGATGGCGCCGATGACGCCTAGCGGCGTGTGATGCAGCTCGACGATATGCTGATCCGTTTCCTCGACGATTTCGACCGGGATGCGGCGCGCGGCGATCTGGCGTATCCACGAAATCGATTGATCGACTTCCGGCTCGGCCATCGTCGTCAACGGCTTACCTTGCTCCTGGGTCAGCAGGCGCGCCAGCTCGTCGCGATGCGCTTCGAGTGCATCGGCATAGGCGTTCAGATAGCGCTGTCGCTCCTCGTAGCGGAGGGCCGACCACGTCTTGTACGCTTTCTTCGCGGCGGCAATCGCCTCCTCCAGTTGCGCCGGCGTGGCGGCCGGCGCTTGCGCGAGTACCGCGCCTGTCGCGGGATTCATCACATCGAAGGTCGACGTGGCGGCACGCTGCTCGCCGGCGATGCTGAGGGTATAGGCGCCTTCGAAGAGGCGCTGCGACGGCTTGGATTTGAGTACGGCGGACATGGGAAACGCTCCTCTAAGAGATATCGGGTTCGCGACGGCTTAGCGCGACAGCTGGTCGATCAGGAGCACCGCTGCCTCGGCCGATGACGCCGGATTCTGGCCCGTGATCAGCAGCCCGTCGCGGACCACATAGGAGCCCCAGTCGGCGCCCTTCGAATAGATGCCGCCCTTCGCCACCAGCTCGTCCTCGACCAGGAACGGCACGATGTGAGTCAAGCCGACCGCTTCTTCCTCGGTATTGGCGAAGCCCGTCACGCGCTTACCTTCGACCACCGGCCGACCCTCTGCCGACTTCACGTGGCGCAGCACGCCGGGAGCATGGCAGACCAGTGCCACCGGCTTGTTGGCGGCGAAGAAGGATTCGATCAACGCGATGGAATCGGCGTCTTCGGCGAGATCCCACAGCGGACCGTGACCGCCCGGGTAGAAGACCGTATCGAAATCCGCTTGCGACACGCTGTCCAGGCGAACCGTCGTGGCCAGTTGCGCATTGGCGGCGGCATCGGCCTCGAAACGATGGGTCAGCGCGGTCTGGAAAGACGGCTCATTGCTTTTCGGATCCAACGGCGGCTGACCGCCCTTGGGCGAGGCCAGCACCACTTCGGCGCCAGCATCCTTGAATGCGTAATAGGGCGCAGCCAGTTCTTCCAGCCAGAAACCCGTCTTCTTGCCGGTATCGCCCAGTTGGTCGTGGGAGGTCAGGATCATCAGTACTTTCATGGTGTTACTCCTTGGAGGGGTGAGACCGTCACATCGGATACGAGTAGACCGGTCGTCTATTAAAAAGGTAAAAAAAGGCGGTTTCCCGCCATTGCTACGTTATGCAGCCGGCAGACCCAGCAATTGGCGCGTCGCCACCATCGCGGTCTGAAACGGCTCGGGATTGCGGACGATTTTCACCATCACGCTGGCACCCAACCACATCTGATACAGGCTCTCGGCAATCGCCTTCGGCTTTCCGTCGACCACCACCGAGCCTTCCGCGACGCCGGCTTCGATCGCGTTCGCCAAGCGTCTGACAATGCCGGACGTCCCACGATCGAGTGCCGCACGCATGGCGTCCGAAAAGTCCGCCACCTCGGCACCGAGCTTCACGGCCAGGCACTTTCCCTGACACTCGAGGAAAGATTGGTTTTCCTGCCACTGCTCGAAGTACCGCACCAATCGCTTCGCCATCGTCAAACCGGGCAGGCTCATCGTGGCATCGATGTCCGCCAGATAGTCGGTGAAATAGTGCTCGAGCAGCGCTTCGCCGAACGCATCCTTCGAACCGAAGTAATGGTAGAAAGAGCCCTTCGGCACACCGCTTGCCGTGAGAATTTCATTCAATCCGACGCCCGAATATCCCTTCCCGGCCATGATGCGTTGGCCGGTATCGAGGATGTTCCGACGGACATCCGAGGTGTCGTGAGCAGTTGAAGTGTTCATGTGTCTACTCTAACCCAAATTAGACCAGTCGTCTACAACTTTTCAATGTCGATATCGTTCTAGCGACTGCCGCTTATTCCGCGTTGCCGGACGCGCGCGCCGCCTGCTCGATGACCTTCGCCACTTCGGCCGGGTGCGCGATGAACGCCACATGGCTGCCGTGAATTTCGGTCACTTTGCTGCCGGCGCGCTGGGCCATGAAGCGCTCCAGGTCGGGATTCACCGTGCGGTCATCCTTCGACACGATCGCCCAGCTCGGTTTCGTTTTCCACGCCGCCTGCGTCACGGCGGTATTGGCGGTCTGCAGTGTCGGCAAGACTTGCGAAATCGCCATGAACTTCGCGTCGGCCTCCGGCACGCCGGCGGCGAAGTCCGCGCTGAAAAGCGTCTGATCGAAGGCCAGATGCCCGTCGGGCGTCGCCTTGATGCCCTTGGTCGCGGCCGGCATCTTGTCGGTCAGATCACGCAAGGTCTCGCCCACCTCGGGTTCAAAGGCGGCGATATAGACCAGGCCTGCCACTTTGTCGTCGTTGCCGGCCTGCGTGATCACCATGCCGCCATAGCTATGCCCCACGAGCAGACTTTGTCCGTCGAACGCATTGACGGCGCTCTGCGTCGCCTTGACGTCATCCGCCAGCGATGTCTCCGGCTCCTGCACGACCGCGACATGGTAGCCGTCCCGCGTCAGGATCTTCGACACGCCCTGCCATCCGGAACCATCGGCGAAAAAGCCATGGACCAGCACGATATTCTTGACCGGTGCGGCACTGGCCGCCTGACCCGCCGTCAAAGCCAACGCGACAGCAACACCGGATACGATACGATTCAATGAAAACATGATAAGCACTCCTTTTTAGTATGAAGAAAATGAACAAACGACGAATCAAAATACCTGGCTTGTGGGACGCAGCACGATCTCGTTGATATCCACGTCGTCCGGCTGCTCGATGGCGAAGGCGATGGCGCGCGCGACCGAACCGGCCGGAATCGCCTGACGATAGAAGTCGAGCACCGTGTCCTTGGCGGTTCCGGACGTGCTGTGCTTCAGATCGCTGTCCACCGCGCCGGGCGCGATCGACGTCACGCGAATCTTGTCACCCACTTCCTGACGCAGGCCCTCGGAAATCGCCGAGACGGCAAACTTCGTTCCGGAGTAGACCGTGCCGCCCGGGGCGAAGACCTTGACGCCGGCCACCGAACTGAGATTGATGATGTGACCGCTTTCCTGCTTCAGGAAGCGCGGTAACACGGCCGCGATCCCATATAGCGTGCCTTTGAGATTGACGTCGATCATCGCGTCCCACTCGTCGGTATTGACCTCCGCCATCGGTCGAATCGGCATCAGGCCGGCGTTGTTGATCAGTACGTCGACCTTGCCGAAATCGGCGACGACCGCCGCGATAACCATTTCGACGTCGGCTTTTTTCGAGACGTCCAACGCATAGGCTTTCGCAACCCCGCCTTGCAACGCGATATCGTCGACGACGGCGTCCAGTTTGTCCTTGCGACGCGCGGCGATGGCGACAGCCGCCCCTTTGCTCGCCAGTAACCGGGCCACTTCGGCGCCAATGCCGGTACTGCCGCCAGTGATCACTACGACTTTCCCTTCGATGCCCTTGCTCATGTCCCGCTCCTTAATGGTGAGTCCACGTTTTATAGTAGACCAGTCGTCTATATTGCAGGCAAATCAAAAGTCGGGGGGCGCTTGCGCCCTGAACCGACTCGATGGAATGGACTATAGCCTCAATTAGACCGGTCGTCTATAGATTTTCGCATTTTTTTTCGATCTTTCCTATGGCGCCGCCGCGCGCCGTCCCGATGTCATCTCGATTTTCGTGAGATCCTTGCCAGCAGTTCACGTAAGCGCGTCACGTCCCCGACACTCCTTCCCGCGTCCCATGGTCAAGAAAACCTCTCCCGAACAGCGACGAGAGCTAGGCACCTTCCTCTCCAGCCGCCGTGCACGCCTGCAGCCAAAAGCGTTCGGCTTGCCGGAAGGACCGCGCCGCACGCCGGGCTTGCGACGCGAAGAACTGGCCGTGCTCGCCGGCGTCAGCGTCAGTTGGTACACCTGGCTGGAGCAGGGTCGCGATATTCAGCCATCCGCCGATGCCTTGCAGCGCATCGCGAAGGTCATGAAGCTCGACCGCGTCGAATCGGCGCATCTCTTCGCGCTCTCGCCGCGCGAGCAGCCGGCGACCGCGACCGAGAGTGAGGTCAGCGAGGGCTTGGAACGGTTGGTTCGCGCGATCAATCCGATTCCGGCCTATGTGCGCAATACGCGGCTCGACATCCTGGCTTGGAACGATGCCATCGCCGATCTTTTCGTCGACTATGGCTCGCTGCAACCTCATGAGCGCAATACCCTGCGGCTGCTTTTCCTGTATCGCCCCTATCGCACCTTGATACTGGATTGGGAACAGATGGCGCGCGGCATGATTTCGACGTTTCGCGCCTCCCGTGCGCAGGCGCTGGACAAAGCGCCCTTCGATCGACTCATCGATGAACTCTCGGAACAAAGCAGCGAATTCCGCGAGTGGTGGCAGGACACTGGCGTCAAGGGCTTCGACGAAGGCAGCAAGCGTCTGCAGCATCCCACCTCCGGCCTCATGTCGTTTACCTATGTCGCGCTGACACCCGAGGGGCGACCCGACCTCTCGCTGGTGACCTATATCCCGAAAACGCCTGCCTATGACCCGCAGTCATAGGATCACAAGACGCCTTCTTCGCTGAATCCGACTTGCCTACACTGACTTTCATCGCAGCATCACTTGCTGCTTTCAACTGTCATGGAGGCAATAAAGATGTCGAACGCACACACCCAGTCCCCGATTCAACAAGCCAATGTCGCCACCTCGCGCAATCCGGCGACTGGCGAACTGATCGCCACCTATCCCTACCAAACGGCGGAAGAAGTCGACCGCCTGCTGGACAAGAACGCCGCGGCCTTCCGCCTGTGGCGCGCAACGCCGATGCGCGAGCGTGTTGCGGCCTACGGTCGCCTTGCCGCGGAACTGCGGTCGCGTTCGGAAACACTGGCCGCGCTGATCACCGCCGAGATGGGCAAGACCCTCGGCGCCGCACGCAGCGAAATCGAAAAGTGCGCGGCCACGATCGATTGGATCGCTGAAAACGGCCCGGCCATCCTGGCCGACGAACCGGTCGCGATCGACGGCGACGATCAGGTGCATGTTTCCTATCTGCCGATCGGCACCGTACTCGCCGTGATGCCGTGGAACTTCCCGTTCTGGCAGGTTATCCGCGCCTCCGGCCCGATCATGCTGTCCGGCAACGGCTTCCTGCTGAAGCATGCGCCCAATGTCATGGGTTCCGCCTATGCCTTGCAGGAAGCGTATGAGGCCGCCGGCTTCCCCAAGGATCTTTTTGCAAACCTGATTACCGACAACGACACCGTTGCCCGTGCGATCGAAGACGACCGCGTGGCTGCCGTCACGCTGACGGGCAGCATGCGCGCCGGCTCGGCGGTGGCCGCCACGGCAGGCAAGGCACTGAAGAAGAGCCTGTTGGAGCTGGGTGGTTCCGATGCCTTCATCGTCCTGGCCGATGCGAACATCGATCTGGCCGTCAAGGCGGCCGTTGAAGCGCGCTTTCAAAACGCCGGACAAGTCTGCCTGGCCGCCAAGCGCTTCATTCTCGAAAAGCCCATTGCCGATGCCTTCACCCAAAAGTTCGTTGCCGCGGTCCGGCAACTGAAGATGGGCGATCCGACGGATTCGCAAAATGTCGTCGGGCCGATGGCGCGCTTCGACTTGCGCGACGAATTGCATGGCCAGGTCCAACGGACGATCGATGCGGGCGCGACGCTGCTGCTCGGCGGCAAGAAGGTCGAAGGTGCCGGCAATTTCTACGAGCCGACGATCTTGGCAAACGTCACGCCAGGCATGGCGGCATTCGACGAAGAAACGTTCGGTCCGGTCGCGGCAATCACCATTGCCGACAACGCGGAACACGCGATCGAACTGGCGAACACCAGCGACTACGGATTGGGCGGTAACCTCTGGACCCAGGACATCGCTCGCGCCCAGCGCATCGCGCGCCGCCTGGAAACGGGGGGGGTCTTCATCAACGGCTTTTCCGCAACGAATGCACGCATTCCCGTGGGCGGCGTGAAAAAGAGCGGCTATGGACGCGAGCTGTCGCATTTCGGCCTGCGCGAATTCACGAACGCCCAAGCGGTCTGGGCCAAGACGGTCGACTGAGGGGGGCGGTACGCCGATAGCCCTTTCACGCACATTCAGAGAGAACACCCATCATGTCCAATCAACAATCCAGTCCGGTTCTGCAACCGGTGATCCTCGGCGAGCTTCATCTTAGAAATCGTATCGTCATGGCGCCGATGACGCGCAGCCGGTCCGATGAAGCGGGCGTACCGCCGGACTACGCCGCGGCCTACTATGCGCAGCGTGCCAACGCGGGGCTGATCATCACGGAGGCAACCAATATCTCGGCCCAGGGTCGTGGTTATCCCCGTACGCCGGGCATCTGGAACGACACGCAGATCGCAGCCTGGAAGGAAGTGACGGACGCCGTGCACCGTCAAGCAGGCAAGATCTTTCTGCAACTGTGGCATACCGGGCGCATGTCGCATCCGGACATGCAGGACGGCGCACTGCCGGTCGCACCGTCCGCCATCAAGCCATCGGGGCAGATTCGCGTGCACGACGGGATGAAGGATTTCGTCACGCCGCGGGCACTGGATACCGACGAGATCCCCGGGATCGTCGAGGATTACCGTCGCGCAGCGGAGAATGCGAAGCGCGCGGGTTTCGACGGTGTCGAGGTGCACGCGGCCAACAACTACCTGCTGGAGCAGTTTATTCGCGACAGCACCAATCACCGCACGGACCAATACGGGGGCGCGCTCGAAAACCGTCTGCGTTTTCCGCTGCAAGTCGTGCAGGCGGTTGTCGATGTCTGGGGCGCCGCACGCGTCGGCATCCGCATCTCGCCGGTCACCACCGCGCCGGGCGACACGCCGCTCGACAGCAATACGATGGAGACCTTCGGTACCTTCGTCGATGCGCTTTCCGATCTCGGACTGCTGTACATCCACGACATCGAAGGCGTGACGCAGTTGAATCGGGACACGTCCGACGGCATCAGCTTCACCGCGCTGCGCGAACGCTTCAAGGGCACGTATATCGCCAACAACCAGTACACGCTCGGCCTGGCCGAGAAGACGCTGGCCGCGGGCGACGCCGATCTGTTCAGCATCGGGCGTCCCTTCATCGCCAATCCCGATCTGGTCGACCGCCTTCGCAGCGGCGCGCCGTTGGCAGAGGCGCCGAAGGAATATTGGTACGGTGGCGATGCGACCGGTTATTCCGACTGGCCCGCGTTGACCGGACGGCAAGACCTTTAAATAAGGTCGTCGGCAGGTTCCGATCCCGGATCGGAACCGACACCGCGGATCAGTTCACCTTCAACTGACCGCCGCGACCCAGGCCGCCCTTCACGTCTTGCGCCTTATAGTTACGCAGGGCGACGACCATCTTGTTCCAGGAGTCGATGAAGGCCACGACCGTCGCTTTGCCTGCGGGGGTGCTGGAGAAGCCGCTGAGGCCTCCTGCCGCGCCGCCCCCAATGCCCGCAAGCGCCGCGCCATAGTTGGTCGACGTCGCACTCCCTTCCGCTGCAGCGATTTGAACGGCGGAGCGGACATCGAACAATGTCAGCGTCACGACAGATGCCTTCGTTTGCATTCCGCCGGCCGCCTTCGAAAACGCGCTGTTACCGATGAAGCCCGCGATCACACCGCCGACGCTGCCGACGGCGGAGTCATTGATGATGATTTGCGGCTCGAGATAATAATCGGCTGCCACGCGCTGGCCTTTCTGTTGTTTCGATCCAGCGCGGTATTCACCGGAGTTACGTTGAATCTCCGTGATCCGCGAAATCCGCGAGTCGGTTTTCTGGTTGCCGATTGCCGTGATGACAAAGCAGTTGGACTGCTGGACGGCGAGACGCAATAACGGCTCGATGGTCGTCACCTGAGTGGCACTGCCGAATGCACCGTACCAATCGGCATTCCGTCCATCGTCCACGGCGATCGTCCCCAGCGGGCTCGCGCAACGCTCCAGCTTGTCGTCCGCGCCGGCACTGGTGCCGCCGCCAGCGGCACCCGTCACCCCGGCGTTTTGGCCGCCACTGCTGACCATGCCGCCGCACGCGGCCAAAGTGGTCGTCAGCGCGAGGATCGCGACAGTCTTTACGCCCGAGAATCGAGAACGGAATAACATGGTCTTTTTTATCGAATGGAGGTGGAGGGTAACGCCAGACGTCTCAAAAAAAGAGACGCGTGCTGCCGGTGACGATGGATACGCTCCCGCCTTGCAACAGGGAACGCGTTGCCGCGAATGCAGGATGCTCAAGGCCAATACCAGGCGCTGCCACGCCAATAACCCCTATAGGCATAGCCGCTGTTCCAATAGCCGTAGTACACGCCGCGCCACTGTGTCCGCCATTTGTAGTCGTCCTCATCGGATTGCTTCGCGGCTCGGGCCTGTACCAGGAGATTCGCGGACTCCTTGTCTCCCCGACCGGCCGCGATCGAAAGCCACTTTTCCGCCTCACGCGGATCGGCGCCCATCTCTTCCAGCCCGAAGAGATAGAACACGCCGAGTGCCTTCTGTGCATCGAGATAGCCGGCCTCGGCCGATTTGCGCATCCACACGATGGCTTGATAACTGTTCTGCCCGATGCCATCGCCTCTGAAATAGCGCAGGCCGAGATCGTAGGCCGCACGGGGATTGGTTTCTGCAGCGCGTTGCAAGGCCGCGATACGCGCGTCTTCCTCGGTGCTGGAAGCCGATTGCATCGGCTGGTAGTTCACCTGGCTTTTCGGCTGGACGTGGCAGTCTACGTCGCATATGCGAACGTTTTCACTGCTGCTTGAATTCGAGGCACAGGCTGCGAGTACGACGCAGGAAATCAGAATAAGTCCGCGATATGTCATGCCGAATCTCGCATCTCCCACTCGTACAATGAATGGCGGTCCGGCTTGCCGCCGACACATTGAAAGAATCGAAGCCGCGACCCATTACGACTTCATTACATCACACGGGCGCAATGGGACACCATCCCCCGGCACGATGTCACGCCACCCACCCCTGAAATGTCCGTTCCATAAAGGTTATTTCAAAGAATTCGACGTGTACCGCGATCGGTCAGACGGGCCATCGACTGCCGGCCGACAACTCAGGAAATCCCGAAGTTATCGACTTTCTGCAAGCGAATTGCAAGAATTTTGAGAACTATATAGAAGATTCTGTATCCCTGTCAATATCTCACAAAGGCAAGGCAGTCCTTACCTCAGCTTTCCGACTGGAAAGCAAGGACGGGCGGTAGGCGTGTATCGATTAGGGCTCGGAACGGGATGGGGCAGGAGGCCGCCCACACTACGTGGGGGAGAGAAAAAGGGAGAAAGACGCGCCCGATGCGAGTACCGCACGGCCGTGCGGCCAAGAGATCACTATCGGAGCTCGTACTCCATGATTTCGAGCGGCTCCTCGGCGGCATTGGTCACTGCGATCAGACCCGGGGTGGTGAACAGCGCGTCACCGGGCCGAAGCGAAATCTGCTGCCCCAACTCACCGGGACGTCGATCGATCAAGCGCGCACCGGAGAGCACCACGCGAATACCGGGCCCATCCTGCCGATATACCGGCGTGGTTTCGCCCGGCTGCAGCTTCAAGCGCCACCCCCGCACGTGAGGTTTGTCGAGGATAACGCTGAAGTTCGTCGCATGCGATCGATCGGCATTGCCGTAGTTTCTGCGGGCGAGATCGGTGATCTCAAAGGCGATCTGGTGATTCAAGGTGGTGCCGACATTGCTGACGCGATCGACAATCGGGCTGCGTTGATAATCGCCATAGCGTACCGAGCCGGTCTTCATTTCGACGGGCTCGCCCGGACCCTCGCCTTTTCGCGCAATGATGTTGTGCGAGCCACCGATGATCGTATTGACGAAGTCCAGATTCTGCGCGTGCCACAGCGTGGCGTGCCCCGGTGGAATCATGACGCGCATGACACGCATCACGCCATTTTCCATGATGACGTGATGACGGGGTTCGTCATAGATAGGAACGATCAGGTTGTCATCGTTCGCGTCCGGATCCACGCTGTTCCAACTGACAGACGCGGCGCTGCCCGACGAAGTCGCGCTGTTCGTTTCATTTGCGCGGCCGACCGCCGGCGAGAGCGCGAGCAAGGCCGCACCGGCGCTCGCCAATAGCGCGCTGCGACGTTCGCGATTGATGTCTGTGGTGGAAAGGGGGAGAAACGTATCGGGCATGACCTCTTCCTTCTAGTGGCACCCTGTAAGGGTGGAGAAGCGCCGCGCACGTCGTCGCGGCGGCGCGCATGGAATGCCTGCCTGCCGCGGACTAGGCCAGGTCGACGATTTCAACCCAGTTGGCGCCCCGTCCCACCGGATAGCGTTCGTGCAATTGCAAATGCCCGCTTTGCCCGTCGATCGCAAAGACCGAGAGCTTGTCCGACTTCTCGCCGGCAGCCACGAGCCAACGCCCGCTGGGATCGATGGCGATGCCGCGCGGTTGGCGCTCCGCGGCAAAGCGCGCGACATAGGTGGGCCGTCCGCTATCCGCGTCCAACTGTAAGAGAACGATCGCACTTCGCGTCCTTTCCGTGGCATAGAGGAAGCGTCCGTCCGGCGTTATCTTGATATCAGACGCCCAGATTCGCGCGACGTCCCCCTCGTCTGCACCAGCAGAATTGGCTTCCGCCGCGTTCTCCCGCGCGACGCCTCGAACCAGGCCCATATCGGCCTGCACGAAAAGCGTGTCGCTCACATGGCGCAGTGCCCCGGAACCTTGATCGATTTCGCACTGCGCGATTTCCCCTGTGTGCTGGTGAATCACGTACAGATAGCGATTGTCGGGAGAGACAACCGCGACGCGTGGGCCCTGGCTCGGATCGACGCGCAACGCCGCCTGGACGGTGGGCGTCAGTGCGCCGGTTTCCGCGTCGAAAAGAAACGAGAGAATATGCCCTTCGCCAAAGTTGATCGCGTAGACGAAGCGATTGGAACGGTCCGGGATAATGCAGTGCGCCTTCCCGCCGATCGGCAACACCTGACGCGGAAGCGTTTCCGGAAGCCCCTTTTCGGTCAAACGGAACACGGCGAAATTATTGCCCGCGAACGAGGCGGTGAACAGATACCGTCCGGTATTGTCGAGCGAGAGATACACCTTGTTATCGGGCAAGGCGGTGACGGGGCCCGCTGCCGCCAGGGTCCCCGCGCCGCTATCGATGTCATAGGTGTGGATCGATGACGGCACCGAGCGGACCGCCGCATAGAGCCGCGGCTGCCCCTGTGACACGACTGTCATTGGCATCACCAGCTTCCCGACGTCGGTGGCACCGGTGCGGGTCAGCAAGCCGGTATCGCCATCCAGGCGGTACCCCTCGATTCGACCGTCTTCTGACGTGGAAACAAAAACAAACATGTCGGTATTCGCGTAAAAAAGCGCGCTACGCGAAAGCGCTCCGCGCAGGCAAAACTCGAACGGTCACTTCGTCCCGAACGTCTCGTCCTGAAGGCGACGCAAGCGCCACAAAGTCGAATGCGCCGGCTCTTCGACCATGTCATAGGTGATGACGGTACCGCGCGGGATATCGACTTTCGCCCGGTTCCCCGTCAACAGATGGGCGCAAGCCGGGTTCGCGGACGCGACCGGTTTGGCCGGCGTAATTTTTGCAGTGAGTTGATGGCTATGGTCGTTGCCGAAAATATCCCCGGCGGCGATGTCTTCCGCCGCCACCTTGATCAGATCCCAGCGCGGCAGGAAATCGTCCGAGCCGGTGTCCACGCCCAGTAAGCCCGCCGCCAGCAAACTGACCGACGTTTCCACACCGCAAAGATGATACGGCCGATACAGCACGCATGCTGAGTCGTCGTAATTGGCGATCTGACCTTTGGTGGCCATGACGTGATTGGAATACGCGTTCTCGGCGCGGACTACCAGGAACACGCCACCGCCCAAGCCTGATTCATTGGGCGTGCGCAGGCACGTCGCTAGATCGATCGCGCCAGGCGCCTTGAACACGCCACCGTCGGCTTGCGTGCAATACGCCACCGGAATTTCAGTGATGCGTAACGGCGCGTGCCAGAGCGAATCACGCGCGGGCGCCAGGCCCGTGTAATTGGCGGCAACCGTCATCTCGCATAAATCGTAGGCACCCGGCTGCGGCAGGCCCGACAGAATTTCCGCCCGACGCGCCACATACTCCTCGACGCCGCCATTCGGAATTTTTTCGAGATAACGACGATCGTTTGCCGACACGCTGACGCGTTCCTGATACGGCGGCTTGATATGCTTGTCGGTCTTGATCGTGACGGTGCTCTCGCGCTCGTCATAGACGAATTCGCCGTCCGTCGCTTTCCCGCCGCTGATCACCTCCAACCCGATGACCTTGGCCCACTCGTACATCTGAATGAACAGGCCGTGCTGGTCACCATCCACCGGCGTATAGACCACGCCTTTCTCTTTCGCCAGACGCTTCAGCATCGGCCCGACGGCAACGTCGCAATCCTTGGTGCACATGGCGACGTGCTTGCCATTTTCGATAGCCGATAGCGCATAGTTCGCCGCCCCTTCCGGACTGCCGGTGCTTTCGCAAACGACATCGACGCGCGACAGTTTCGGGACGATTTCGCAGTGATCGGTATAAACGCGGTTGCCTTTCTCTATTTCCGCCTCGGCCCGCGACACTGTCTCGCAATACACCAGGCGAGATGCATCCACGCCCGCCTTCTCGAACGCCCCTTTGGCCAATGTGGCCGACAGATCGGCAACGATCATGACTTCCAGACCCGGCGTATAGGGCGCCTGCGTCACCACGGCGGTGCCGTAGGCGCCCGCTCCGATAATGCCCACGCGAACCGGTGCTTTCGCGGCCGCCTGCTTGAAAAGATGGTGATAGATCATAGTGAATCTCCCAAATGCTGCTTTGTAGATGAGCCGCGCAAGGTAATCGAGACCCCGCGCCGCTGACACGAACCTATAATGGCGGCGCTTGACGCGCCCGCCCCCTTATCTGGCTCGCGGCAGCGGAACGGTTGATCGGACGACTACGGGCAAAGAAACAGGCGCCAGCCGCAATCAACGACGTTGCAGCCAAACCGTACAAGCCGCCCGCGACGGACCCCGTATGCTGCTGAAGAAAACCAAAGGCCGTCGGGGCCGCGAAGCCGCCCAGGTTGCCCACGGAATTGATCAAGGCAATCACACCGCCGGCAACGCGCGCATCCAGATAGCCCTGCGGAATCGGCCAAAACAACGACGATGCGGCCTTGAATCCGATTGCAGCGAAACAGATGGCAATGAAAGAGGACATCGGACTGCCCGACGCCGAGGCGAACAGGCCCAGCGCGGCGATCACGAGGGATAAGGCAACCCACGACCGTTGCGAACGACGCTTCGCCGACAGCACCGCGAACCCGTACATGGCGACGATCGCGATCAGCCAGGGCACGGCGTTGTACAAGCCCACCTGGAAATCCGTGAGTCCGCCGATCCGGCGAATGATGGTGGGCAACCAGAAGACCACTGCGTAGATCGTCATCTGGATGGCGAAGTCGAGGCAGCAAAACAGGATGATTTGCGGATCTTTCAGCAGCGCCAGTTTAGAGACGCGCGCACTCCCCGCGCTCCGCTCGCGCTCCGCCTGCTCGTTCACCATGTACGTCTGGAGCGCGTCTTTTTCCGCGTCGTCGAGCCAATGCGCGTCACGAATATTCGACTTCAGAAAGATCCAGCACACGCCACAGAGAAGGATCGAGAATCCCCCCTCCACCAGGAACATCCACTGCCAGCCCTTGACGCCGAAACCGTGCAAGGACAGCAACAGTCCGGCCAACGGACCGGCGATGACAGACGATACGGCCGCACCGGACAGAATGATCGCTGCGGCTTTGCCGCGATCTTTGTCCGGTAGCCACTGCGCAAAATACAGGATGATGCCCGGGAAGAACCCGGCTTCCGCTGCACCGAGCAGGAAACGCAGAACGTAGAAAGACGTATCGTTACGGACGAACGCCATGGCGCCGGCAACGATCCCCCATGTCAGCATGATGCGCGTGAGCCACGCGCGGGCGCCGAACCGCTGCATCAGGATATTCGAAGGCACTTCGAATATCGCGTATCCGACAAAGAACAATCCACTTCCCAGACCGTACGCCGCTGCGGATATGCCGAGATCGGTTTCCATATGCGCGTTGACGAAGCCTACGCTGACCCGATCGATGTAGTTCGCGATGAACATGATCAGGAATACCGGTACCACGTGGCGCATCACCTTGCGCGCGGCGGATTCCAAAGGATCGTCGCGCCTTACAATAGACTCTGACATGCAAGTGTCTCCCACTTATTTGCAGTCCTTATGAAGTGGCATTGCTTCACAAGGATGCTTCGGCGTCTCGCGCGGCACGGCCATGACATCGCTTACAAACCTGGCGCCCCAACCTTCACTGGACACCATGCTGAAATACCGCGTCATTACCTTCCGGCGTATGCGCCTTCATATGAACCGATGGTACAGCCGATTCGACACGATGTTAAATGGCAATAATTGATCGGACGGCATTCCGATCTGGAATGCCTTCATTGCCCTCGATGCCCTTTTTCAAGGCGCTCGCGCATCCGAATGACCGCGGCATGCGGCGCGGTCAGCACCGGCACGTCGATTTTGGCGCGTACGGCATTGGCAGCGCGGGACGTGGAAAAATGCGCCAGCATCACGACGTCGCAGTCTCGCAACTCGGCCGCGCGCTCGGCGACCAGCGCGTTATGACGCACGTCATCTCCTGCTCGCAGTGCTTCGATGGCGCCCGTTACCAGCACCGTTTCGAGGCGCGTCGATGCCAGAGACGGATCGTCTTTCGCGGCCAACGCCACATAGTCTTCGAATTCCTGCGTCATCGATGCCACCGCCGGCGCAAACGTTGCCAGCATGCCGATACGACGACCTTGTGCGACGGCGGCCTCGAACATGGGCTGATTCGGCTTGAGCACGGGGACGGGAATCGCGTCCGCCAGCCGCTCGATCGCTTCGCCAAACGCGGAACAGGTGGCGAGGATGCCATCGGCCTGCATGTCGTGACCATACCGGCCGAACCGTACGAAGCGTTCGATCATGGCGTCGGACAAATCTTTTTCGCGAGCACGATCGATCGACAGGCCGTCATCGAGCAGATTCACGGTTTCGGCTTCCGGCCAGGCGTCCGCAAAGGCCGCGGCGATAGGCGCCATGGCAACGGGGGTGGCGTGCAAAAGGATGATTCGGGCGGGCATGACGGAATCCCTCCATGCAAAATGCAACAGGATGAAAAAACGACGCGGCGCATGCCGTCCTGTCACGACCGCCAACGCGGCGCCGGACGACGTTGCGCTTATCGGTGATGGGGTGCCGTTTCAAGCGTGCGCGCGTCGACCGGCGATGCGTCAGCCTCCAGCTGTTCCTGCATGAAATCGACGAAATTCCGCACCAAGGGGATGGCGCGCATATCCTTCTGCCAAACCATCCAGGAATTGCGTATCAGCGGCGTGTCGTCGGCATAAGTCAGCGCGAGTTCGTAGAGACCATGGTCTTCCGGGAGAAAGACATTCGACAGGAAAATGCCATAGCCGAGACCGGCCGCGACCATTTCGCGACACGTATCGCCGTGATTCGCGCGCATCCCGATAATGGCGGGCTCCTTGAATCGGTCTCGCCACCAGGCGTCCACGAGCTTGTTGGCGAAGGGATCCCGTCGATACACGATCTGCGGCAACGTGGGGAGATCGGCGAGCGTGATCGGCGTGCTGCTGACTGCACGCGCCTGATCCTGGCTGATAAGCACGCGTTCGAACTCGACATCGGTCTCTCCGCAGATGAAACCGACATGCGCCGTATAGTCCTTGAGGCTTGCAATCAGATTGGCACTGATATCGGCCGACACACTTAGCTCGACGCCAGGAAAAGCCTGTTGAAACTTTTTAAGATACAGCAACAGCGTCGAGCGGGCAAAGCCGTTCGTGGCGCCGATGCGTAACTGCCCGGATCGGCCACTCCCGACCTGAAGAATCGTTTTCTTGATGTCGTCGAATTCTGCGAGAAAGGCGCGCGCCTTTTCGGCCAGATATTCGCCCTCCGGCGTGAATACCACGCCTTTCGAAAACCGCAGGACGATCTGCACGTCCATTTCGCTTTCGATCTGCTGCAGACGCTTCGACAAAGCCGACTGCGTCATATTGAGGCGCAGAGCCGTCTTACTAATGTTCGGTGTTGCGTGCAGCTCCGAGACAATTTTCCAATCAAGGTTGTTCATCGACAAACCTTACTCTTCATCGTTTGTCGACCCAGCTTATCAGATTTCGCCGAGCCGCCTGATACGATGAAGAAAGGCATTCCATTTTGGAATGTCTTGTCACGAAAATAGGTCATACCGCGACGTGGGGTGCGCTCTCCGGCAGCCTCGGTTCACTCGGTACCGTCAGGCTCGGTCGTTCAGCATGGATAACGCGATGCACGAAGCGCAGCTTGTCTATGACTTTCGGCGCCAATGTGAACGGATAGGCATCGGCCAGCCCGAGGCTGCGGTTCAAGCTGTTCAGCGCATACGTCAGCGGAAACCACTGCTTCATGAGCCGATCGAAACTGGCGTTCTCCACCGGCGTCAGCGTCGTCAGCGTCGGTTCGTTCGGCGTATCCGGCATCAATTTCATGCCGCATCCCACTGCCGTATCGAGCGTATCGATGATATGCAGGTAATGCGCCCAGGTTTCCGCCCAATCCTCCCACGGATGCGTCGTTGCATACGCACTGACGAAGGACGTCTCCCAATCGAGCGGCGCGCCGGCCTGGTAATGCGCTTGCAGCGCGGCCTCGTAGTCGGCGCGCTCGTCGCCGAACAATGCGCGGAACGGCTCCTCCCACGCCTGCCCTTGAATCAGGCGATCGAAATAATAGTGACCGATCTCATGCCGGAAATGACCGAGCAGCGTGCGATACGGCTCCCCCATTTCCTCTCGCACCTTGACCCGGATGGCATCGTCGGCTTCCGCGACATTCATCGTGATCAAGCCCCGATCATGGCCGGTCAGCACTTTCTCGCCGCCCGGATCATCCTGGAGAAAATCGAACTGCAGGCCGTTCTCCGGATCGGTGTCTCGGCCTTCCGCTTGTAGCCCCAATGACTCCAGCGTGTACAGCAGGCGACGTTTGGCGTGTTCGAGCCGATACCAATACTGCGCATTTCCCGGCACCGACAAATTGGGAATCGTCCGCGTCAGTTTACACGCCGGGCACAGCGTATCCGGGCTTTCCGCCGGAATCATCCAGTTGCAGACATTCGCCACGGCATAGTTCTGGCATTGCCGGAACAGCCGGCCCTCTCCCTGCGGATGCAGGCTGCGCCACGTCACGCCGCCCGCCGGCTCAAAGGCACTTATCTCCTTAAATTCAGGGACATACCCCAACATTGCCGCACATGCGCCGCAATTGATATTTTCGAAGAAAACGTGCTGCTGACAACGATTGCAATGAAAGGTTTTCATATTGGCATGCCAAGCTCTTATTCTCGTGTGAAACGCTATCGAGCGGCTCAGATCGCAAAAACCGTGCCGCCAGGCCGCCAAGTGCTACCCGATTGCCCAAACCGACGAATCTATGCCGTGGAAATTGTTTCGGGCGGCATAATTCACCCTAGCGTGCCGGGTTCGCTTAATCCAACGAGGAGTCTAGTGTGTCGATTCGTGTCGCATTGAACCATGTTACGCACTACCGCTACGACCGCTTGGTCAGCTTGTCGCCGCAGATCGTCAGATTGCGCCCGGCGCCGCATTGCCGCACTCCCATCCTGTCCTATTCGATGCGGGTCGAGCCCGCCGACCATTTCACGAATTGGCAACAGGACGCCTTCGCGAATTATCAGGCGCGGCTGGTGTTCCCGGAAAAAACCCGCGAGTTCAAGGTCACGATCGATCTGATCGCCGAGATGGCCGTGTATAACCCGTTCGACTTTTTCCTCGAACCGGAAGCCGAACAGTTTCCCTTCACCTATTCGCCGCAGCTCGCCGCGGAACTGGCGCCTTATCTGGTCAAGGGCGCGGTAACGCCGCTACTGGCCCGCTTCCTGGCGGATATCCAGACCGATATCGCCACGGCGCCAAAAGCCACTGCGGATTTCCTCGTCGGCATCAATCAGCAGATTCAGCACAAAATCGGCTATGTGATCCGCATGGAGCCGGGAGTGCAGTCGCCCGAGGAGACGCTCGAAAAAGCGCTCGGTTCTTGCCGTGACAGCGGTTGGTTGCTCGTCGAGACGTTCCGGCAACTGGGTCTCGCGGCGCGTTTCGTATCGGGCTATCTGATTCAATTGACGCCGGACCAAAAGTCGCTCGACGGTCCCAGCGGCACGGAGGTCGATTTCACCGATCTGCACGCCTGGTGCGAGGTGTATCTGCCGGGCGCGGGCTGGGTCGGCCTGGATCCGACGTCGGGTCTGTTTGCCGGCGAGGGCCATATCCCCGTCGCGTGTACGCCTGAGCCGGGCAGCGCCGCCCCTATTTCGGGCGCGGTGGATCAGTCCGAGGTCAGCTTCGAACACATCATGCAGGTCGAGCGCGTGCGCGAGACGCCCCGCGTGACCAAGCCCTTCACCGAGGAAGTCTGGCGCGACATCCTCGCCATGGGTGCGCAAGTCGATAAACAGCTGGCCGATCAGGACGTGCGTTTGACGATGGGCGGCGAGCCAACCTTCGTCTCGGTCCGGGATCGCGATGGGGCGGAATGGAACACGGACGCGCTCGGCCCCACCAAACGCAGCTATGCGGTGTCGCTGATGGAGAAACTGCAGGCGCGCTATGGCGCGGGCGGTTTTCTGCATATCGGTCAGGGGAAATGGTATCCGGGAGAGCAATTGCCGCGTTGGGCGATGTCGCTGTTCTGGCGTACCGACGGCCAGCCCATCTGGCAAAACCCCGCCTTGTTCGCCGACGAACGCGATCCGGGCGACTATACCGCCGAGGATGCGCATCGCTTTCTGACGCATCTGACGGGCAAGCTGTCGCTGAATCCGGCCCATATCGAGGCCGGCTATGAGGACGCGTTCTATTACGCCTGGCGCGAGCGCCGCCTGCCGGTCAACGTCGCACCCGACGATGCGAAACTCGACGACGCCTTGGAACATATGCGCCTGCGGCGCGTGTTCGGCGCCGGCCTGCCGAGCATCACCGGTTATGCGCTGCCGATCACGCGAGAGCCCGCAAAAAGCGGCGAGCCGGCGATATGGCGTAGCGGTCCCTGGCATTTCCGCGACGACACGATGCTGCTGACGCCGGGCGATTCACCAATGGGATATCGCCTCCCGCTCGACTCGCTGCCGTGGGTCGATAAGACCGACTACCCGTATCAGCATCCGGTCGATCCCTCCGTCACGCCGACGCCTTTACGTGCGACAGAGGACTTCCGACGTGCTTATTTCGGAAAAGCTGTCGATGAAGCAGGCGCCGCCGCGGCGGGTTCGACGGACCCGGTAAAGTCACAGCCGCCCTTACCCGGCGAATCCGCGCATTGGGTCCACCGGACCGCCTTGTGCGTGGAGGCACGCGATCCGGCGCGCGCGGCCGGGCCGAAGGTGGAAGCTGCCGCGATGGGCCGCAGCAAGCGCCTGTTGCATATCTTCATGCCGCCGTTGACCGAACTCGACGACTATCTGGATCTGGTCACCGCCATCGAGTCCACCGCGACGGATCTGCAGATGAAGGTGGTGCTCGAAGGCTATCCGCCGCCGCGCGACGTACGCTTGAAGATGCTGCAGGTCACGCCGGACCCGGGTGTCATCGAAGTCAATATCCATCCGGCTGCAAGCTGGGATGCCTTGGTCGATCACACCGAGTTTCTGTATCAAGCGGCGCAGGAAAGCTATCTGAGCAGCGAGAAATTCATGCTAGATGGCCGCCATGCGGGAACCGGCGGCGGCAACCACTTCGTGATGGGCGGCGCGACGCTGGAGGACAGTCCCTTCCTGCGGCGGCCGGATCTGCTGACCAGCCTGATCGCGTATTTCATCAATCATCCGTCGCTGTCCTACCTGTTCTCGGGCATGTTCCTCGGGCCGACGAGCCAGGCGCCGCGCGTCGACGAAGCGCGCAACGACCAGCTGTATGAATTGGAAATCGCCTTCGAGGAATTGCAACGGCAGCTCGACCGATTCGGCGGGCGCGACCATGCGCACATCCCGCCCTGGCTGATCGATCGGGCGCTGCGCAACCTGCTGATCGATGTCACCGGCAATACGCACCGTGCCGAGTTCTGTATCGACAAACTCTACTCGCCGGACGGTCCGACCGGCCGCCTCGGCCTGCTTGAACTGCGTGGCTTCGAAATGCCGCCCCACGCCCGGATGAGTCTGGTCCAGCAGCTGTTGTTGCGCGCCTTGGTCGCGCGCTTCTGGGACAAGCCCTACAAGACGCGGCTCACGCGCTGGGGCACGGAGTTGCACGATCGCTTCCTGCTCGGCACCTTCATCAAGCGGGACTTCGACGACGTCATCGCGGACTTGAACGATGCCGGGTTTGCCTTCGACGCGAGCTGGTTCCTGCCGCATTTCGAATTCCGTTTCCCGGTGGTCGGCGCGGTGCAGGCGAACGGCATCGAACTCGAAATTCGCAATGCACTCGAACCCTGGCATGTGATGGGCGAGGAAGGCGCCATCGGTGGCACGGTTCGATATGTCGATTCCTCGCTCGAACGGTTGGAAGTGCGGGTGCTGGGATTGAACGATAATCGGCATCGCGTCACCGTGAATGGCATGACGTTACCGCTGCAAAGTACCGGCCGGGCCGGCGAGCATGTCGCGGGCGTTCGCTATCGCGCCTGGTCTCAACCGTCCGCGCTGCATCCGACGATCGCCGTCGATGCGCCACTGACGTTCGACATCATCGATACGTGGAATGGTCGATCGATCGGCGGTTGCAGGTATCATGTGGCACACCCGGGAGGACGGAATTACACGACCTTCCCGGTCAACGCGTACGAGGCGGAAAGCCGGCGCCGCGCGCGCTTCTTCGAAACGGGCCATTCGCCCGGTTTATGGACCGTCGGCGAGGCGCAACGCAGTTTGGAATTTCCATTTACGCTTGACCTCCGCCGCCGTTAAATCGGCTTGTCCGATGCGAAAAACGCCGACATCGCGCGCGGCATCGGACCCGATTTTTTTGAAAGTGAACGACCGTGGCATTTCAATCCACTCTGCCCTTCGACGCGGCATCGCCTAACGATCTGGCGGCCTCGCTGCGTGCCAAGCCGATTCGGCAAGGTTGTTGGGATGAGTTGCGCGACCCGTCGGGACAGGTACGCGGGCCGTGGCGCCGCTTCCTCGAACTGCTGGGCGAAGACGGCATTGCCGGGCTCGATCAGACGACCGATGCGATCGCCCAGCAGGTCCGTGACAACGACATCAGTTACAACGTCTACGCGGACAAAGGCGAACCCCGGCCATGGTCCCTCGATCTGCTGCCCTTTTTGATCAGCGAGGCGGAATGGCTGACGATCGAAGCGGGCGTCAAACAACGCGCGAAATTGCTCGACGCGATCGTTGCCGATACCTATGGCGCGCAAACGCTGTTGCACCGTGGCCTGTTGCCGCCGGCCATGGTGTTCGGCCATCCGGGCTATCTGCGTCCGGTGAAAGGTTTCACCCCGCATGGCGACCGATTCCTGCAAGTGGTCGCCGTCGATTTGGCGCGCGCGCCGAACGGCGAGTGGACCGTGCTGGAACACCGCACGCAAGCGCCGTCGGGACTCGGCTATGCGCTCGAAAATCGGCTGATCGTCTCGAATGTCTTCGCCGAGCCGTTCCGATCGATGCACGTACAGCGCCTCGCGCCTTTTTATTCGCAATTGATCTCAACGCTGGTGGAAGGCGGTCGCGCGACGATGCAGCCCGACGAAGGCGGCTCGCCCCGCCTCGCGCTGCTGACGCCCGGCCCTTATAGCGAAACGTTTTTCGAGCATTCCTTCCTGGCGCGCTATCTGGGCATGACGCTGGTCGAAGGAAAAGACCTCACCGTTCGAGACGACAAACTGTTCCTGAAGACCTTCTCCGGTCTGGAGCGGGTGCACGTGCTGTTGCGCCGCCTGGACGACGCCTACTGCGATCCGGTGGAGTTACGCGCGGACTCGACGATCGGCGTACCGGGCTTGTTGCAGGTCATGCGCGCCGGCAATGTCATGGTGTCGAACGTTCCCGGGACCGGCTTCGTCGAATCGCCGGCACTGCATGGCTTCTTGCCCGCCATCTCGCAAGCGCTGCTCGACGAGCCCCTCGCGCTCCCCAGCGTCCAGACATGGTGGTGCGGCGAACAAGCCGCGCGCGACGCCGCGCTGGCGCAGTTGGACGAAGCCTTCGTCATCCCCACCTGGCCCGGTGTCGAACTGGATGGCGCAAGCCTGCGAGGATTCAGCGACGGTCCGCAGGCATTGTCGGACTGGCGTGCACGCATCGAGGCCACGCCGGATGCTTTCACCGTGCAGGCACCCTTTCCGGGCTCCCACGCACCGCGCTACGCCGACCAGACGCTCAGCGGCCGCCCTGCCGTGTTGCGCGCCTATGCGATCGTCGACGCGAACGGCCATTGGTCGGTGATGCCCGGCGGTTTCACGCGACTGGGCGGCGAACTGCAGGCCTATGTCTCGATGCAAGCGGGCAGCAGCAGCGTCGATACCTGGGTGCTGTCGAGCAAGCCCAGCTCGGACCTGTCCTTGCTGCCGACGGCGCTGACGCCGGATGAACTGTCGCACAAGCGACGCATCGTCTCGTCTCGGGCCGCGGAGAACCTGTTTTGGGCCGGTCGCTATGGCGAGCGCGCCGAAAACAATGTGCGCCTGCTGCGCTTCATCCTGTCGGCATTGGAGACCAACGAATCCGAGCCGTTGTTCGACATGCTGGTGGGGCTGGCCAAGCAATTCGGCTTACTGCCGTTCGACACCGAGGTCCCGGCACGCTCGCCGCACGCGTTCGAACTGCTGTTGTTCGCGCATCTCGGCGAACAGGCACCCGCCGCCAGCATCGGCCAGAACCTGGCGAGTCAGGTTCGGACGAATAGCGATATTCGCAATCGGCTGTCGGCGGACCACTGGCGCACGATCCTGGCCGCGCGCAACGACTTCCGGGACGCGATGCGCCTCTTGATGCCGGCGTCGGCCAGTGCCGTGACGGGCACACCGTCGACGGCGCAGACGCCGCCTTCGATGGCGATCCGCTACGACCGCGTGTTGCTCACGCAGACGCTGGAGAATCTGACGACGCAGTTGCTCGCCATCAATGGTGCGCAGCGCGACCGGATGACACGCGACGAGGCCTGGGTGCTGATGTATGCGGGCCGTCATATCGAACGGGTCTGGACGATGGCGAACTACATTCGCGAAGTCGCGGAGAAGCGCCAATTGCACACGCCGCAAGGCTTCGATCTGTTGCTGCAACTGTTCGACAGCACCTTGACCTACCGTTCCTTGTATCCGGGCCGTTTCGAATTGCCGGCCCTGCTCAGCTTGCTGGTGGTCGAGCCGACCAATCCGCGCGGTCTGTATGGCGTGTTCGGGCGCTTATGCAAACGGCTCGACGAAATTCTGCACGCGGCCGATCATCGCCGTGACGACGGCCCCGCCCCGTTCGCCGATGCCAGCCGCACGTTAGCGTCGTTGCCGGGACTCGAAGCGCTGTGCGCGGTGTCCGCCGATGGCGTGCACGACACTTTGATTTCGACCTGCGATGCACTCAGCGACTGCGTCAGTGCCGCGGCCAACGAGATCAGCGCACGGTACTTCAGCCACGCGCAGCCGCCACTGTCGGGGATCGTTCTGTGACGACATCGGAAACCGTCCTGCGTGTCACGCACGAGACCACGTACGACTATTCGACCGCGGTCGAGAATGCACAACACCTGGCGATCACGCGGCCATTGGATTGCCCTTGGCAGAAGGTGATGTCGTGTGTCGAAAAGATCGCGCCCGAGCCCTTGCACATCGCCCAGCGCCTCGACAGTTTCGGCAATCAAGTGCTGTATTTTTCTCTGGAACTCCCGCACAACCAGTTGTCGATGCGCACGGAGACGTATGTCGCGCTGGCACCGCGCTGGACGTCCTTGGTGCCGGCGATGACGCCCGCCTGGGAAACCGTTGCCGAAGCGATGCGTTTCCGGGTTGGCGCGCCCTACCAGCCGGAGACCGAGTTCTGTTACGCCTCGCCGAATATCGGCATGGGCTCGGGATTTCGCGATTATGCGCTGCGGAGCTTCACGCCTGCCAGGCCTCTCGCCGAGGGGGCGATCGATTTGATGCATCGCATTCATGCGGACTTTACGTATCAGCCGACCGTGACCGCGTTCAATACGCCGGCATTGCGCGCTTTCGAGATGCGTCGCGGCGTATGTCAGGATTTCGCGCAAGTGATGATTGCCTGCCTGCGCGCCGTGGGATTGCCCGCACGCTATGTCAGCGGGTATTTGCGCAATGATCCGCCCGAGGGTCAGGAAAAGCGAATCGGCGCCGACGCGTCGCACGCATGGGTGTCCGTGTTTTGCGCTGACCACGGCTGGATCGATCTCGATCCGACCAACGATATGTTGGCGGATCTGGAACACGTCACGCTCGCAACCGGTCGCGATTACAGTGACGTGTCACTGCTTCGCGGCACGATCCTGGGCGGCGGTGCGCATGAAGTCAAAGTCGCCGTGACAGTGCAAGCGGTTTGACTATCGTCGATATTGCATCGCCGCCCCACACGCATCACGTAACGTGAAAAAAGCGCGGAGGCCGACTATGGTTGGCGCAGGCGCTCGACTTTCTCGAGTTCGGCTTGTCGCATCGCCTCGGAGAGCGGCAGGAAACCGCCCTCTTTCGATTGTTCCTGGGCGATGATGGCTTGGCCCGCCGGCGACAGGAGCAAATTCAAATAATCGACGAGCCAGGGCGCAACCGACTGTCCCGGCGGCTTGTTGATATAGATATGCAGGTAGGACGTCAGCGGATAGCGATCGGCGCGCAAGTCCTCCTGGGAGGGCGTGGCAAAGGGTTGACCGGCCGCCGCCGCGATGGGCAGCAATCGCACACCCGGTGTCTTCGATGCGTCGAACCAGCCGACAAGGCCAATACCGTTCGCATCGCTTGCGACTGCCCGCATCACCTCACGCGCATTCGGCAACGTCTCATAATGACTGGTGAACGGCAGCCCCTGCAGCTGACTGATACGAAAAGCGCTGGCAAAGCCGCCATTGTCCGATATGCCGTAGACGTGAATTTGTCGCGACACGGCCTTCGGATCTTTCTCGATTTGGGACCACGTGCGAATATCGCCGTCCGCCGCCCCGGTGGTCAGAACCTGCCGAAGCTGCGTCAGCGTCAGGCCGGGTAGATGGTTCGATTGATTGACGTAGACGGACGGCGGCGTCTTGAAACCTTCGCGCGGCCCCCATCCCGCATAGCCGATCTTGATGTCGATCGGCTCATAGCCCAAGGTGTTCTTGAAATTGGTGCGATCGTTCGGCCAGATATCGCGCCCCATCGGCGCAAAGGCGCTGATACCGCTCGTCAACGCGGGCATGGCCGTAGAGGAGCCGTGCAGATACATCGCAAAGCGAATGTCCGGATGCGTCTTTGTAAACAACGTATTCGCCGCTTTCAGCATGGTGTCCATGCCGTCATTACCGACGATTTGAATCGCGCCGGATGCATCGGTATATCGCGGGGGTGGCTGCCGACCGTCCTGCTTTTCCTGCGCTGAGCCGACAGACAGCCCGATCGTCATACAGGCCAAGCCGATCGCGGCGCATCCCAGCAAGCTTTTTTGAGATGCCCGCGAGAATGCCCGGCGTGCCGCAAACGCTGTTTTTTTCAAGGTTTTCTACTCACGAGAAAGAGGGCGCCAAGCTGGCCGCGCAACTGCTGACACGGAACATAAATAGGAATTGTTCGCATTTATACATTAAAATGCCAAATGTCGCAAATTCTCATATAATCAAAGGGTTAAAAAGGTTTCATGAACTTTTTTTAACTTTGCGCCGATCTCAAAAACGTCTCACTGCCTTGTAAAGGGAGAGGAATGCCGGCTGTACTTGTCGTCGAAGACGATCTCAAAACGCTCGATGAGATCAAGATCGCCTTGCTGGATCACGGTTGCGAGGTCGACACGGCCCAAACGGGTCAAGCCGGGTTGGCGTTGGCGCTCGCCCGCTCCTACGATGCGATCCTGTTGGATCGGATGCTGCCGGGCGACATGGAGGGACTCGAGGTGTTGAGCGCCTTGCGACGTTCCGGGGTCTCCACGCCGGTGATGATCCTGAGTGCGCTATCGGCGGTGGACGAGCGCGTGAAGGGATTGCGCGCGGGCGGCGACGATTATCTGGTGAAGCCGTTCGAATTCATCGAACTTACCGCCCGGCTCGATTCCCTGATGCGTCGAAGCCAGACGCCGCCCGAAACGCCGCTCAGTCGCGTCGGTCCGCTGACGCTCGATTTGATACGCCGCACGGTCAACTATGCGGAGCGCGAAGTGGATCTGTTGCCGCGCGAATATCGCATCCTCGAGTATTTGATGCGCCATGCGGGACAGGTGGTCAGCCGGAGGATGTTATTCGAAGCGGTGTGGGACTATCAGGTGGAAGAGCGCACGAATGTCGTCGATGTCCATATCAGCCGATTGAGAAGAAAGCTCGACCCCTCCGGGACTTCCACCATGATTCATACCGTACGCGGTTCGGGATATATCCTCCGTGCGCCTGATTGATCTGCAACGCACCACGAGCTTCAGGCTTGCCGTATTGTTCCTCGGCATTTTCGGTGCGATATCCGTATTCCTGTTCGCCTATCTCTATATTTCGATCACGGGCTTCGAAAGCGATCGCGTCGATGACTGGCTGAATCGGGAATATGCCGCGATGCAGAGAAAGACCCCGGAGCAGATGGCAGCACAGTTGACCGTATTGCGGCATAGCGATCCGGCCAATCATTTGACGAACGGGATGTATGAGGACGACGGCACTTATGTTGCCGGCGCCTTGCTGACCGCCCCGGGAAAAACACCCGAATTCGGTAAGCCCTTTTCGATGCGCCTGGAGGGTGAGCCGGGAAGGCCATGGGTGCGCTGCATCGCCATCCAGTTTCCGAGTCAGCAATATGCGATGCGATGCCAGGATGCGGGCACGTTGCACCAATTCAACAAGGCGCTGCTCCGCGTCTTGATTGTTGCGGCCGGCGTCACGTTCTCTGTCGGCCTGCTTGGTGCGGCGCTTTTCGGCCTGAGGTCCGTGCGCCGATTGGATGCCGTGACCGCGTCAATCAGGCAGATTATCGCTGGCGATCTGTCGCAACGCCTGCCGACGCATCGTGGACAGGACGATCTGGAGCGTCTCGTCCGCGTGGTGAATGAGATGCTCCACGAGATCGAGCGCTTGATGAACGAAGTCAAAGGTGTCTGCGATGCGATCGCGCATGACTTGCGCACGCCCCTCACGCGCTTGATCGCTCGACTGGAACGCGGTCAACGCCGCGCGCGCACGACCGATGACTATCGTCTCGTATTGGACGATGCCTTCGTCGAAGCGAATGGGATGTTGCGGACATTCAATGCCTTGCTGCGTATCTCGGAAATCGAGAGCGGGACGCGCAGAGAATCCTTCCGGCCGGTCAATCTCGCTTCCATCGTGCAGGATGTCTTCGAATACTACGAGCCGTCGTCGGAGGAGAAAGCGATTCGCTATCGCTGTCAGGTGCAAGAGCACGCCGACTTCGTGTTGGAAGGCGACCCGAATTTGCTCTTCGAAGCGCTGGCCAACCTCGTCGAGAACGCGATCAAGTTCGCCCCCGAACACGGCGACGTGACGCTTCGGCTTACGTGTGATGACACTGCATTACATTTCTCCGTGACGGATAATGGGCCAGGTATTCCCCCGAGCGAGCACGAAGCGGTGCTGCAGCGTTTCTATCGCGGGGAAGCGAGCCGCCATACGCCAGGCAACGGTCTCGGCCTCAGCCTCGCCAGTGCGGTGGCGGCGATGCACGGGATGAACCTGGCGTTCGAGCCCGTGAACGTCGGCTGCCGTGCCGTGCTCTCGCGACCGGTAATGGCAGTGGTTTGAACGCCCCCTGATTGGATCGCCCCTTTTCTGTTAACGATGCTGAAGAATCTCTGGTACGTCGTCGCTCCTTCCGCGGATCTCGGTACGTCGCTGATGCCCGTGCAGATTCTCGGCCAGCCATTTGTCGCGTTTCGCGACACGCAGCAAAAGGCGCATCTGCTGTCCGATATCTGTGTACATCGTGGCGCGGCGCTTTCCGCGGGCGCCAGAAATGGCGACACTGTGCAATGTCCGTATCACGGCTGGCGGTTTGGCGGCGACGGGGTGTGCACCCACATACCCGCCCAGCCGGAGCGACAGATTCCTGCAAAGGCGCGCATCGATGCCTATGCCGTCGTCGAGCGGTATGGATGGATCTGGGCCTTCCTAGGCGACTTGCCCGAAGCGGAGCGGCCTGCGCTACCTGAACTCGGATGGGTGGATGACCCGCTGATTCGTGTCGTACGTGGGCACTTCGATTGGGAGGCGAGCTGGGATCGCGTTATCGAAAACGGCCTGGATTTCGCACACGCGCCGTTCGTGCACGGATCGACGTTTGGCGATGCCGAACGCCCCGAGATCGATGCCTTCGACGTGACCACCGATGCGTGGAGCGGCGAAGCGCAAATGACGATGCGTCGGCCGTCGAAAAAGCGTTTCCTATTCGCGCGTCGGAACACGGACGTTCGGGTCGAGGTGCCGACGGTGCCGGGGTTTCACTTCTCCGGCCCATGCTCGACGTTAGCACTAACGCCCCGCGCGAGCTGGAAGATTCATATCGTTGCGGCACATGTGCCGGTGGCAGCAAACCGTACGCGGACCTGGTGGATGATGGGACGTTCCTTCCTGCGTTCGCCGCTGTTTGACCGACAGACGATTCAACGCAATCTACGCATCTTCGAACAGGATCACGCGGTCTTGCGCAACGTACGGCCTGAGCGCGTGCCGGATGATTGGCAGCAGGAAGTGTCGGTGAAATCGGATGCCTTGCAAATCGCCTTCCGGCGTCGGCTCAAGGAGCTGGAAGCGAAGGGCTGGCGCATCGACGAGGGGCGGATCGAAGCGGAGTATCGCGGACGTCGCGCCTGCGCGATTCCAAGCCCCGCGCGACGCGATGCGACCTCGTGGGCGATCGATGCGATTCCGGTGGTTATTCAAAAGTAGGACGAATACGGCAGCGCGATAAACAAGCAGCTAGCGTCCCTAAGACAAATCGAGATATCCAAACACCGCCCGGCACACTCTTTCTTCGAGTCGACGTCTATCCGACTCCCCGCGCTCTCCCGCGGCATCCACCATGCCGCGGATGATGGCGAGAATATCCACTGCTATGACGTGTGGCGTTTCGAAGTCCGCGAGGGGAAGTCGCGGCAGTAGCGCTTGAACGATTTCCATCAAGTCGGCGGTAATGACTTCGTCTCGCTGACGCAGCGGCAGTCGCTCCTCCTCAAAGTCCAGCAATCGCGCCAGGATCGGTCGGCGCATCTGGTGCATCGTACAGGCCGCGATGAGGCCCCGCAGAACGACACGCCCCTCCTGCTGCATGTCGATCGCCAAGACATCGTGCATCAGCATCGCCGTCTCGCGATGGATCAAGGCGACTGTCAACGCGTCTTTTCCCGGAAAGTATTGATAGAGCGACCCGACGCTCACGCCGGCGATAGCGGCGACGGCGTTCGTCGTATAGCCCTCCAGGCCTTTCTGCTCCAAAACGCGAGCTGCCGCTTCGAGAATGACGCCGACCATTTCCGCCGAGCGCGCTTGAACCGGTCTTTTCCTGGGTTTGAGGGTCTTCAGATCCATCCGTCACGTCCCTTCGAAATGCGAGTTGTTAATGCGAATATTAGCTCGTATTATTGCTCTATCTTATTGATAAAGAAAGGACTTCGTGATGATTCAGCAGATTCCCGCCGCCAAGTTGAACCACATGAGTTTCCCCAGCGACGACATGGGCGCGACGGTCGCGTTTTTTGAGAAATACCTTGGTTTCAGCGTGTCGATGATCGCTCGCGATACCTACGCCATTTTGAAGCGACCCGGCATGGATGTCGTTATCGAGAACGTGTCGGCAACGTCACCGGCCCTTCAGTCCCGCGATGAAAGCGAGACACGGCCGCCGGCCTTCGCTGAAAACGTCGGTCAGAGAGGGGAAGTGAAATGGCCCGGCTCGTTTCACATCGGTCTGGAGTTCGCGACACGGGACGACATCGTGCGCGTGAAAGACAGCCTCGCCTCGGACGGCTTCGCTGCGGAAACCGGGATCTTCAACAACGACCGCGGCTCCCGCTTTTTTCTGCGGGCACCGGGCGGTGTACTGATTGAATTCAATACACGCTCGGATGCGTCGGAGGCCTACCGCGGGACATTCGATAGCTGAATGCCGATAGCGGCAAAAGGCAAAGGCACGCCGCGCCGTCGTTGACTGATTTCTCAGTTATTCAAGAAAACGCGGAAGCTCTCGATCTTCCCATTCTTGATCGTGAAGATGTCTTCGCCGCGCACCGCGTTCGGTTTGTCGCTCGGACCGTATCCCCATGTAACCCGTCCGAACCCGTGATTCCATGTCACCGGATCCGGCGTGAATGCAAACCCCGGATGCTGGGTTTGCACACGGCCGATCAACTGATTCACGTCTTCAAAACCGCTAGCGATGCCGGCATAATCCGCGACCGTCAAATCCGGCGCATACACCGCGTCGAACTGGGTCCGTCTCGCCGCCGGATCGGTGTCGTTCCATATCTTGAAATGTGTATCGATCAGGCGCTGTGCCAGTGGCAGCGACACGTCGGCCCGGGCGCTCGCGCCTGTCTGCGCGGTGGCGGCCTTATCCGGCATAAAAACCAGTTCGATTTGCGAACCCCACGGCGTAAGGAAATAGAACCAGGTCTCGCCGTCGGGCAATGTGATCGGATCGTTCAACACACGCAGGCGCATCGCTTTCAGCACGGCAAGACTGTGGCTGACATCCGTTGTTCGCAGCGCGATATGCGTCGCAGCGGCATCATCTTCATGCGGCAGCGACCGGGATATTTCCGGACCGGCATATTGGAACAATTCGATCTTCGTTCCATCCTGCAGCTGCATCATCACGATTCGCTGAATCTCGCTGGAACGATGCCAGCGAAACTTGTCCTTCCACGCATCCGTTATCTTTCCCGGATTCATATCGGACACGACGTGCGCGCCCAAGAGTTTCTCAAAAAAAGCCGACGCTGCGTTCACATCGGGGACGTTGATGCCGACATGATCGATGCCGCTGACCGCGAGTCGATGTTCCGAGATCGACGCGACAGCGGCGTTATCCGCTTCGGCACGCGTGGCGGCAAAAGCAGTCGCCGTAAAAACGGATTGCGCAACCAGGAAACCAGCCAATACTTTATATATACGGATGTTGTTCATTGTTGTTCTCTTTCGTTTCGAGACGACCGCGCTATGACAAGCAGGCAGTCCATTGGATTTACGATGCCTAACGTGGCGTGCACTGTCCAACCCTCTCGCTTTGCGTGAGATGCGCCGGCGCAAAAAGCTCCACCATGAAGACGTCGGTATCGTCATGTGCCATCAGCGATATCGCGGATTCGTCGCGGATAAGGGCTCCGTCGCGAGGGCTGATTCGAACCGCGCCGATATCGAGACAGCCATGCTCCGTCACCAGATAGGCGGCACCCGGCGGCGGTAATGCATGAAGCAGCGTCGTGCCGCCGCGTAGCGTCGCCACGCGGATTCGCGCATCCGCATTGATCGCGAGTGCTCCCGCGCGGACGTCCTCTTGATCGCCGCTTGCCAACGTCACGAACCGCCCCTCTCGACGTCCCGATGCACAGCATTGCCTGGACCACTGCCCCACGCCCCCGGACTGACGCGGATGCAGCCAGATCTGAAACAACCGCGCTCGCTCGCTTTCGGCGTTGCGCTCGGCGTGATGCACGCCGGCGCCCGCACTCATTACTTGCACGCATCCTGCAGTGAGGCGCGCACGATTTCCGGCATCGTCTTCATGCGTGATGGCGCCCGAGCGCACCCACGTCACAATCTCGACATCGCGGTGGCCGTGCAATTCGAAGCCGGAATGCGGTGCGAATTCGTCGTCGTTCCAGATGAATAAGGGCCCGAGCGGCGTATGGCTCGCGCGTCCGATATCGCCATGCCGAAAATGCAGCCGTGCCTTCAGCCAGTGGTTCGAGATCGCGCCAAGCGACAGGAACGGACGATGTTCGATCATGACCTACCTCCTTCCGCAGAAGGACATCCGAATATCGAGATCGAATGCCCGCCCGCCACGTTTTGCTGCGCTCAGATTTGTTGCTGTCCGCCGTCGACAAACAATTCGATGCCGTTGATAAAGCTCGCGTCATCCGAGGCCAGGAACGCCGCCGCGCTGGCGATTTCCTCCGGCTTGCCAAGACGCCCCATGGGAATTTGGGCGGCGAGGTAGTCTGCAAGTCCTTGCCGCGCCTCGGCGTCCTGCCCGGCCAGATCCAGCAGGCCAGGGGTGCGGGTTGCGCCGGGGCTGACCGTGTTCACTCGGATCTGGCGGTCCTTCAAATCGAGAATCCAGCTACGAGCGAAGGAGCGTACAGCGGCCTTCGATGCGGCATACACGCTGAACGCCGCGGCGCCTGCACTGCCAGCTGTCGAACCGGTGAGAATCACCGACGCACCGGTTGCAAGCAGCGGCAGGGCCTTTTGCACGGTGAACAGCACGCCCTTAACGTTGCGATCGAAGGTGTCGTCGAAATGCGCTTCCGTGATGTCGCCCAGTGGCACCATCGAGCCGCCACCGGCATTCACGAACAACACGTCCAGGTGTCCCTGTTCCGCCTTGATCTGCGCATACAGCGCATCGAGCTCGTCGAGTTTCGTCGAATCGTTTCTCACGCCGACGACCTTGCCGCCCGCGCTGCGGATCGTATCGACCGCGGCATCCAGCTCGGCCTGACGGCGGCCGGTGATGTAGACATATGCGCCTTCCGCCGCGAAACGTTGCGCCGTAGCGAGACCGATGCCGCTCGTGGCGCCAGTGATCAGTGCTATCTTGTTGTCGAGTTTGCGTGCCATGGTGATGCTCCTTTCATGTGTTTAAGGGACGACTGCATCTGCCTGCGTAAGGGGTTTGGCGTTTTGCGGTCGGTGTTGCGTGTTCCGATGTAAGGAGAATATCGCCAGCACGATCTTTTCGAAATAGAATCAATCGCAAACCAACGTTGCATTTTTGAAATGATGAGGTGTGATGCCGAGACTGCCTGACTTCGAGGGGCTCGCCCTGTTTGCGAAAGTGGCGGAGGAAGGATCGTTCGCGGCCGCTGCGCGGGCGACCAACGTTTCGGTCGCGACGGTCTCCCGCGCGGTTGCCCGCCTCGAGGATCGGCTGGGCGCGCGGCTTCTCAATCGCACCTCGCGCCAATTGGCATTGACCGAGTTCGGCAGAACGATTTGTGAGAAAGCCGGGGACGTCTATCGCCGCGCAGCCGATGTGGAGAACGATGCGCGCGAAATGTCGGTGCAGCCTCGCGGTCTGGTTCGCCTGGCCGTGCCGATGTCATTCGGCTTGCGCTGGATCGCGCCGCTACTGCCCACGTTTTTTCGGGCCTATCCGGAAGTGTCGATCGATCTCCATCTCTCGGATGCTTCGGTCGAATTGGTCGCCGATGGCTTTGACGCAGCGCTGCGGATCGCGGCATTGCCGGATTCGTCGTTGGTCGCGAGGCGCATTTGTAGCGTCACGCAGTACGTGGTCGCATCGCCGGATTATTTGAGACGTAATGGTCGTCCGGAGCACCCGCGAGACTTGATAGATCGGCCGTGTCTGTCATATGCGTACCGCGCGCGCAGCGATGTCTGGCGTTTTACGAACGGGGCCGGAGAAGAACAATCGATCTTGCCGAGCGGCCCGCTGCGCGTAACCAATTCGGATGCCTTGATCCCAATGCTGCTCGACGGTTTGGCGATTGCAGAACTGCCTGAATTCATCGCCGGCGAGTATTTAAGCGATGGCCGTCTAGACGCCCTCCTCACCGACTGGTCGCTTACGAAAGGGGGCCTCTATTTCGTCACGCCGTCGGCACGGGCACGACCGGCAAAGGTCAGCGCATTATCGGATTTCTTTGCGGAGCATCTTTCCGACCCATCATGGCGATGGCCGAAATAGCATCGCCATTCGACGAAGTATCGCAATGCCCTTTTGCAAGGCAGGCTCGCACTTCAGCGTCGACTTCCAAGGTACAGTCAGCTCGTGTATCGAAGCGCGTCAATGACCAGCGTCATTGCGCGGGAGGATTGACGACGGCTCGGATAATAAGCGTGCGGTCCGGGAAAGGTGGGCGACCAATCCTCCAGAATCCACTGCAGCCTTCCCGCCTCGACATGCTCGCTCGCGACATCGTGCGGCAGATAGGCCAGTCCGTAACCCGACAACGCAGCCGCCAGAAGCTCGTACGTGCCGTTGAACGCCAACTGTCCTTCAACGCGCACTTGCAATTCGCGCTTTCCTTTTTTAAGTTCCCACGCGTAGAACCCACCGTGCGTAGGGAGGCGCAAATTGATGCAGTTATGAGCGGTTAAGTCCTGCGGCTTTTTCGGGATGTCACGGCCCTTCAGATATTCTGGCGCGGCGACGATCGACATCCGCACATCGGGACCGATGCGCACCGCAATCATGTCTTTTGCGACCTGATCGCCGTTCCGTATGCCGATATCGTAACGATCGGCGACGATGTCGGACAGCCCGTAGTCGGTGATAATCTCTACTTTTATTTCGGGAAACTGATGCAGGACCTTCGCCAGCTTGGGCCATAGAATGGTCCGGGTCACATAATCCGTCGTCGTGATGCGGATCGTTCCCGCGGGTTTATCGCGTAATTCCGTGACGGCATTCAACGCTGCTTCAATTTCGTCGAAATAGGACGGGACGGACTGCAGAAGCCGCTCCCCGGCTTCCGTTGGGGCCACGCTCCGTGTCGTGCGAGTCAGGAGTCGCACACCAATGCGTGTCTCCAAAGCGCGAATGGTATGGCTCAACGCCGACTGCGACACGCCGAGCTGCGCTGCCGCGCGCGTGAAACTTCGCTCGCGCGCGACGGCGATGAAAGCCAGCAAGTCATTGAAATTTTCACGCTGCATCGGTGAGCCTTACGCCAGTCTTTTCGCCGCGTATAGCGACGCGTCAATGCATCTCAAAACGATCGAATGCACGCGTGCCACGGCAGCGCGTTGCGATTACCAGGCGTACGCGCCGGGCGCTTCTCCGCCAGGGCCTGGCCAGATGACATCGAGCTTTCCTAGCGTCTCGGGCGTCAGCGTGATGTCGAGTGCGCGAAGGCTTTCGCGCAATTGCGCGACAGTGCGTGGTCCGACAATCGGTGCCGTGACGATCGGGTTATGTAACAACCACGCGGTGGCGACATCGGCCGGCCGTTCGCCGAGAGACTCGCACAGTCCTTCATACGCTTCCAGCGCCGCGCGATGCTTATCGACTTTTTCTTTGAATCCAGGCCGCCGTCCATCAGCGGCCTTTTGCAAAGCGCCGCCCAGCAAGCCGCCTCCAAGCGGGCTCCATGGCACCAAGCCCAGACCGAAGTGACGGCATGCGGGAATGACTTCGAGTTCGATCGTTCGCGCGGTGAGGTTATAGATGCTTTGTTCCGAAATCAAACCCATGAAATGACGGGCCATCGCAGACGACTGCGCGGTGGCGATGTCCCACCCTGCAAAGTTACTGCTGCCGATGTAGGAGACCTTGCCTTGTTGCACCAGCAGTTCCATTGCCTGCCAGATCTCCTCCCACGGCGTCTGACGGTCGATGTGATGCATCTGATACACGTCGATGTGGTCGGTCTTCAAGCGCCGCAGACTGTCATCGCATGCCCTTCTGATGTGATAGGCGGATAGACGACGATCGTTGGGCCCGGTGTCCATTGGCTCATAGACTTTTGTCGCCAACACGATGCGATTGCGCTTGCCGCTCTTGGCGAGCCAGTCTCCGATGATTTGCTCGGAGATGCCATAGCCTTTTTCGAGGCCGGGTTTCTGAGAGCCGCCATACACGTCTGCCGTATCGAAATAATTGATACCGCTGTCGACCGCCGCATCCATGATGCTGAAACTGTCCGCCACATCAGTCGACATACCAAAATTCATCGTGCCCAAGGCAAGTCTGCTGACCTTCAGGCCCGCTCTTCCCATATGCGTGTATTGCACAACCGATCTCCTGAAACGATTGATCCCGGACCCGTAGCTCGCCTCGTTACGTGTTTCTTAAATCATTGTCCGACGATTCGGCGTCAGGCATTGCCCTGCGCGCGAGGATGCTGACATGCATGGTATGCATGAATCGATGCGTTCGCAACACATGGCGCGTATTTCGCCCGCGCACTATCGACAACTTAAAACAGCATCCCAAATTCATGAACTGCATTCATGACATCTTGCGGTTTTATGGCCTTTATCGTTGGGATCACGCCCCCTATGATGTCGCCATGAGATGGCCGATGCGGTGCAGAAAATGACGCTGGACTTCCTGGAAGTCTGACGCGGTTTAACAAGATAAGGAGTTGGACGATGAATGTGATTCGCAATGGCGCCAAGCCCTCCGTAAAAGGGTCGGCAGACTACTTCACCGGTTCTGTACGCATCGATAGCGCGTTCCAAGTGGAAGCACCGGGCACCGCGGGCGGGGCCATCGTAACGTTCGAGCCCTCGGCACGTACCAATTGGCACACGCATCCGCTCGGTCAAACCTTGGTCGTTCTGTCCGGTGTGGGTTGGACGCAGTGTGAAGGGGGGCCAAAAACGGAGATCCGCGCGGGCGACGTCATCTGCTGCCCGTGCAAGCGCAGGCACTGGCATGGCGCCTCGCCGACGGTTGCCATGTCGCACTTGGCGATCGTCGAGTCTGTCGATGGTAAGAACGTCGACTGGATGGAGCCCGTCACCGACGCGCAGTACAACGCAGGCGACCTCGTCACAGACTGAGTGACATCGCTGCGGTAAGCATAGCGCCGCGACGGCCGACTGCAATGTTGCATCTTGAAAAAAAACGACGGAGTGCTCAAACGTGTCTTCCCCACTATCTGAAGAGAACCGCCTTTCTGATACGCAGAAGGCCGTCGTTCCGATCGCCGCATTTGCCGCATCCGGCGATATGCAAAAATTAAACCTCGCCTTGCATACCGGACTCGATTCGGGTCTGCCCATCAATGCCATCAAAGAGCTGCTCGTCCAGGCGTATGCCTATGCGGGCTTTCCCAGAAGCTTGAACGCGCTGAGTGCATTGATGAACGTCGTCGAAACGCGGCGTGAACGCGGGCTCGCGGACATTGTCGGCCCGGAGCCCAGTCACATTGCCCCGGTAGCTGCTGCACTTCTCGACGTAGGCACGCGCAACCAGACGGCGCTCGTCGGGGCGCCCGTCAAAGGCGCGCTTTTTGATTTCGCCCCAGCGATTGGGACGTTCTTGAAAACCCATCTATTCGGCGATATCTTTTCGCGCGATAGCGTTGATTGGCAGGTCCGGGAGCTTGCGACAATCAGTATGCTCGCCGCGTTGGACGGCGCCGATTCGCAATTGCAATCGCACCTCGGCATTTCGCTGAATGTCGGCTTGACTGAAAACCAGCTCGTCGATTTCGTTGGCGTTCTGTCGGAACGCGTGGATCAAACGGCAGCGACCCGAGCAGAGGAAGCCTTGAAAAGATTACGTGACAGCAAGAAAAGAGGCTGAAGCGGCGTGAGCGGTGACTTTTCCACCGACTAGATAGTACGTGGACCGTGGTTCTTGTTTGCGAACAACGCACACGCAGCGCAGCCGAGACTTAGAACGGCGATGCGTGTGGAGAGACATTCTCGGAATCCGCCCTGAGTGGAAGACGCACACTGCGGCTCCATGCGTCGATCGTTCTTACCCGCGCCGATGGCCAGACCGGGAAACTCATGCATTGACAGTCACTGACAACCATCTTAGTCTCTGTGTCAGGGACTGACTTTTGCTATTGCCACGTTTTGCATGGAGAACGAATGACGGCTAAGACGATGAGAACGATCCGCTTTCACGATTTTGGCGAACCTGCCGACGTACTTCGGCTCGAACACACGGAGTTACCCTCTCCGGGCGCTGGATGCGTCGCGGTGCGGGTCCATGCCTGCGGATTAAACCCTGCAGACTGGGCGCTCTGCCGAGGGATGTCTGCTCGCGCATTACCGTGCGGTATCGGACTGGATGTATCGGGCATCGTCACCGCTGTTGGCAGCGGCGTGCACGACGTCAATGTGGGAGACGCCGTGTTCGGCCCCGCAGATTTCAGAAACTATCCCACTGCCGGCGCGGCCGATTACGCCATCCTTTACCACTGGAGTGCGCTTCCCGATGCACTGTCGCATATCAATGCGGCAGCGCTTCCGATGGTTGTCGAAACGGCAGCACGCTACCTTGCATGGTCAGGGCTGCAAGCGGGTCAAACCGTCCTCATCAATGGCGCCGGCACGATGGTCGGCTTTGCCGCAGTCCAAATGGCGCTTAAGTTAGGCGCCCGCGTCATCGCCTCGGCCGGCGAGACATTTGGCCCATCGCTCCGCTCTATGGGGGCCGTCGTCGTCGCGCACGGTGCAGGAATGGTAGAGCGAGTCCGCGCCCTTGACGGCTACACACCCGACGTTCTCGTGGACGCGGCGCCCGTCAACTTGAAAGCAGGCACTCCCAGCGCACTACCCGATTTGATCGCCATCGCGGACGGAGATGTCGCACGCGTCATCACGATCACCGACTTCGAAGGCGCAGCGAAGACCGGCGTCCGCACCGGCGCAGAAAACGTCGAAGCCGAAGGCGGTTTCAAACTGCGCTGGGATGTGCTCGGTGATTACGGGCAACTGGCAGCCAAGGGGCAATTCGCCATACCCGTCGCCCGCACCTTCGCCTTGGAGGACTGGCGCGAGGCGCTTGATATCAGTCTTGCGGGACGCGCGCGCGGCAAGCTTGTTTTGACGACCGGCGTTTGAACTGCTCACCTACCCATCCTTCGCACGGAAGCAGACGCGCGACGCGCCGTAGTCGGCCGCCTCCGCAGGCGCTCATCTCAAAACGCCACTACCGAAAGCCTTCTTTGCAATAGGCTTTTTCGCATCGCCAGGACAATAGGCTTTTTCGCATCGCCAGGATCTCAGGCACCATGGGGATGGCGACCGGCCGCCATTGCTGCGGCTTTCTCGACGCGCCATCCGGCCAGGCCGCTTGCGCCCATCCGCCCATCGGCGCGGTAGGCGGCGAAGGCTATATGGCGGGCGCTGCGGAGGAGAGGATTGCCGCCGCGCTTAGAACGCCACGCGCAGTTTCGCAGACACGGTTTGATTGGTGTAATGCTGCCGCCCTTCCGCCGCGTAATCCAACGACAAGGTCGTCGCCGAACTCAACTGTCCCGAAATACCCAGCCCACCATCGACTAACCAGTGACTGGGGCGCACACCGTACGTGGAGAACGTCGCACCGCCACCGACGAAACTCGATGAAATCAAGTTCTGGCGCGCCAATGCGTCATAGCCGGCGCCCAGCGAGAGCGAGACCTTAATGCGGTCGGTGATGTACTGATCCAGCTGATTACCGAAGCGGAAAATCAGCGCTTGCGTCGTATGGCCGCCGACGTTCAGATTCAACGCACCGGCCCCCGTTTCCTGATAGCCGCCCTCGCGAATCCACGTGTAATCCATGCTCAAACGGGGCGTGAAGTAGGCATGATTCAACGGCAGCGGGATCGTGCGCGACAAGCCGATTCCAGCGTGCCCGCTATAACCATTGAAGCCGGAGCTGGCATTACGACTGAGGCCACCAAAGCTGATCAGTCGTGCACCGCTCGTGCGGTGATAGCCACCGTCGAGCTGGAAATCGGCATTCGTGATTTCATCGATACGGTGGGTGCCGTACAGAATAGCTTGATAGCTGTTGACATCGGCCGTGCTCGGCGCATCGCTGTCGCTGTTATTGAGATGGCTATGACCATATGCCAATGCCACGCCGACGCGATCTGCGCCGGAAACATTGGCGTCCGCTCCCGCGACCAAGCCGAAACTGTTTGCCTGGAACCCGGATAAGCCGTCGTATCCGCTTTGGGCCGCATGCGAGCCGAATGGCTTCACCCATGCGGCTTTGTTTGCCAGCACGGCTTCGCCGCTCGAAATCCCCGTCAGCGTGCTCTGCCGCGCCGATACCGCCGATTGGGTTTGCGACAACGTATCCTGTACGCCCGCAACAGCATTACCTGCCAGTACCGGCAGCGTCTGCTTGGCGGCATTGCTTACCTGCGCAGCCGTCGACAAGCGCCCCATTGCACTGATCACCGTATCCATATCGCTGTTACCGGTCGTGCCGTTTGCCGCGAAATTGACCACGAAACTGTCAAGCACGCCAGCCGCGCCACGGGCCGCGCTCGCATGCTGTATCGAGACGGACGACGTGACGGAATCCGCACCACTCGTATTGCTCGTAGTCGTGACAGGGCTCGTTGTCGATGTTCCGCTGCTGCCCGTATCGGTACTTCCCGTACCAGTACCAGTACCAGTACCAGTACCAGTACCAGTACCATTGCCAGTGCCAGTTCCCGTTCCGGTGCCACTGGTCGATGCCGCTACCACTTGCAATCCGACCGTGTTGCCGCTCACGACCGGTACAAAGTTGAACAGCAAGGAATTGTCCGTCACGGTGAAGCCGCTCTGAACCAAGGTGCCGGCGGTGATAATGCCGCTCAGCGCAGCAGTGGTGAAATTAAACGACGAATTGGCAACGTTGACGTCGATCGTCGTGCCGGCGGCGAACGTTGCGGTGCCTGTTACATTCAGCTTGCCATACGTGCCGTCGGTTCCTACATCGGTACGAAACACACCGGTGGACGTCTGCGTGTAATTACCGTCGATCGTTGGAGTCTGATTCGCCTGCACTTCGAAGGTGCCGGCGTTAGTGACGCCCGTAGCATTGTAGGTCGTGATAGCGTTGGACAGATTGAACGACGTATTGCGCGTTGCGCCAACCACCCATGTTGCGCCATCCGCGATGTTCAATGCGCTGACGCCAAAGTCGTTCACCTGCGTAAACGTGGCGCCCGTCGCGAGATTAACCGTGATCAGACCGCCATATACGTCTCCATTGATCGCCGACGTCGTGCCCAGAATGTTGAGCGTGACCGTTTCGCTGTTCCCAACGATCGCGAACATGCCCCCGGTAATCGTGCCGGCGTTGTTGATCACTAATCCGGACGCATTGCTGTTCGCAATCACATCGATCGCCGTTCCTGCCGAACTCGGGAACGACGCCCCATTCGTGCTCGTGATCAGGCCGTAGTTGTTCAACGTTTGAAGTGTACCAACGCGCGTATTACCGCTGCCGTTACCAACTTGTACAGCGTCATAGCCTGCCGAGGTGCCATCGATCGTGCCATAGTTCGTCAGCGTCGTGCCATTGGTGACATAAACAGCATAAGGCAACGCCGTGCCACCCGTGGCTGTCACGGTATTGCCGCTCGCATTCGTATAAACGCCGCCTGAGGAGAACGTGCAAGTGCTAGTGGACGAATCGGAGCACGCGGGAGACGTCACCGGAACCGCATGCGCTTGCTCGGACAGCACCATCATCGCCGCACTGGCCGCCAGTATGGGAGCGATACGACGCAATGCTGAGGAAGACGACTTACCGTTTGATCTTGCACGCTCGTCTGCCACCACGAAACATTGCAGACGATGACTCCAGACGCTACGAAAAATGCGATTCATTGGTTTTTTAATTCGATTTGTTCAGATGCAATCTCTCGTCCCCGGTAGCGCATCGACATGCTTGTACTACGACGAGATTTCGATCGAAACTTTATCATCACGGGTTTTATTTTCGTTTTAATAAGTGATGGTTATTTTTCGTCGCGACATGCTTTGTATCAAATTAGATACAGCAAATACATTCATACAACCGTTTGATTTGTCTGTCCGTGCCACCTATTGAATAGACGCTCGGGGGGGCTAAGTCGCGCACAATGGCCGCTGCAACAAGGCCGGCCAAACGGAAGCCCAGGCACCTTCGTGTGACATTTCGGGAACCACGACGGTGCTTGCACAGCGGCCATGGCTAAGCTGTATCCGCTCGACGAAGTCGTGTGCGATCACGGGAGGAACCACCGTATCGCGTGCGCCGGTAAAGTGCACTTGCGGAATCGTCGCGACGCGCCCTACCACGTTCAACGGGTCGAGAGATGCGGGCATCGCACTGACTTTATGAAGTCGATTGACCGCTTCTGACTCCAGGTTTCCGGCAACGGTGCGGATCGACATGACGTCATGTCGCCGGGCCGCCATCAAGATGGCTATCGCGCCGCCGCCGGAATAGCCCACCAGCTCGACGCCCTGTCCTGGGGCTCGCGCGACGAATGTGTCGAGCGCCGCGTTCTCTGCATCGACAATTCGTGACGCAAACCTGGCATCCGTCCAATCGGGAATACGGCACCCGTGACGCGCCGGTCCCTCCACGAACTGACATGGGCGCGCGAGGTAGACGACGTTGTCGCTAGTATCGCTGGCCGCGAGCAGCAAGCCCGTAGCTTGCCGCGGCGTTGGGTCGAGCGACGGTAGATCGACCTGCGTCCATGCCAGGCCATCGCCTTCAATGTAGACACGTATCGGCCTGTCCGCGCTCTGCAAGCGCGAAAACGTCGCGATAGTGTAGCGGGCTGTCGGTATGTCGATACGCTGCAAGCGAGCGGCGGCCGCGATCTGTCGTGCATGCGCCTGCGCTGCCATCAAGCTATTCGGGTCATCGTCAAGCGCGCATCCGATCAAGGCGAAACTCAGGGAGGCACAGAGCGTCAACGCACGATATACATTCATTTTAAAGACGGTCCGAAAACGACTTAGCACGATGAGAAAGTCGAGAAGCGGATTCTACAAACATTTGCCGCCTAGATGGCATCTCCTTTACGTGCGACCTCGAATCGGAAGCGGCTTCCCTGCGTCACTTCGGCTCTCGGCGTGATCTTCATTGGCGTCTCTGCAACGAAGGCACCATCGCGCAACGTCAGCCTTTCGTCGACCAGGTTCGCCAAGCCTTCGAGCCGATGCGTAATCAGGATCACCGTACGCCCCTCCATCAAATGCGCCAGTGCACGGTATAGCGATCGTGCCGTTGCCGCATCCAGCCCCTCGGTCGGTTCGTCCATTACCAGAATCGGACGGTCTGCCAGCAAGGCACGCGCGATTGCAACTCGCCGCGCTTGCCCACCCGACAGCAACACGCCGCCCTCGCCCAACCAGGTATGCAAGCCCTCGGGCAGGCTGTTCAGCATCGGCTCCAGCTGGGCCGCGACGATGACGTCGCGAATCTGCTCGGTGGTTGCGTCGGGCCGTGCGACCAGGAGATTGTCGAGCAGCGTGCCATTAAAAATATGCGTCCGTTGTTCGACTACCGCGATCAGCTCACGCACGGCATCGCCGGCAAGCGCGTCCACCGCGCGATCCCCCACGCGTATCTGCCCTTTTTGAATCGGGTAGAAACGCAGCAAGGCGCCGATCAAACTGCTTTTCCCCGCACCCGAGGGACCGACGATCGCGATCCGGTGCCCCGCAGGCACGTCCAGATTCACGCCACGTAGCGCCCACCCTGCCGCCTCGTGCTTTGCAAAAGCGTGCCCGACATCTGACGCGCCGAAAGACGCCGCGGTATTTTCGGGATAGCGCAGCCAGACATCGCGAAACTGGATATCCACTGCAGCGGGCCGGGACGCATCGATCATCGGCAAGCCCCCCGATTCCGACGATTCCTCAACCGCCGGCGTCGCATCGATCAACGCGAACACGCGTCCCGCCGATACCAGCGTGGCGCCAAGCTGGCTGATCGCTTCAGGCAGACTGGCCAACACGTCGAACTGCGCCAAGGCCAGCAACACGACCATCGATAACTGCGCCGCGCCAAGGTGGTGCTGATCCAACTCGCGCGCCGCCAGGAGAAAGCTCGCAATCGTGGTCCACTGTGCAGCCAGCGCCACGACCGCACTGCCACCGGCTTGCAAGCGATCCAATTGGGCACGGCGACGACCATGCTCTGAAGTAAGCGCCGCAATGCGCGCCGCATGACGGCACTCACCGCCGTAGAGCCGCAATTCGGCCGCACCCAGTAAGGCGTCGCTGGTCAACGTTCTGAGCGTCGTTTCAAGCTCGACCACCGCTACCGATGCGGCGGCACTCCGGCGGGCGAGCCAGATTGGCAAAGCGACTGCCACGAGCAACACCATCGCGACGCTGACCACCGCCACCGGCCACACGAAGCAGGCAAGTACGATGGTCACCAGCGGCAGGGAGATCGCGGCAACGAGGATCGGCAAGAGGACTGCCAGATAGGCATGCTCGAGTCGATCGACATCGGCACGCAAGCGCGAAAAAAGCGCGGCATGACCGAGAAAGCCGGTCCGCGCAGGCGCCAACGGCAACAAGCGCCTAAAGAGCCAGACCCGCAAATGACTCACCACACGCAGCGTGACATCGTGATTAATAAGCCGCTCCGCATAGCGGCCCACCGTACGCACGATCGCCGCGCCACGAATGACTGCAGCAGGCACGAAATAATTCATGCTGACGCCCGCAACGCCGGCTAGACCCATGCTGGCGAGAAACCACCCGGACATGCCCATCAAGCCGATGCCGGCAATGGCAGCCACGCTGGAAAGCAAGACGCCCACGACCATCCGCTTGCGGTAGGGCGTGAACAGTGTCAGCACGCGCCAGAACACATGCCAGGACGTCGCGGCGTTCGAATTCATTTGCGTCCTGGCTTGCATCGCTTGCGTTTTCATAGCACACCATCCGCTTCCAGCAAGCTGGCGTAGAGACCATCCGCTTGTTTCAATTCCGCAGGGCTGCCTTGTTGCACGACGCGTCCCGCATCGAGCACTACGACGTGGTCGGCGCGCTCGGCCAGCGCCATCCTATGCCCCACCTGAATAATCGTCCGTCCGTCTGCCGCGCGTTGCGCCAGTACTTGATTGATGACATCTATGGACGCCGGATCCAACTGCTGCGTCGGCTCATCGAGGATCAATACAGGCGCATCTCGTAATAAGGCGCGCGCCAGGGCGATTCGCTGTGCTTCGCCACCCGACAAGCCGTAACCATGCTCGCCCAGCGGCGTCTCCCAGCCACGCGGCAAGCACGCGATGATCGGATCCAATGCGGCACGAGACGCTGCGGCCCGCAGCGCGGCGTCGTCGGCATCGGGCATCGCAATCAGGATGTTTTCTCGCAAGCTGCCAGCAAACAACCGCGGACGTTGTGGCACCCAACTGATTTGTCGATGCCACATCGCGCTATCGATCTGCGTCAGCGCAACGCCATCGACGAGCACGCTCCCTAGCTGAGGCTGCTCCAATCCCAATAACAGTTGCAGCAACGTGCTTTTTCCCGCACCGCTCGGGCCGATGATCGCTGTCGTTCGGCCGGCGGGGAAAGTCGCGCTGACATCGTGCAGCGCACCGCGTGCTTCGGCATAGCAGAAGCTGACATTCGCCAATGACACCGTTGGCGCTTTATTCTGGGATGCCATGGCGGAACACGCCGACCGTGGACTGTCGTTTGCTGATTCCGGCGTTTTTTCCGCCGATGCCTCCGACGAAATCGGCGTCTCCAGCAAGAGACGAACATCTGTGGCGATCGCCATAGCGTCCATCTTCACATGACGCAGAGCACCCAGGCCACGCAGCGGCAGGTAGAATTCAGGCGCCAGCAACAGCACGAACATCGCGTGCGAAAACACCTGCTGGCCCCAGTACAAGCGAAAGCCGATCAATACCGCCACCACGGCGATACTGACCGTCGCAAAAAACTCCAGTACGAACGACGAGAGAAACGCCACGCGCAGCACCTGCATCGTGCCGCGTCGGTAGGTTTCGCTGCCGGTCTCCAACAACAGGCTCGCGCGCTCGCCTGCGCCGAACAAGCGCAGCGTGACCAGGCCTTGCAGCAAATCGTTGAACTGCGCGCCAAGCCTTGTCAGCACGGACCAGCGACGCTGGCTGGCGCGCTCGGCCGCATTGCCGAGCAGAATCATGAAGACCGGCACAAGAGGCGCAGTCACCAAGAGCACGACACCGGCAATCCAATCCGATGGGAAAACCGCGATCAACACGACCACCGGCAGTAATGCGGCGGAGACCATCTGCGGCAAGTAACGCGCGTAGTACGCTTCCAACGCTTCGGTGCCGTCTACGACCCGGGTGACCCAGACGCCACTGGATTCCCGTGCCATCCACGAAGGCCCCAAGCGCTGCAGATGGCCCAGAACGGACTGCCGAATCTCACTGACCTGCTGGCGCCCGGCGCGGAAACCGTAGTGCCGACTCACCATCGCCAAGCCGAAACGCCCTACTGCGCAGGCCGCGAACAATGCCGCCGACGATAGGAAGCGATGCCATGGCTGATGCAGAAAAGATGCCGCATACAAGTCTTGCGCGAGAATCCATGCCTGAACGCACAACAGCACTGCCGACAACGCGCTTGCGGCCATCGAGCAGCCGATCAAACCGCGCACGGACTTGGCACGCATTTTCAACCAATCGGCCGGACGTTCGATAAGTCGCTCGGTGGAAGCCATCGTACACCTCGTGATCGCGGCGAGTCAGCCGCGTGAAAAGCGTCGCGCGAGACGTCTCGCGCGAGGGACTTAGCGAGAGGTCTCGCGCTCGTCCTGGGTATCCAGCATCAAACCGGCTGCCGCGGCGATCAAGACGATGACGACCGTCCCCAGCAGCCAGGCCAGGTACCAGGCGCCCCGATCGCCCAACACGATCGCCAGCAGAATGGCCAAGCCACCGATGATCATCAATATGACGAATTGCAGAAAGATTTTCATGATCAGGTCCTTAGTAGGCGTGGTCGTCGGCGGCGACGTGATCGGCGGACACCTTGCCGCGCATCACATAGAAGCACCAGCTCGTGTACCAGATGATCAGCGGCACGAACACGACGGCAAATCCGAGCATCCAGGCGAGCGTCAATTCACTCGAACTAGCGTTCCAGATCGTCAGGCTATGCGACGGTTCGGCACTCGACGGCATCATGAACGGGAACATCGCCGCGCCAACCGAGCCGATCACGCCGGCCCACACCACCAGACCTAACCACCACGCCAGATAGCCGCGACGGGCGCCGATTGCGGCACTCCCCAGCAACAGCGCCGCTAACGCAGCGATCGGAAGCACCCACAACACCGGATGCGCCGAGAAATTCGTGAACCAGGCGCCTAACTGCGGCATGACGCTTTGCTGCAGCGGGGTTTGCACGGCGCCCGGCGTCGGGCCGCCTGTCAAGACATAGCCGGTCAACGAGTGGAGCCAGACACCGCCCAACGCAAACAGCACGAAGGAAGCCAATCCTGAAATAACGCCGGCTCGACGTGCTCGGTCCGCCATCACGCCCTCCGTACCGTTGCTGATGGTGGCCGCGCCCACATAGCACGACAGCGTGACCGACAACAGACCGCAGAGGATCGCAAACGGGTTAAACAAGGACAGGAAGCTGCCCGTGTAGTACGACGTCATGTTCCACGACAGATGAAACGGCACGCCTTGCAGTACGTTGCCGATGGCGGCGCCGAACACCAGCATCGGCACAAAACCGCTGACGAACAACATCCAGTCCCAGCCATTGCGCCAGTTCTGGCCCGGCAGCTTGCTGCGGTATTCGAAGGCGAGCGGCCGGACGATCATGCTCCACAGCAGCAGCAGCATGACGATGTAGAAGCCGGAGAACGCCGTACCGTAGATCAAGGGGAATGCGGCAAACAAGCCGCCACCGCCCAGGATGAACCAGACCTGATTGCCTTCCCAATGCGGCCCCACGACGTTCAACGCGACGCGTCGTTCGATATCGCTGCGCCCGACATATCGCAGCAAGGTGCCGACCCCCATGTCCATGCCGACCATCGCACCCACGCCGATCAACACGACGCCGACGATCAGCCACCAGACCACTTTCAATCCGAGATAGAGTTCCATCGCTTAAATCTCCGTACGGCGCGCTGCCGCGGACATACCAGCAAAACCAGGCAGCAGATCGGCAACCGGGACGTCGTGTACATGCACCTCATCCGGGCCCTGCTTGATTGCCTTCACCATCAGCGTCATTTCGATGATGATGAAGATCGTGTAAATCGAGACGAAGCCGATCAAGGAAAACACCATATAGCCGACGCTATGGGTGGACGCCGACATCCAGGTCGGCAGCACGCCGTAGACGGTCCACGGTTGGCGTCCGACCTCGGCGACGACCCAGCCGCACTCGTTCGCAAGGAAGGGCACCGGGATCAACCACGGCACGATCTTCAGGAACCAGCCGCGCTTATGCACGTCGTTGCGCACGCTGAAGATCATGGCCAGCACGAAGAAGGCGAACATCACCAGACCCAGGCCCACCATCAGGCGGAACGCCCAGAACACCGGGGCCACCGGCGGAATGGAGTCCTTCGCCGTCTGCGTGACTTGCGCCGGCGTCAGCGTGGACAGATCGTCGGTATAGCGCTGTGCCAGAAAACCGTAGCCGAGGTCGTTCTTATGTTCGTTGAACAGGGCGAGCGCGGCGCTATCCTCCGGGTGCGTCGCAAGAACTTGCAGTGCCTGTACCGCTGGAATGCCGCTGCGAACGCGGGCCTCCGCCTCTTTCTCTAGTTCGCTGATGGCCGGAACGGTGCCGGTCAACGAGTGCGTCTCGAGCAGGGACAAGACATACGGCACTTGAACGGCGCCGTAGTTCTTCTGATCCTTCTGCGATGGGAACGCGATGGCATTGAAGGACATCGGCGCGGCTTCCGGCTGCCAGATGCCTTCCATCGCGGCCAGCTTTGCGGGTTGCGCATTGCCGCCGATGAAACCGAGCGCATCGCCGAGCGTGATGACGCCAGCGGTTGCCAATACCCCGAACACGGCCGCCATGCGGAAGGATCGACGTGCCAATTCGAGATGGCGGCCACGTGCCATATAGAAGGCGCTGATGCCGCATACCGCGATAGCCGCCGTGACATAGCCGGCCACGCTGGTATGCACGAACTTCGCTTGCGCTTCATTGCTGAAGATCAAATCGCTGAAGTTCGTCAATTGCAGGCGCAGCGTGTGATAGTCGAAGGCCAAGCCATGCGGCGACTGCATGAAGCTATTCGCCACCAGAATCCACAGCGCCGACAGGTTCGAGCCAAGCGCCACCAGATAGGTCACGGCCAGATGCTTACCGCGCCCGAGACGCTCCCAGCCGAAGACCATCATGCCGATGAAGGTCGACTCCAGGAAGAATGCCATCAGGCCTTCGATCGCCAGCGGTGCACCGAAAACGTCGCCGACGAAGCTGGAATAGAACGACCAGTTCGTGCCGAACTCGAACTCCATCGTCAGGCCGGTAGCGACGCCTAGCGCAAAGTTGATGAGAAAGAGCTTGGCCCAGAACTGGGCCATTTGTTTATAGATCGGCTTGCCCGTGACGACATACACCGTCTCAATCGCCGCGAGAAAGAACGTCATGCCAAGCGTGACGGGTATGAAGAGATAGTGATATAGCGCCGTTGCCGCAAACTGTATGCGCGACAACTCGACGACTGTTGCGTTAACCATGAGCCTTGCTCCCCGAAGCCAATATTCGTTCAGCGGCCAACTTTTATCGAGAATTCATGCGACGGTCGTGAGCGGCGGTTGTATGAAAATCGAGCAGAAAGTCGCTTTCCTGTCATCCCATAAATGGACAAGCGGAGTATGGGCGCGGCAATGCGCGCAAAGCTTGATCTACATCAAGTCCGGCACCGCGGCCCATGCGACAGAACGACGCCGCGTTGCGCGGGCGACGCGTTGCTCCGAGAGCGGGTCGAGAATACTTGCCGCAACAGTCATAACTTGACGAAGGTCAACGCCGGGCAAGATCCGTTGGAAGAAGATGGCTCCGTCGAAAACGAGACCGTGTTTCTTTCAAGGGTGATCAGCGTGAAGCATCTTAAAATCGCCGCAGCCGTGCTCGGCTTACTTGCCAGTACTGCCAGCTTCGCCGATCAAGGCGACATCATTGCGCGGGTGCGAGCCGTCAGCATTCGGCCGGACGTCCATACGAGCGGCACCTTGTCCGCGCTCGGTACGTCGGTAAACGAGGCCACGGTGCCGGAAATCGATTTCACGTATATGGTCCGCAAGCATATCGGCGTGGAATTGATCCTGGGGACATCGCGCCATAAGGTGACATCAAATGCGGGCAGCTTGGGCGGCCTGAGCGTGTTGCCGCCAACTTTGACGGCGCAGTGGCACTTTAATCCGGAAGGTAAGGTGCGACCGTATGTGGGTGCGGGGGTTAACTACAGCTGGTTTTATAACGACAAGCTCAGCTATGGCGGTGAAGGCGTTGGCGTAAAGCGCAATAGCTTCGGGCCCGCGTTGCAGATTGGTGTGGACGTGCAGGTGAGCAAGCGGATCTTCGTCAATCTCGATTTGAAGAAGTTGTGGATGCGCACGGATCCGACGCTGGGAGGAGCGTCACTCGGGACATTGAAGATCGATCCGTGGGTGGTGGGCGTGGGTGTGGGGACGACGTTTTAAAAGCAATATGCTCCAGGAGCCGGCCGCATTGGACGGAACAGACTCACCTGCGGTGCAGTGCGATCTAGCGCCCAGGCTGTGCGGGGTCCATCGCGCTGATGTTTGATATCCCCATTGGATGCGCGTCGAGAAGATTCTGAGACTCATTCATTAAGGGACAGACAAATCTCGCACATGTCTTCGTGAATCCGGAACGCGACCGCTTTTTCCGGACAAACAGCACGAATGGAACTGCTTTTGGTTCGGGACTTCGTCTGCGTATGCGATAGCGCTGAGCCAGTATGTTAGCGTCGACGCTTATCATGACGATGACTGAGGCGATTATGGATATCAGCCGCGGTGGTAGCAGTATTTCTTATTATTCTCCCGAATCATCGCCGGCTACTGCTGCTGCGGAATCGCCTCCGGATTCGTCGACGTGCGTGAGACAGGCGGAACTGACCTCTCTTCCCGCAGAGCTTGCGTCACTGATTGCGACGATAGGTGGCCCCGAAGTCCGTAAGCGTTTTCGAGAGACTTCTGTGTGGTTTTGCGATGTTGCAAAGGGCACAATACGGTGCCTGGCGATTACAGATCCGCGCGCCATATCATCGCTCAAAATCAGCCGCTATCGGTCACTGAAACAGCTTATCGTCAACAACATCGGCTTCGGCCTGTCTCCTGATAGTGCTCGGACGATAGCAGAGGTGCTACGTGGTCATCGCGCACTGACGTCCCTTAATCTGCGCAACGCTTCTTTGGGATTCTGCTGGGAAAGTACGCAAGCGATAGCAGTTGCACTGAGTGAGAATGACACCCTGACCTCGATTAACCTGAGCTACAACTGGCTCGGGCCATGTCTCTCGGATTGCGTGCGTGCCATAGCAGGTGCTCTGCGTATGAACAGCAGCTTGACTTCGGTTGATTTGAGCGCGAATTATCTAGGAAGCAGTATCCAAGTCGCCGAGGCTATAGCTGGCGTACTACGCGAAAACACAAGTCTGACCTCGATCGACCTTCGCGGCAACGGATTGGCAATGCATCCTAAAGCGATATCGACCCTATCCGCTGCGCTGCGTGAAAACAGTACGTTGAAATCGGTAGATCTACGCTGGAACCAATTGGAAAAACCGGATCGAGAAAGGCTGACTGCATTGTCCCAGGAAATAGGCAAAACGATCTTGCTGTAGTGCCGACCGAGTACGCTAGCAGACTCTCAAATGCACCGTGCTGTATCGCGTTCCATCTTCCGATGGTGTGCGCCCCTGTTAGGGCGAATATTCCAACATCGAATACGTCAGCGCTGGGTCCGAGCGTTTGACTCTCGCGTGCGTGCATGTCCCAAAGACAGCGCTAGGCGTTCGAGCCCGACGGAATCAAAAAGCCCAAGCAGCTTTACGATGGATTTCGCCTAGTTCGATCAGGTCAATGTGCGGCCTTGCCTCGAGGAGTGCGTAAGCTTAAGTGGAGGGCAGTCATCGGCTTTCATCCATCACAGGAATCCACATAAGGATACTTGTAACCGGCCGCTGCGCCCGCCTATCTGACGGGAGTAACACAGGGAACCACCACTTTTAACGACGGTCATGGGGTTAGGCATTGAATCGCCCGCAATGTGATGCGGTCTGCCTCGGGGTTCTGCGAAAGCGATGTACTGGCCAGCATGCGAACACCTTCTCAGTGTTTTATTGGCTTCGCCAATCCCAATAGCGTTACTCGCGCTTCATCAAGATCGTCGGCGATGCCATCCATCGCAATGCCGATCGTTTCGGCATCGAGGGTAACCTCGCGTGAGTCGTCCACACCGGCCAAATCGGCGTGCAGGCGCAGAGTTTTAATAACGCGAAGAAGTTTGATCGAGAGCGTGTCGACGCGGTCGTAAAACGCGTCTGATTGAGCATGCAGAGGAAGTGCGGCAGGTGGGATGGTATGCATGGCGCGGTCCTTTTATGTGTGTCGACCCACCAAGTTTGAAAATGGTGGGCGAACAATGAAAGGATTAGTAGACCGAGACCAGTAATAAACCCGGCAGCCTTGCGGCTCCCTCGCAATGCCCGCCCATAGGACGTGCAACACTGCGGGAATCAATCCGAATAGATTGATTCCCTTACTGGTATTCAGGCTACTAAACCTGATCACCTTGGTTAAGGTGACCGAGCCAGGATAGCGTTCAGAGCAGCGCCGCAGCAATCAGACTAGTCTGAAAATTCGTTGGCGTCTCGGGTATTCGAGCGGCACTTCGTTTTTTGCGAATTGATGCGATGTAGGTATCTTCGTAGGACATGGAGATCGACAATGACGTCCTCGATACACACGACCTGTTGCCGACACACACATACGCGTGATTTACGACGTCCCCCGGTACTACCGGGGAGTCCAACCAGCCGCGTTTCATGCACTGACTTGTGACTACCCTGGTTTTACGTCCGGGCCACGGGCGCCGCGACTTGGTTAGTCAGCACTCTCGTTCCATAATTGCCCCCGATCCACGACCGGGCGGACCTTCGTGACCGTGCATATCACCGTGGCGTGCAGCTCTTCCGCCCTCGCATCACCAAACCGGGCTCTGATCCCCTCTTGGATCGACTCGAATAATTCCCCTGAGGTCAATATCTGGCTCGCCTGCGCATGCACGCGTGCGGCAAAATAATCTCGCGCTCGTGCTCCAGGTACGTATGCGAAAAATAGCACTGCGCTGTTCTCCAGGAGGTTCTTCAGCGAAGTGGATGCGGGATCTCTGATTTCGAACTGGATCGTGCTGTTCGACAGCATTCGTGGGGATCCCATCACCGCGATATAGGATTCTCAGTACTTATTCGCCGTCACTAACAGCTTAGGTACTGTGTTGGAGCCAGCAATCATGGACGCCGCCTGGAGTGTCTTGGTCGAAACAGGATATGACGGCTCTACATATGAAGCCGTCGCGGCGCGTGCAGAGACCAGTCGTCCAGTGATCTATCCGCGCTGCTCTGATCGAGCGAGCCTACTGCTCGCGGCGGTGCCCGATCACTTGAGAAAACAGCCCATTCATCTTCCCGATACCGGGAATCTTCGCGACGATGCGCTGGAATTCTCACGCAACACTAATCAGACCCGTGAGGATTCGACAGCACTCATCGGCGCGCAGTTGATGACGTACTTCCGCCAAACGGGATCGAGTTTTAGCGACCTGAGACAGTCGTTGAAACGAAACGGAAAAGCGGCTTTTGAAACGTTCGTCGAGCGCGGGGTCAAACGCGGAGAACTTCGCGACTTCCCGACTTGCGCCCGTGTGATCGACCTGCCATATGACCTGCTACGCCACGATATTTACATGACCTTGCGCCCGGTTTCAGAGGCTTCGATCGAAGAAATCGTGGACAAAGTTTGGATGCCGCTGCTACTAGCGTCCGATGGCGTGAAGGCGCAGTAGCGGACGGAAAGGTCGCACGCTCCGTCTAGATGCGCCATTCTCGTGGATCAATTTGGTCTTCGTTTCACGCGTCAGACTCCTCCGTAGGGTCCATTCCCAAGGTGTCGAAAAATAAATATCTAGCATTGGGTGCAAGTCTTGCTGTGTGTTCAATGGGAGTTGCGGTGCAAGTTGCCGAACTACAAGCCAGCACCCAATCTAACAAATCCACTCGATTCAGATGGAGCCAGACATGACGAAAATAGTGATCGGGGAGTTTGATTCGGAAGTCGAAGCTAAAGCAGCAATCAACAAGCTAGTGGCCGCTGACGTTTCGATGGCAAAAATTGACACTTATCCCAGCCTCACAACGCCTGAGAAAAAAGATCCGAAGTTGAGTGAAAAAGTACAGGGCGCCGAAACACCTATGTCGAAGGATGGCCCGCTAGGGCACTTTGGCGCGATCGTCGCTAAGCTTTTTCATGCCGAAGATCACAGCGAAGCCGTTTCGGGAGGGAGTGAGCCTACTAGAGAACGCACCAACAAGACGCCGATCTTCTTATCGGTTCGCGTCGACGCGACGGAGGGTGAGATAGAAAAGCTGGAATTGATTCTGGAAGGCGCGGGCGCTTCCCGCGTAGCGCATCACGACGAGTGAGTCGTTCACAGGAACAGACTGGAGCTCTATATAGTCCAACAGCAGCCAGGCAAGACCTACATTGACTTCGAGGGCCAGAGCGTGAAGATCCCGCCGACGCCACACCTCTTTAGACCTTTAATCCACGACAAAATCGGGAGCCCAAATGATCCGATAGATGCAGCCGCGAAGAAATAAAAATTTATAAATTCCATACGCTTACCAACCGCCGAATCTCAATTTGGATTTTTACCCCATACATATTCTTGCTCTGCGCGAAGGATATCTTGTCCAATTGACAGCAGAAGGTGTAGATCACTTGTATCGAGTAGTTCGCGATTGCGGCTTATCCAACTGGCAAAAAGTTCCGCGCGAGGGCTGTCTCCCATCCCATGCTGCGCCGCACCATCGAAGAGTTGCATCGCATTGATCGTTACCATTTTTAATCCTCCAGGTTGTCAGACACTAACAGACCTTAATACTTTGGCAAGCAAGGCTTTGTAACTGTGCTTGCAGTCGAGAAGACGGTGTAGTCCTGTGGGGTCTAAGGGGTAAGCTGTGACCTGTTTTCTGACGCTTAGGATACGGAAGGAAGAATCTTGTTGGCCCTCCGCCTTACGTCACGATTCCCGACGAACTTTGCGTAAAAGATCACAAGTCAGATCTACGTAGCAATCAGCAGACGATGTCTATGAGTGTCACGCCAAACGCAACAGCTTTCGACCGGTACCCGCGATAATCGACGCCTGGAACATCAAGCACAAGGCGTTCGCAGTCCGACATCGCGTGGTCTCCCTGAGAATAGACGCATCACCCGCATCGTCGCTCACGCAGCGACAAGTTGGGGTTGCATCCCACGCGACGCATCATTATTTGGAATCCATCAGCGATGATCGACGTTTCTCCCCGGGCGATCAGGTTCCTAACTCGAACACGGTACCGCCCTTTGCCCCAGCTTCCGCGATCGCGTTACACCATATATGCCTGCAAATCTTTCCGTCGGTAACTTACGCCATAAAGGGCGTTGTCATTCGAGCACGTGATTCTTTTTAGCCAGCTCCTGCGCCATGCGGTAATGCTCACGGAGCTCCGGCAGTTGCTTTGCGGCGAATGCGCGAAGGCTGCTGTTCTTGCCGTTACTCGCTTCGTTTTCAAAAGCCGCAATTGCCGTCTTGTGTCCCTCAAGCGCCACGGTTTTGATATATGCCATATTGAACGCATCACTTTGCTTATCTTTTAGGGCATTAACCATCGCGGCATCAACATTCCCCATGGGCGCACGTGCCGACAACGGGACCGCAGCTTTCAGTTTTACTGCCATAATCCGATGTTCCGACATCATTCGTTTAGCATAATTTTCAACATCAGTATTGTGTGATTTATTAAGCGCGAAATCGCCGGCCGTAATCTCGTTACTCGAAGCCATGGTCGCAGCTTGAACAAATGATTTGTCCGGCTCAGGCAAATCGTTCGCCGTCGTAGCACTGGATTCCGCGGTAGCAGCGTATCCCGACGCTGGCAAAATGGCAGCACACATTACGAACGTGGCTAGGACGGTCGGCAGATAGTTTCGGTGGATCATCGCGAGTCTCCTCTTTGTGATATTGCCCGCACGTCGGCGAAGACCGACAGTCTTCCTTAGGAAGTGCGAATCGATTTCCCTATAAGCAATGTTTGTTCCGTCGCGAATATTGATTTCATGGTTCGTGCTTTTCTAGCATGTATAGCGCGGACCATGGCCGTTCACTTACGTCCATATTTTTGACAGTGTGGACTTCCCCCGGTACGGAAAGCAGATTGAACCCTCACGCCGAGGCTAGCTCAAAGGCCTCGGGACTGATGCCTCCGCGATGACTGTGACGGCAGGTGCGAGGCAAAAGAGTGAGCGTCCATCCAGCAGATCACCGGACGCTTACCTCTAAGCCTCGCAGAGCGGCCTTTGAAGAACACCTAACGGCACGTAAGAGTTCCAAAGATTGCCAAAGCAATTACATTGCTGCGGCAGAAGTGCATTAGAATTAGTGGCCGTCGTCACCCGCCCACGAGTGCCCCCCCATGCGGACCCCTCGCATTAATCGCCCCAATCAAGCGCTACATTGGCGCGAGCCTGGATTCGCCAACGCCGAATTCCTGAGCGCAAGTTATCGCACTCATAGTTTCCCCCCGCACGCGCATGACGAGTTTGCGCTTGGCGTGATCGAGCGAGGTGCGCAGGCTTTTCTTGATGGGGACGGCAAACGTGCGGTGATGCGCCAAGGCACCATTTGCGTCATCAATCCAGGTCAATTTCATGAGGGAAGGCCTGCAGTCGACGGCGGGTGGGATTATCGAATGGCGTATCTGCCTACCTCCGACTTGGTGCGACTCCTACGGGAGTCAAACCATAAGGTTCATGGAGTCCCTCATTTCGCTGAGGTAGTAATCGACGATGTTGAAACCATGGGCCTGCTATTGGCGGCGCTTCGCTGTTCGGAATCCAACGACGCAAGCCAACTCGAAAAGACGTCTCGCCTCGTCGCTGCCATATTTCAACTGTTCAATAGGCACGCTCTGCCACCCTCGTCGGCAGCACGGGCGGATGTGGTGTCTGGTGCCGTGAAAAGAGCGAGAGAATACATTGACGCGCATGTGGTCGAAAATCCGACGCTTGATTCCATCGCTCTGGCCGCAGGAATGAGTGCCTTTCATTTGCTGCGCGAATTCAAGAGAACTGTAGGTATTGCGCCGCATGCTTACCTCGTTCAACGTCGCGCCGCGCTCGCGAAGCATCTCCTTATGCAGGGACGGCCCTTGCGCCAAGTCGCCATAGACGTCGGTTATTGCGACCAGGCGCATTTAAGCCGGGAGTTCCGGCGGTTCTTCGGCGTTCCCCCCAGCATCGCGATGCGTTAAAAATTAGCAAGATTATCCAAATCGCGAACTAAAGACGGCGCCACACTCTGCAGATACAACTTTTTGCAGACAGAGGAACTTGTCATGATCGATTTGCGAAGCGATACCTGTAGTCGTCCAACGGACGCGATGAGGAAGGCCATTGCCGCAGCCCCTGTGGGTGATGACGTTTACGGCGACGATCCAAGCGTCAAGGAACTAGAGCGTGAGGTCGCCGACCTTCTTGGCAAGGACGATGCGGTTTACATGGTCACCGGCACAATGACCAATCAGGTAGGCATTCGCGCCCACACGGAGTCTGGCGACTCGGTACTGTTTGATCAGAACGCTCACGTCTATATCCTCGAGGGTGGCGCTCCGGCAGCCTTCTCTGGCGTGCTTCCCAGATTGCTTCCTGGCGTTCGAGGCATTTTCACGCCAGAAAATGTCAGTCAGGCATTGGGCGTGTCGCATCGTTTTTTTCCAAGCACCATACCATCGCCCATCAAACTTCTTTGCCTTGAAAATACGCACAATATCGGTGGCGGAAAAGTATGGCCATTGGATCAATTGAAAGCGGTCTGCGATCTTGGTCGTGCGAATGGCTTAGCACTACATCTCGACGGCGCACGGCTATGGCACGCGACGGCGGCCACAGGCATTCCTGAGCGCGAATATGCCAAGCATTTCGACTCGGTGAGCGTATGCTTTTCGAAAGCCTTGGGGGCGCCTATGGGCTCAGCGCTTGCGGGCAATCGCGAATTTATCGCCCGCGCCCGGCGTTTCAAGCAACAAATCGGCGGCGGCTTCCGCCAAGCGGGCATGATGGCCGCAGGCGCGCTCTATGCCTTGCGTCACAATCGTGAGCGTCTTCAAGAAGATCACATTCACGCCAAGATGCTAGCGAACGGCATTGCGGATTTGCCAGGCATTGCGCTGGACGTATCGACTGTCGAGACGAATATTGTTCGCTTTGGCATCACCTCGCTTGCAGCAGGTGAATTCGTCGAGAAGTTGTATGAGCGCGGGCTATATGCCCTGCCATCCGGTCCCGATGGCGTCAGGATGATCCCGTACCTCAATATCACTCCCCAGCAAATCAAAGACGCAATTGACATCATTGCGTCGGTTGCAAACGACCACAAGGCAAAAGCTTCCGCTGTATCCGTAGCACCGAGAACGTCTAGTGCCGCAGGCTACTAATTAGAGCACTATGCGGGAGCATTCCGCGGCGTAGGCCGTCCTTCGCAGCGATCAAACTCATTTAGATGATAGTTGACATCGATATATTCATATGCCACCCTTCTAAAAGATGACATATATCATCTATATATTCGCTCGATGGATCTAAATAGGTATTCTCGTGAACGTCTCCCCTTCGACCACGCCTTTGCCCGAAAGCCGTAGCAATCGAGGGGGGTGGATCGTTTTCTGGATCGCCAGCGTAGCCGTGTTCTTGGTATCGCTAGATACGACAATGCTTTATTCCGTCTTCAGTTCGCTGGAGCGCGGGTTTCGTGGTGCCAGCCCGGCAAACTTGTCCTGGGTATTGAACGGATACACCTTGGTCTACGCGGCGATGCTGATACCGTCGGGTGGGCTGTCGGATTCATATGGGCGCAAGCGCATCTTCTTGCTTGGCGTAGCGCTTTTCATCGCAGCGTCGGGCGCCTGTGGCCTTGCACCGAATGTTCCGCTGCTAGTGACCGCCCGCGTAGTACAAGCGTTCGGTGCTGCGTTATTGACACCAGCATCGCTTTCGCTAGTGCTGGCCGCCTTTCCATTAGATCAACGTACTCTGACGGTTAGCCTATGGGGCGCGGTGGGTGGATTTGCAGCAGCGATCGGACCAAGTCTAGGCGCTTACTTCGCGCAAACGACAAGTTGGCGTTGGGCTTTCTTTATCAATGTTCCCATTGGGTTGATAGCGTTAGCGTTCGGATTTAGGCACCTCCATCGGATCGATCAACCTTTGAAGCACGAGACCGGTCGTCGTGTCGACTTTATCGGCATGGCGCTCCTGATATCGGCGGTCGGCGCTTTGGCGCTCGGCCTCACCGAGGTGGGATCCCCGACATGGAGCCGCGGCGATATTGCCGAGGTCTGGGGCATAAGTGCGGTGGGAATAGTGGCCTTCATCGCTTGGGCGAATACTGTCAGGGCCCCCCTTATCGACCTTTCGTTGTTCCGCTACGGAACCTACAACGCGGTCAATCTGGCAACGCTGACGTTCGGTATCGCGTTCTCGATGATGTTTTTGCGTTTTTCTTTTACATGACGCAAATCTGGCATTTTGACCAGGTCCATGCCGGCCTGGCCATCGTGCCCGGCCCACTGACTGTGGTGCCTGTAGCCATCATGACCGGAAGGCTGGCAGGGCGCTATGGTCACCGGCGATTTCTTGTTTCAGGTGCGCTTCTTTACGCCCTTACAGGCTTATGGTTTTACTTTGTTCCGGGGACCAGTCCGGAGTATTTCTCTCGCTGGTTGCCAGGTCTTTTCATGAGCGGTGCAAGTGTGGGTCTCGTGATGCCATCCTTGTCTGGCGCTGCTGTTGCGCGCTTACCTGCGGAGCACTACGCAGTGGGTAGCGCAGTCAACCAAGCCACACGTCAGATCGGCTCGGTAATAGGTGTCGCTCTGATCGTCATGCTGCTTGGAAATGGTGTTGTGACACGCGGTAACTTTAATGCGGTCTATGGCGCACATATTTTCCTCGCCTTATTGACCGCGTTGCTCTGTGCATTCGTTCAGACGCGGCGTACTGCAACGTAGACGCTCACGCTCGTGTTCTCGGTATCGCGTCCAATACCCTCCCCCTATTTAAGTGGTCGAAATGGAAACACACGAACAAGGTCTCAATATATTGGTTTTGGGTGCGGGTGCTTTAGGCGGCTATTACGGCTCACGTCTACTGCTCTCTGGAAAGGCAAATGTCACCTTCTTGGTACGTCCTGCTCGAGCGGAAAAGTTAGAAAAAAATGGATTGCATGTGTCCAGCAGTCTTGGCGACTTCCAGGGTGGCGTCACAACCGTGTCAGAAGATAGCCTTTCAAAAGATTTTGATCTGGTACTCCTCACCTGCAAGTCATACGACCTGGACGCCGCAATAACGTCGATCGCTCCAGCGATCACCGAGCGCACCGTCGTCCTGCCGCTCTTAAACGGCTTGGCCGTTTACGATCAGTTGGATCACCGGTTCGGTCGGCAGCACGTAATGGGCGGCGTGTCATATATTGCGGCGAGCGCGAAAGGCAATGGCGATATCGTACATATGGGCGAGAGCGATACGTTGATCGTCGGTGCGCGGCACCCTTCCCAGGAGGCGCTTGTACAGAGGGTCCATTTAGCGATAGCTGCAACGCCTGGCATTCGAGCTTTGTCCGAAAATATCGAGCACGATCTATGGCAAAAATGGGCCATGTTGTGTGCTGGGGCTGCGGCCACGTGTTTACTGCGCGCAACGATTGGCGAGATCCTGCAATCAGATGATGGATACGCGGTAATTAGAGCCCTTTTGGACGAGGTGCTTCGCATCGCACGTACATCGGGCAATGAGATTTCGGCTGAGGGTGTTCGCAAAATCGAAGCGCTATTGTTTGACAGGAAATCTGCCTGGGCCGCATCAATGATGCGTGATATCCGTATAGACGCTCCCAAAATTGAAGCACGAGCAATTGTGGGCGACATGATCTCCCGGGGAACGTCGCTGGGAATAGACACACCCTATTTGCGCGTTGCCTACGCTTCACTGCAAGCGTATCAAGCTCAACAGATGATCAGTGTATCCAAGTGATCGCATCTGCTCCCTCGTCCGATGACCTTTTTTCTCTGTTAGATGACAGTTGACATCAAAACTACGCTCAATCACTATCAAAGCCTAGAAGGATTCGTCAATGCATGGCAAAGGAAGCCCCAATGAGGAAATCGAAAGAGGAGACAGCGCAAACACGCGAAACGATTGTCTCAGCTGCATCGACACATATTCGAGAAACGGGTCTGACTGGCGCGAGCGTGGCGGAAATCATGTCTGCTGCGGGATTGACGCACGGCGGTTTCTACCGTCATTTCGACAACAAGGATCAACTTATCCACGAAGCGCTCGAAGTTGCCGCCCAAGCCTCTTTGGAAAACGTCCAGAGGAATATCGACAAAGGTGGTTTCAACGCGGCGTTAGACAGCTACCTCTCCGTACATCATCGAGACGCCTCGCCGCCACGCTGCCCCTATGCGGCGCTGGGCAGCGAACTCGCGCGATCTTCGGACGAAGCTCGGACGTCAGTAGCAACCGCTATTGCGAAATTTGTGACGGCTTTAGAGAACGAAGGCGAGCAGTCGCACGAGGATTCGGTGGTCGCAGTAGCGACCATGGTGGGTGCGTTGATCCTGTCGAGGATTACAGCCGGCACAGCGCTTTCCAACGAGTTTCTCGCCCAGTCAAAAAAGCGGCTTCGACGACCGACTCCGTAGTCGTACCGCATGCGCGGCGGCGACCACGACGATGCATCTTCCCTCGCATATCTCGTTTGATGCATGGTGCTCGGACGCTCATTGCAGCTTCTGGTTTTCTGCGCTCGTCCCCAGCGATCGAACCAGGTTCATATTTTACGTGACCTGTGCCCGGCTGACCGTGCGTCATTAGATCCATACCGTCTAGCTAATCAAAAACGAGATTGAAGATGTCTTTATCGCCTTTGCCAGAACGTTCACCGCAAAAGATCGGCCGTGTTCACTACGGTTGGTTCATGATGGCCGTAACGTTTCTTGTGTTGCTTGCCGGCGCCGGTGTTCGTGCCACACCAGGTGTCATGATCCAGCCGCTTGAGCAAACGTTTGGATGGAGTGCCGCGCAGATTTCCAGTGCCATCTCAGTGAATCTGGTTCTTTACGGTCTGCTTGGTCCCTTTGCTGCCGCATTGATGAAAACGATTGGCGTGCGAAGGGTGGCAGTCATTGCGCTTGCGTTGCTGGCGATTGGGGCGTTGTCGAGTCTCTTCATGCGCACGCCCCTTCAACTGCTCCTTACATGGGGAATATTGGTGGGCACGGGATCTGGCATGGCAGCGCTGACCCTTGGTGCGACCGTCGCGAATCGCTGGTTCACAAAACATCGCGGCCTCGCAATGGGACTGATGACTGCAAGTTCAGCGACGGGGCAACTAGTCTTCTTGCCGCTCATGGCTGCTTTGGTTACCTCATACGGATGGCGCGCAGCGGCTTGGACGTCGGGTCTTGGCGCCGTGATTGTGCTGCCGGTGGCTTGGTTGTGTATGCGAGAGTCTCCTGCGGCGCTCGGACTGGCGCCAGTCGGCGGCCACGGCCCCGCAACTCCGAGCAACAATAACGATACTTCAAGCGCGAATCCGTTCGCCACGGCTATAAACGGATTGTTGGACGCTTCCCGCCATGGGGCATTTTGGCTACTGGCAGGAAGCTTTTTTATTTGCGGTGCCAGCACAAACGGTTTTATCGGGACGCATTTTGTCTCCATCTGCGCCGACCATGGCATTTCCGCAGTTCATAGCGCCAGCCTGCTGGCAACGATGGGCATTTTCGATCTGTTTGGCACCACGCTCTCAGGATGGCTCAGTGATCGCTTCGACAATCGGCGGCTGCTCTTTTGGTACTACGGACTGCGGGGCTTGTCGCTACTGTTTTTGCCCTATGCCTTTGGTTTTTCATTTTATGGCTTACCGATATTTACGGTGTTTTACGGACTGGATTGGATCGCAACAGTACCGCCCACAGTGCGCTTGACCAATAGCGTATTCGGCCGTGACAAAGGGCCGATCATTTTCGGCTGGATCGTCGCGTGCCACCAGGTGGGGGCGGCGTTCGCAACCCTCGTCGCCGGCATGATGCGTGCCTCTCTTGGCAATTATCAGTTAGCAACGATGTGTTCCGGCGGTCTTTGTATCGTCGGTGCGCTTGTTGTTCTCAAGGTTCGTGCGGGAAAGCCCGCAGCAATGCTAGGTAGCGCCGGTTAAGGCGGAACGCCCGATAAAAATTCGACTGCTCAAACGTGAGGATGGTTTCTCCACCGGACAAAGCCATTTTGCGATATTTGTTGCTATGGCGCACGAGCATCCCGACGAACGGCTTGTGGCGTCACGCCTAGTCCTCGAAGGAACACCTCTCTCATGTGCCGCCGGTCGCGAAAACCGGTCTCTCTTGCGACGACATCAAGGGTGTGGCGACTGCGCTCAATCATGAGTCGTGCCGCCTCGAGTCGTAGCGATTCGACGGCTTTTGCGGGTGATTTACCTGTCTCTTGCATAAAGAGACGGTGAAATTGCCGCGGACTCAGATTCGCCGCCTGGGCAAGCTCGTCGACGCCAAGCGTCTTATTCAGATTCTGCTGCGCATAGTTCAAAGCAGTTTGAATGCGGTCTGTTTTAGGCGCCAGTCGTAACATCTGAGCATGCTGCGTTTGCCCCCCCGATCGACGTTGGGGCATCACGAGCATGTGAGCGACAGTTCGGGCGACCTCAAGGTCAAGGTCTTTCTCGACCATGGCAAGTGCTAGGTCTAATCCGGCAGTCATACCGGCGGAGGTCCATATCTGTCCGTCAACGATGAAGATGCGATCGCTTTCAATTACGACGTCTGGAAACCGATCTTGCATTTGCGTCGCGAATGCCCAATGCGTCGTCACTCTTCGGCCGGAAAGTAAGCCGGCCTCCGCTAAGACGAAACCACCGGTGCATATCCCAGCAATTCGTTGAGCGTGGGCGCTTCCTTGACGTAAAAGCTTTGCCATTCGAGCGGGAGGGGGCTCCGAAATCGGATCGCTGACGCCCGCAACTAGCCACGTATCAACCTTCGACGTACTCCTCGCGACACGCGTACCGATCGGAAACCCAGCAGAAGATCGAACGTCCCCCCCATCGACCGAAAAAAGCTCGAAATGATAAAACGCATCGGCAATCACGGCGTTCGCATGCTCAAAGACCGATTGAGTGGCGAGCGCCATCATCTGGAAGCCATCACTCAAAAGGTATCCAATTCTGTGCATCGATTCCCCGCAAGTCTATATGGCACGAAACATGACTATATACGTCATTTGAGACAAGGAGTAGTTCTCCCATAATAAACATCAGAACGTGACTAAACCCTTATCTGGAGAAAATCATGGTGGTGCAATCTCATCTTGGTACCGCAGTCGTCACAGGAGCATCCTCGGGCATTGGCGCTGTGTACGCAGATCGTCTCGCGCGGCGCGGTTACGATTTGATCTTAGTTGCGCGCAATGGCAGCCGTCTGAACGCGTTGGCGGAACGAATCCGCGGCGATTTCCATCGAAACGTGGAGGTTATGGTTGCGGACCTGGGCAATCGTTCTGATTTGCAGAGAGTCGAGGAGACCCTTCGAAGCGACGCCGGTATAACGCTGCTCGTAAACAATGCTGGCGTTGGAACGCACAGCCCCCTTCTAGAGAGCGACGTTGACGCGATGACCTCACTCATCGAGCTAAACGTGACCGCACTAATGAGACTGACGTACGCTGTGGCGCCAAAATTCGTATTACGCGGAAACGGCGCGATTATTAACATAGCGTCGATTGTCGGCATAGCGCCCGAGGTGCTTAATGGCGTGTATGGCGGGAGCAAAGCGTTCGTCTTGGCCTTTACCCAGTCTTTGCACCACGAGTTGGCATCCAAGGGAATACAAGTGCAGGCAGTGCTACCAGGCGCGACGGCTACCGAGTTCTGGGAGCGGGGGGGATTACCAATTGAAAATTTACCGGCGGAGATCGTAATGCCAACGGATCAGATGGTCGACGCGTCCCTCGTCGGATTTGATCGCAAAGAACTGGTAACCATCCCGTCGCTGCACCACGTCGAGGAGTGGCAGGCTTATGAAGCCGCTCGTCAGGCCATGGCACCGCATCTGTCGAATCGCGCCCCCGCCTCGCGTTACTCCCAGGCGTGATTAAATCGCGGCAAGGCGTGGGTAGAGTGAGCTGAAACTCAGATTACCCGCGGCATAACGTTATTTCTCGGATAGTGTTGCCATGTCCATGACGAAGCGGTAGTGCACGTCGCCTCGCTCCATGCGCTCGATGCCTCATTAGTGGAGATAAGGGTAGCGTCGGCGCCCAATGCACGTGCGTTCGCCGCTTTGTTTTCGGTTCGGGTGATGACGGTCACACTCGAACCTGAACTACGGCACACCGCAGGCGTATCGCGACCGCTTGGAGAACGATTCAACCACTGCAGTTATTGCCAGAACCGAGTCGTCTTAGGAAAGCGGGCAGGTCAGGTGCATCACGAAGCGGTCATTTCGATCGTCACGCGCGTAAATTCAGAAGAAGGTCAGGTAGCAGCGATTTACGGAACAAAAAGCGAAAGACTCGCGCCGGGTAGACGCGAGCCTTTCGCAGGTGCCAACTACTCTGGATTTAGCGGCGTTCTAATTTGCGTCACGATGCCATGAGGCAATGTCGCGTATGCGTCGTTCACGACGTAAACATAAAGGCCGCTATTTTCAGGTTAGAGCGACTCCTGAACGCCCTTACCAGAACCCAAATCAGCCCCCGTGAGCGGGTTTGACTGCGTGTCTGACTTGGTCCGAGCTGCCATGGCTTCCAGCGCGGCCACATCTTCCGGAGCACCATTAGCTGTCGCAGTACCGGTGCCCCCATCGACGGCTGGTTCTGGTGCCTCAACATACTCCCACTGGTCGCCAGAATTCCATGGTCCTCTCACATCGTCCCCTGAAGACATGTTGTAGTACACGCTGGTGAACTCGGGCTTGCCTGGCAGCTTTCCTTGCGGGAAATTCGGCTGAATCGAGTGCAACGCTTTCTCAAACGATTTTTGATGCGCAATCTCTCGTGTCATCAAAAAACCAAGCGCATCCTTCACTCCCGCATCATCAGTAACATTTATCAGTCGCTCATAGATGATTTTGGCCCGTGCTTCGGCGGCAATGTTGGAGCGAAGGTCTGCCGTAGGCTCACCAATAGTGTCGATATATGCCGCACTCCATGGCGTGCCCGCAGAGTTAGTCAATGCTGGCCCTCCACCATAAAGCAACGCCGTGGTGTGCGAATCGTTGCCCCCACCTGTCATCGATCGATACAGCGCCGCCTCTTCTTCTACGCCCTCGGCTAACTGCCCCTTTGCTCCCTTGTTTAACATGGCGACAATCGAGCCGATGATTTCCAAGTGACTGAGTTCTTCCGTTGCGATATCGAAAAGCAGGTCTTTGCGACCCGGGTCATCTTCAGCAACCGCCTGCGTGAAATAACGGCATGCCGCAGCAAGTTCACCTTGCGGGCCTCCAAACTGTTCAAGCAGGAGATTAGCTAAACCCGGATTCGCACCTGCGACACGTACCGTATATTGCAACCGTTTGTTGTGCATGAACATAGTATGGCTCCTGTGAATGGCGCAGTACCTGCTGTGTGTAGCAGTACTATTCGCCGTTCCCGAACGGCAGCACCGACTGTGCTACTCCCAGAATGGGCATTCGGGTCTCAGAGGCGTGCTCTGGCTTATGCGGACTGACCGCAAGAGAAAAGGGTATTGCACAATGTCTCTCGCAGAAACCATGCCCGGGAAGGCATAACCCCGAAAACGGAGATGATTGGGTGCTTCCATACCGATGTTTCGGTAACTTACATGATTCGACTTTTTCGATTTCGGCTCGCCGCCGGGGACAAAGTACGATTGCAATTTCATTCAATACAGAACGCGCTGCGCCCGGACACGCCGTTGTTCGTCGTCCTGCAGCTGGCCGGCTGCGCCTATTTGCTCTACCTCGGCGCGCTGTTCCTACGCTATGCGGGCAGCAACGATCTCAATGCCGCGGCATCCGGCGGCCGGGGCTCTCCGCCTGACCTGCCCCCGGCATTAGTCTTCAACGGCTGTAGAGTCCGTCGCTAAAAAACTTTCTGACCGTGCGCGGTGGCGAACTGTTCAGGCGTCAGATAACCAAGCGAACTGTGTGGCCGCTCGGTGTTGTACTCGATGCGCCAAGCTTCGATGATTTCCCTGGCATGACGCATCGACGTGAACCAATGCTCATTCAGACATTCGTCTCGAAACTTGCCGTTGAAGCTCTCGATATACGCGTTCTCGACAGGCTTTCCTGGTCGAATGAACGACAGCGTGACACCTGCATCATAAGCTCAAGCATCAAGCACTTTCCCTGCAAATTCCGGCCCGTTGTCCACAGTGATAGATAACGGCACGCCGCGCATCTCGCATAGCCTCTCCATTACCTGCCGTACCCGCAAGTCCGGCAACGACGTATCAACTTCAATCGCCAAACATTCTCGCGTGTAATCGTCGATCACGTTCAAGCTTCGCAAGCGCCGTCCATACGCTAGGCCATCCGATACAAAATCCATCGACCAGCTCTGGTTAGGGCCGCTGGGCACGGGCTTTTGCACTCGCTCCACAGCCGCGATTCGTTTGCGCTTGCGTCGGCGAACGCTCAGACCAGCGAGGCTGTACAGCCGCCATATTTTCTTATGGTTCGCAACCCAGCCTTCGTGTCGCAGAAGTACGTGAATACGGCAATAGCCATAGCGGCGCTTCACGGCCGCGATGGCGGCCATGCGTTCGTTCAAAGCCACATCGCTCTCGCGAGTCGACTTATAAAGAAACAAGGACCGGGAGATACCAACCAGCCCGCAGGCACGGGTGATGCCCATAGCGCGTTCGGTCATCAACTTCTGAACCGCTTCGCGCTTGGCCTGCGGGCTTGCTACTTTCGGCGCACGAGGTCCTTTAAGGCGGCGTTGTCGAGCATCGACTCCGCTAGTAATCGTTTAAGCCGGGCGTTCTCGGATTCCAATTCCCTTAGCCGCTGAGCTCCGAAACCGCCATCCCGCTGAACTTCGCCTTCCAATTGTAATAGGTCGCCTCGGAAATCCCGTGTTTGCGACACAGCTCCGGTGCCTTCAGACCGGCATCGGCTTCCTTCAATATGCCGATGATTTGCTCTTCAGTAAATCGCTTCTTCATATTTCCGCTCCCTTTGGAACGGACTCTACATCATTCGCGTACTAATCGCGGGGAGCAGGTCAGCATAAGCGGCGGTAAGAAAGTGGTCTTAAACGACAGATGATTAAGGTCTGCCTGCGTTCAGCAGCTCGGCTTTCCGATAGAAAGTGATGGTTCAGCGTATACCGTTTGAGCGAAAGGCGGGCGCTTGAAAAATAGTGCCCGCGTTACGTGACATCGACCAAATCCGTCACATGCAAACGAATCATGCTCGGGTGATTAAGAAGTCGCTTCTCTCCGCGTTCACAATGCTTCGGTCAAAGCGAGTGCTGTCCCCGCCGAGAGTTCCAGTCGCACGCTTTGCTTGTTCAAGCAAATTCAGTAGGGCCGCCTTCAGCGTCTCCGGTGTGTCGAATCTTCCCTTCGGCCCAGATACTGTCAGCGCGCCAATAAAGCCCCCACTCCCGCTAAACACTGGCACGGAGACGGAAGCAGTCTCAGGGTCGCGCTCACCAAAGGAAACTGCCCAGAGCTGCTCTCGAATTTCACTCCATCGAGATGCGTCGGCCGGCTCCGTAAAGGCAAGCAAGACCTTTCCGGATGCACCTTTGTGGACGGAGAATTCTTCTCCTACACGAATCGAAACGCGGACGCTGCGCGACGGCTCAACGCGGTACAAGACCTGCCTCACTTCACCCAGCCGCACATAGAACGACGCAGTCTCCCCTAGCGCTCCGCTGACCTGTTCAAGAACAGGCTCGATGATCGGGCCCACTCGGTACGAGCGCTGATACAACGCCGCCAAGCGGAGGGGTTGATGTCCAACAGCGTATTGACCTGCTTCCAGCTTGCGGAGGAAACCACCGTGTTCGAGGGCAGTTACCAACCGCAACACCGTACTTTTGTACAGGCCCGTGCGCCGTGAGAGTTCGCTCAATGTCAAGTCATCATCCGTTGGGCCAAAGGAATTCAAAATCGAGAACGCGCGGTCGAGTACAGCGACACCGCTGGATGCGTCCGTTAAGCCTTGAATCTGCATGTCCGAGTTGGGCACTTATTTCTCCCTTAACAATACATTTTGCACTATATCGTTCCGCCTGACAGAACGCAACTAAAGATAAGTTCCAAAACACGGGGTTAACCCCGGTTATTAAGAGGTTTATTGCGCACTATAGTTCTCTCTAACAGAACAGTGGTCTGCCTAAGAGAACGATGTTAGGGGGTGTGTATGTCTGGTTCGAAGGTGTTGGTGAGTGAGGTGGGACCGCGCGACGGATTGCAAAGCATCAAGAAGGTAATGCCAACCGAAGCGAAGCTGCGATGGATTTCCGCGTTGGCGTCGGCTGGCCTGAAGGAAATCGAAGTTGGTTCGTTCGTGCCCCCAAAGCTTCTGCCGCAGATGGCTGACATCCGGGAGGTTGTGGCCCACGCGCTTTCCATTCCTGGATTGCACGTTGCCGTTCTCGCACCCAATCTGCGAGGCTGCGAAAGCGCTTTCGAAGCTGGCGTACACAAGGTTACTTTGCCAGTGTCCGTCACGGACGAACATGCGATGGCAAACATTCGTAAAACGACCTCTCAGTTGATAGACGAGGTCCGCGAAATTGTCGCGCTGCGCAATGCGCGGTACCCGGGAATCGAAATCGAGGCAGGGATATCGGTCGCGTTCGGGTGCACGATTGCAGGCGTAGTGACCGATGACCAGACAATTCGAATGTGCCAGGCGATGGCGGACTGCGGAGTAGACGAGATTGGTCTTTCGGACACCAGTGGTTACGCCAACCCTACCCAAGTCCGTCGGCTCTTTCGTCGCCTGCAATCCGAGTTCGGTAATAAGGCCGGCGGTGCCCACTTCCACAACACGCGTGGCCAAGGCTTGGCGAACGTCGTGGCCGCCCTTGATGTGGGGGTCCGCACTATCGATGCGAGCCAGGCCGGGCTGGGTGGGTGCCCGTATGCTCCTGGCGCGACAGGCAATATCGTCACTGAAGACCTTATCTTCATGCTTGAGGCGATGGGATACGACACAGGAATTGATGTAGATGCGCTTGTCGCTGCGCGCTCGATACTCTCCGATGCGCTGCCAGGCGAAGCGCTGTACGGCCATATTCCAGACGCAGGCCTGCCGAAAGGTTTCCGATACGCCGACGGGCGAGCACCTAGCTCGCCTCAGCCTGAAGGTTGCTTGCTCGGGGTTTCACAATGAGCAATGCTAAAGGTTCCCAATCGCTGCCCTACAGTGGCGTGCGCGCTGTCGAAATGACTCACATGGTGATGGGGCCCACGTGTGGAATGGTCTTGGCAGACCTCGGCGCAGATGTCATCAAGGTCGAGCCTATTTCTGGCGATGCGACACGAATGCTGCGAGGCTCTGGCGCTGGATTTTTTGGCACCTTCAATCGCAACAAGAAGAGCATCGCAGTCGACGTGAAGGACCCGAGAGGCATCGAGGTCGTTCATAAATTGCTGGCGAACGCTGACGTCTTCAGCGAGAACTTCAAGAGCGGCGCGATGGACCGACTCGGACTCGGCTACGCCGCACTGTCTAAGTTGAATCCACGGCTCGTCTACGTTTCACATAAGGGCTTCTTGCCAGGTCCTTATGACCATCGAACAGCACTCGACGAGGTAGTGCAGATGATGGGCGGGCTCGCCTACATGACCGGCCCCGAAGGCCGACCATTGCGCGCGGGTACGAGCGTCAACGACATCATGGGAGGCATGTTCGGTGCTATCGGTGCGATGGCTGCGCTAGCCCAGCGAGAAAAGACAGGGCGCGGTCAGGAAGTTCAGAGCGCACTGTTCGAAAACAACGTGTTCCTGGTAGCGCAGCACATGATGCAGTTCGCTGTCACTGGCACACCAGCCGCGCCAATGCCTAGCCGAATCTCCGCCTGGGCAGTCTACGACGTGTTTGCGGTCAAGGACGGCGAACAGATTTTTCTGGCAGTGGTGTCGGATACGCAGTGGGCAATTTTCTGCGATGCGTTCGGTCTCGCCGACTTGAAGTCGGATGAACGGATTTCGACTAACAACAAGCGCGTTCAAGCACGCGACTGGCTGCTCCCGCTCTTGCGAACACACCTGGAAGCGTTCAGTGCAGCGGAAATCAGCAAAATCTTCGAGCACGCTGGCCTGCCCTACGCACCCATCACAAGGCCCCATGATTTGTTCGAGGATGAGCACCTCCTGGCGACTGGGGGCCTGGCGGATGTGACACTACCTGCAGACGCAAGTGGCGCGGGCAACGCCGTGACCACGAAAACTGCGCTGCTACCAGTAACGCTCAACGGGGAGCGCTTGCATCTTCGCTCGTCACCTCCATCGTTGGGACAAGACACGAAGACGCTCCTCAATGAACTTGGTTATTCGCTGGAAGATATCAAGCAACTGAGCGATGCCGGCGTCGTGAAGTGTGGCGCCAGCAATACTGGCGATGCATCCGGTGCGACGGCCAACGAAATGGCAAGTGCCTGACTCTGCATATCAATAAGCATTGGCAGCGAGGGCACGTGTCCTCGATAAGCCTAGGTGTCCCGGAGACAAAGCATGACATATATTCCTTCTGATATGCAGGGTGCCACGCAAGCTACGTCGTCCCTTGAGCAGCAGGCTGTTCGCAAAGCAGCGTGGCGATTCATTCCTCTGCTCGCGCTTGCGTACTTCTTCAATTATCTGGACCGTACAAGCGTCGGCTTTGCGGCCTTGACTATGAATCGCGACCTCGGCTTGACTGCCACCCAATTTGGCTGGGGTGCGGGCATCATGTTCGCGGGGTACTGCCTCTGTGAAGTTCCGAGCAATCTTGCTCTTTATCGATTTGGTGCTCGCCGCTGGCTCGCGCGCATCATGGTTACGTGGGGATTCTTCGCCGCTGCGACCGCGTTAGCGACTGGGCCAACGAGCTTCTATGTTATACGCCTCCTACTCGGTGTTGGCGAGGCCGGGTTTTTCCCCGGCGTCATCTTTTTCCTCGCAATCTGGTTCCCCGCAAACTATCGGACACGTGTGCTGGCATGGTTCACCGTATCGACTCCGCTCTCTTCCTTGATTGGTGGTCCGCTTTCAGCATGGCTGCTGAAGCTGGATGGTGTATTAGGTCTCGCCGGTTGGCAATGGATGTTCGTCGTCGAGGGGCTTCCTGCTTGTCTGCTTGGATTTGCGGTCTTGAAGTTGATTGTAGACAAGCCTGAGGATGCGAAGTGGCTCTCGCTCGAGGAGCGTCAAGCGCTGCAGACAGCATTTGACCGGGAGGGAAATGCAAGCCGAAAGCAGAAGGATTTCGCAGCGGCGTTGAGAGATGTCCGTACCTACCTTCTCGCGGCGATTTCATTCGGCTTTACGATGGGCTCATACGGAATCGGAATCTGGTTGCCGCAGATGTTGAAGGCGCATGGGATGAGCGTCACGCAGACCGGCTGGGTTTCAGCCGTACCTTATTTTTTTGCGACGATTGCCCTGCTTTTCTGGGCGAAGCGCGTAGACAAACGCGGGAGTCCGGTAGCAAATCTGGCAGTTGGACTTTTTATTGGCGCTATTGCACTTGGTGTGTCGACCTACTTCCAACAGTTGGTCCCAGCGATGACCGGTATTACGCTTGCGCTCATCGGTACCATTGCAGGCAGAACCATTTTCTACACGCTGCCTGCGCGCTACTTGTCGGGGCAAGCGGCCGCTGGTGGACTGGCGCTCATCAATTCAATCGGTGCGCTCGGTGGCTTCGCGGGACCTTATCTTGTGGGGTTCCTCAAAGATAGCTTCGGAACGTTCTCCGCAGGGATGATAGGGCTCGCCATCGTCCTAGGCATCACGACGCTGCTCACGCTCTTGTTGCTTGCCTTCAATAGGAGCGACTAAGCATGCGTGAACACACTTCCTTGCTCCGTCGTCGGCTTTTGACTGCCGCGACCGCATCAATCCTGCTTCCCGCCGTGACATCACGGCCTAGCTCTGCAAAAGAGGTAACGCGAACCATGGCCACTCCCAGCAACTACTTGCCAGTTCGCGCAGATTGGTTGGCGTCCGGCACGGAGCCGGCTCTCGAGCCAGAGATGCCTATCGTTGATGCACATCATCATTTTTATGAGCGACCAGGCTGGACGTACCTCCTCGACGAGTATCTGGAGGACGCGCGGTCGGGACATAACATCACGGCGTCTGTCTACATGCAAGCGCTGACGCGGTACAGGACTGTTGGGCCCGAAGAGTTGCGCCCGGTCGGCGAAGTTCAGTACGTCACCGATGTTACTGCTCCACTGCAAACACAGAAGCCTCAGGTGGCCAAGGGTATTGTCGGCTATGCAGACCTTCGTCGCGGTGCAGCTGTGCGCGACGTACTAGAGCAAGAGATACAGGCAGGCGCGGGAAGGTTTCGGGGTGTCAGGCATTTGGTAACGTACGATGCAGATTCGGCGCTGGCGAATCCGTTGACAGCGGCACCTCCTGGATTGCTACTGGACAAGCGTTATCGGGAGGGGTTTTCGCAATTGGGACAGCTGGGGCTCTCATATGACGCTTGGTTGTTCTTTCCTCAACTGCCTGAGCTTTTCGACTTAGCAAAATCCTATCCAGAGACCCCCATTATCATCAACCACTGCGGCGGGATTCTGAGAATTGCCAGTTACGCAAAACACCGGAAAGAGACCTTTGAAGTGTGGTCGCGTTCAATGCGTGAGTTGTCAAAGCTACCAAACGTCTACGTCAAGGTTGGCGGGCTCGGCATGCGCATCAACGGCTTCGACTTCGACAAGGGCGAGCGGCCGCCCTCCTCCATTGAGCTGGCGAATGCGTGGGCACCATGGATGATGTCGTGCATCGAGATTTTCGGTGCTGAGAGATGCATGTTCGAGAGTAACTTCCCGGTGGATAAGGGTTCCTATCCGTTCAGCAATGGTTGGAACGCGTTCAAACGCTTGACGGCGCAGGCTAGTACGGAAGAGCGGGACGCACTATTCCGCGGAACAGTGTCAAGGGTATATAGACTTGCGACGTCACCCCGGTATTGAGTAGCGCGAGGATTTAGAGTCCAATCACGTAGTCAGGAGATTGGGCATGAAGAAGCGGTTCAGCGAAGAACAGATCATTGGGTTTCTGCGCGAGGCAGATGCCGGCTTGCCGATCAAGGAGCTTTGCCGGCAGCACGGCTTCTCGGAGGCAAGCTACTACCTGTGGCGAAGCAAGTTTGGCGGCATGAACGTGTCCGACGCCAAGCGGCTCAAGGAGGTTGAGGCGGAGAACACGCGCCTGAAGAAGTTGCTGGCCGAGTCGATGCTGGAAATCGAGGTCACACGCGAGGCGTTACGAAAAAAGTGGTGAGCGCACCGTCACGCCGAGACTTGGTGCGCCATATGACCCACAGCGGCTTGAGCGAACGACATGCGCTGCGGGTGATCGGCATGAGTGCGAGCTCGTATCGTTATGCGGCTGCGGCGGATAAGAATCAGGCTCTGCGGGAGCAGATTGTGGCGCTGGCTCAGCGGCATCGCCGATACGGCTCTGGCATGATTTATCTGAAGCTTCGTCAGTCGGGCCTAGTCGTCAATCACAAGCGCGTGGAGCGGCTGTACGCCCAGGAGAACCTGCAAGTACGTCGTCGCAAGCGCAAGAAGGTGCCGGTGTCTGAGCGTCAGCCGTTGGGCAGACCGTCAGCGGCGAATCAGATGTGGTCGATGGATTTCGTGTTCGATCGTACCGCCGAGGGCCGTGTCATCAAGAATTTGACGGTCGTAGACGATGCGACGCATGAAGCCGTTGCGATTGTTCCGGAGCGAGCCATTGGTGGGCACGTTCTCACGAGAATCCTCGACCGACTGGCGGTGCTGCGCGGCTTACCAAAAGGGATACGGACAGACAACGGGAAAGAGTTCTGCGGTAAAGCGATGCTGACGTGGGCGCATCGGCGTGGCGTGAGGCTGTTTCTTATCGAGCCTGGCAAGCCAAACCAGAACGCTTACATCGAGTCGTTCAATGGCCGATTCCGCGACGAATGCCTCAATGAAAACTGGTTCACGAGTCTTGCCCATGCACGCGTTCTGATCGAAACATGGCGCAGGGAATATAACGAAGAGCGGCCGAAGAAATCACTGGGCGGTCTGACGCCAATGGCTTACGCTCAGCAACTGACGACAAACGCCATCATATTAACCCCGGATTCTGAAGCCCAGTGCTACTGAAAACGGGGTGACGTCGCTTACGGCACAACTCAGCCGCCTTCAGACCCGCCTCGGCTTCCTTCAATATGTCGATGATTTGCTCTTCCGTGAATCGCTTCTTCATCTCTCCGCTCCCTTTGGAACGGACTCTACATCATTCGCGTACTAATCGCGGGGAGCAGGTCACGTGTATTCACGCTACGTTTCTGTTGAGGCAAATCTAAACTGGAGCAGCGGACGATGCCAGTCGCGTGAATGGTTCGACCGCACGCCTGACTACCGCTGTTCCGTCGCATCTGAGTGCGCCGCATATGAACGAGCAGCTGCGATTAGCTCTGAGCAAATCAAAATGTTATAAGAAGCATCTGCCGCGTCAATGCTCAGCGACGTGAGTGGCAACATTGGTCTGTCTGGAAAGAACGTCAATTGCTTGCTCACTGAGACCGCGGCCACCCCATCACTTCGAGCAGATTCCGACCGTTGTCGGTAAGCGTCCTTAGCGCTTCCGGTTCTGAACACCCCCAACTTTCAGCAAGCAGATGCGCAGTCCTGTTCATGCTCCATGGCTGAACCTGCACACCACCTTCGTTCGCGAACGGGCCATCGCTTTCAGGTACTACTCGGTCACGGGGAAGCCGCAATGCAAGCGCACGGCCAGCAGTGCTGGCAAACGCACCAGGGCCCAAGCTGAACCAACAACCCATCTTGTGAGCGACCTCCATTTCGGCCAGGGTTCCACTGAACCAATGCAGAACGGCAGTGCCAAACCCTGGATTTTTCAGAAGGATGGACAATACTTCCTTCGCAGCACCTCTCGAGTGGATGCTGATAGTCTTGCCACCTAGTTCTTTACACCGCTCTACGACCGCTTCGAACACCTTCCGCTGTATAGCCAGGCTCGACTTAAAGCGATATGAGCCATCGATACCGACTTCACCCACGGCAGTCGCTTGCTCCATCAATTTCAGCAGTTGAGGAAGTTCCGCCGCGCGCTGTTCGACCAGTTCTGGATGCAACCCTGGGGTGATAAGGACCCGGGAAAGACGGCCAAGGACTTTCGATGTGGCTTCGTATGCACGAGGACTAGTCGTCACGAGCCACGTGAACTCGTTGCGACGTGACGCTTCTTCTGAGACCGCTTTCGCGCCTGGATAGAGGTCCAAGTGACAATGGAAATCCATCAGAGCACACCATCTCTGCGGAGTATCGCCTCAACTTCCGACAGGCCGCGCCTCATAGTCTCGCGATATGAACCGCGGTCGGCCACTGGAGCAAATCCAAGGGTCGCACCAAGGAACCTATCAAGCCCTCGCTCCTGGACGGTTAGTACCGCGAGGGCCGCTGCCATAGCATCGTCGGGGCCGCTAGATTTCTCCGCTACCAGAAGTGACTGGTGTTTATAAACAGTTCTATCTTTTCCGGCACCCCAAGCATAGAACGCACCCTTACGAATCATGCATGGCACGCATCGTCCACAATGCCTCCGATTGTAGGTTCGGAACCGACCGCAACTTGTCGTGCCGCTTGCCAGTCTTTCCAGCATTTGCTGATTGAGACACTCTCGAAGCATCTGCCCTTTTGTTTTAAATCTATAGGGCAGTTCCAGTGTGATGTTGAGTCCGATACCGTTCAATAGCTCTTGCATCATCGAAATGAATTGAGGATGCGTCGTCTTCGTGCTCAAGCTCGATACGCGGCCCGGTACTAGGGGCGGGTTGATACAGATGAACCCGTTCTCCGGAACGAACACCTGAACTCGCTCTCCTTCCACGCGAGACGCTGCCAACACGGCGAACGCATAGAAGGCGAGTGACCGAGCACGCGTTGATGGCTCGCGCTGCCCCGGAAAATTGATGCCGTGACTCCATTGCCAATGCGCATTGGGACCACCTAGCTGTCGAGCATAATCGATTTGCTTAGCGGAATCATCGTGAGCCAACTGAGAGACGAACACTGGACGGCGACCCTGCGCCACGAGGTCGATACCACCAACCAAGCTGTCCAGGCCTCCGGACAGGAGGCATACGCAATCATGTGGAGCGACCTCGACCTTGGCCTTGCTTGCCGGAGGCGCTTCACCGCCGACGATGAAGTGAAGTTTCCAATAGTCACCTGTCAACAGCTTGAGCATCTTTTCCACGTGCTCTTCCAGGCCTATCCAACGCATTGGTTCGTGCATACCGACCGTGAGGTCGATTACTCGAGTCCAACCATCTGCGCTGGTCTCTCGAGGGCAGGCTAAGTCTGCTGCACAGACAGCAAGACACAACTGAACAAAGTCCCAGGTCGCGGCATCTGGGACGAAACCTCTGCGCTTCAGCAGCCCCTTCCACTTGTTAGCGATGTTCCCAACCCCTGCTCTCTTACTTGAACGAAAGAACGAGAAAGCTCGTTCGTCAGGTTCGAGATTTGCTGGGAGGCTATCCGAGCTAGTGCATAGAACTTTCATTCCCCGAATACCTCCAAAGTTTTCGACAGGATGTCGCGCGCCAAGCCATGAGTATCCACCGGCCGCGGCCCTAGTTTGTCGAGTTCTACCCGGACAAGCCCTTGAACATACTCACGTACATCATTACGGCATGCCTGCACTTGTTGCGGCGTGTACTTTAGCTTCTCGTAAGTTTGCCCGAGTAGTAAATCCATTCGGTTGCAGATATCGTATGCGACTGTGAACCCAATAACATCTGCTATTTGTTGGTCAGTGAGACCTAAAACATCGACATCTGGGGACGTTTCATAGAGCTGTGAAAGGGTTTCGGTCGCTGCATTGCGAAGCGACTCTTCATCAACGCTGCCAGAGTTCGGCAAGACTTCGCGCACAATTTCCAGTATGAGGTCATTGGCCGACAGTTTTGCTGCGCGAACGCGTGCAACCCAGTCTACAACACGGGGATTTGTGCCATCACGTGCTTGGGTAAGAAACTGCCCCAAAGCCCCAGCACCCTGCGCAGTGGCACGCATAGTTCGTGCGGCACGTGCGGGGCCGCCCATTCCGCGTCCAACCATGCGCTTTGCAGCGGACTTGATGTGTTCTGAACCGCCTCCGCGCAACGCTCCTGATAAAGCTGCCCGTGCCCCGGCAAGGCGCCTTGCTGGAATGAGAGGGACTGGTTGCTGGTCGCCCGGTGCGTCCGCCTCGTTACCTTTTGGCTGCCCATCGTTGTCATCGCCAGTGTTTTCGTCATCGGCGCCGTCTCCCCCCTCCCCGCCTTCGCCACCGTTTCCATCACCAACGTTGCCCGCATCACCACCGCTGGCGGGTCCATCAAGCCATTCTGGGTCAAACGGTGAGCGCGGGCCGCCGCCTTTGCTCGACGTAGAGGTCCCCATTAGTTTTTCCCTTTATCCATGGGTTCAATAGCACGTTTTACTTTTGGGTCTAGTCCCCCGTCTGCCGACCACTTATCTAGAACGTCTTTTGCCCAAGGTTGCGCTTGGAGTTCGGGAATAATGCCGGCACCGATTTGCGCGACGGGAGCAGTCAGGAGCAGCTCCTTCGCCTTTACCGAATGCTGCTGGAACACCTTGCAAGTTTCGATGAGCATCAATACGTCCTCCGCCTTCTTCCAGGTACGCTTCGATGCTTTGAGCACCCATGCACGCCCCATCGCTAATCCGGCCTGCACTTCGCCTACCGCGGTAATGGCTGCAGTAAGTTGTTGGCCTCGTGTTTTAGCTTCGACAAGCGCATCACGTAACTCCCGCCCAGCAGTTGTCAAATCGTCCACACCAAAGTCTCGGGTTGCTGTATCGCGACTGAGATGGAGCAGAGGGCGGAGGTCAATCTCGCCCAAAGGAGGAGCGAGCCCGAGCCATTGAAATACGAATGGGTCGCTGGTACTAAATGGCTCTTCCAAAGGCTTGCCGTCAGCACTTGCTTCTTCTGCGAGCCTCAACTTATCAACACGTCCATCTTGCTCGGATGTCACAAGATTCGCGAGTGCGGACGCAAGGGTTGGGGCGCAGCGCTCTAAGAGGTGCCATTTTGCAAGAGCCTGAAGATTGAGTTCGATGCCTTGCGGCTCAGCGAGACTTGACCGAAGGAAGACCGTGTTGAGAAACCGCTTCATTAGACGAGGGTTTCCGTCGACAGCAACGGACCTGGTAAGCAACGGCGCTAACCCATCAGCGAGCCGCATCAGTTCGATTATGTCTTCGTCGCCGGCCGCATGCCCCTCCAAAAATTCGAGCGTAACGGAATCCCCACGCCATGCATCTCTAAGCCGTTTGGAAGTCGAAGCTTGTGCATCTGCAAATTTGTCTTCCGCGAATGCGCCATCCTGGCATGCCCTCTGCAGAAGCAGAAGGGCGATGTAAGCCTTCGCTTCGTTCACACCAAGTCGTGGAACATGCAGAGGAACCTGAATCAGTTTGTCGAAGTAGTTCGTCGCTACCTCGTCCTTGATTTCCGTGCCAGCAAAATGAATGCGGACAGCTCCCTTAATAAAATCATTGTCTGCTGCGATAACGAATGCGCTGCGCTTAATAAAAAGCAAAAGCCGGATGGATTCAAGCGTGGAAATGGCCGTCTTTGGCAGGCACCGGTCGAGGTCGTCAACAAATACGACCAAGGTGATTTTCAGCTCTTCCAACAAGGCTTCGAGCGCCACACGAAATTCATGTATTTCGTTTGGCAACGAGAGTGGCTCCGCCTTTTTGAGAAGACCATCATCATTTTTGTCCGCTTCCTTCTTGTCCTTTTCGTCCTTTTTACCGTCATCACCATTATCACTATCGAGCAAGCCAAATTTCTTCATGGCCCGACCAATCATTCCGACAGGAACACCTGTGAAATAGGTAGCGGCAGCCTCACCACCCAGCTGTACAAGGCGAAGCACATTTATGCGTTTGAGAAGTTTTATGGCTTTATCGCGGAGCCCCTCTCGCTCCCCGGCTTCCTGCAGGACCTTGTCGCCAACTAACTGCAGAAGGGCACTACGTGCGCTATCGAAATCTTGATACAGCCAAGGATTGAATGTAACAAAAACGTAGCTGTTTTCATCTGGTTTGTTAAGCCCTTCGAGACGTTGTCCGACCATCCTCACCAGTGAGCTCTTACCAGCTCCCCATCCACCAGAAATCCCGACGGATATAGGTTCGCCACGTGCCTGTTGGAGCAACTTCGCGCACGCGTCTGCCACGATACCGAAGTTCAGATAGTCGACGGTAGTTTCGTTGTCATGCCACACTGGTTTGGCCCCCTTCGACGACGCAGCTCCGACTTGGATGAGCGTGCGCAAACGTTTTATTGGTGGATTTTCCGCTTTGGTAATGAGCGTAAATCAAGTTGCTGCTTGTTTATACCAGATTTCAATTTTATTGATGTATCTCTGGATGCGCCGGCTTCTACCTTTAACTTGGTTTATATCGCATTCAATGAACGTATGAGCATCCGACGCGCTGTCGCCCTAACCTGTCAATGCACTCAATTGGGTGTTTATCACATGAATCCATAGACGACATCGCCTTGTCAATGCGCTATACGGATTTCCTTTATGGAATCTGTCAGCATGCGCACTCTCACATTTCAAATCTCCCTATGCGACCGAACGGCGAGCAACGCTTTTCCCCTGACGAGAGCTCGCGTAATCGAGCTCGTCAAACAGAACGTTCCTGAGCCGCTCGGTATCGTCCGCGTCGTAGTAACCACGAAGGCACTCGATGACGAGTTTGATACAGAGTTGGCGAGTGTAGAGCTAGTGGCGGATTCACACCGAGCCTGGCAACTTCAATACGTATCTCATCCTGAACAATCTAACGGACTAACAGCAGGCGCACTCCCATGTGAGGGCGATTTCGCATCTTATGCACACGCCTATGTCAGCCGGGAAACAAACCGTGCATTCACGGGATTTATCGCGACAACTTTACAAGCAGAGGGCCTCGGACCAATTGCAGTTCTGGACCTCAGACGGGACAACGCAATTCCTGTCGTCCCGGATGAGGATGACGTGCGCCAACTGGTCAGCTTTCTGGAATAGTGTCCAATTTCAGGGGTCTGCGCGGGTCCTCGCAGAAAATATGGTCGAGTGATTCAATAAACAGCTCAAACCTATTTTCTGTCCACTTGGGAATGCCATAGGCCCACCAGCGAACTGAAGCACCTCCTTGTGCCAACTCTTCCAAATCGCGGAGGCTGCGCTCGTGGCTGGTCGGCGAGCCCTCCGGCAACCGCCGCGCAATCGTCACAATTAATGGCAGCTTCACTGTACTTTTATATGCCTCGGGCCATTTTTCGTCGTCAGTGATAACAATATTTTCAGATTCAATTTGCATTGACCCTGAGCCGTGGAAGATACATTCCTTTGATGCTGGCGCAAGCTTCGAGCCTTTGAATGCATTGCCATATGTCAATTTTTCGCCATAAAGCGAAAGCGGATGAGATTCCAGTTGCTCACGATAGAACTTGTTGTACGGCTGTGTAGTCGGCGAAAGTCCCTTGGCCTTCGCCCGCTCAGCCGTCTGCTTCTTCAGCCGAAGGTAAGCATGTACTACGGGGCGAAGCAGTGATGTCGTGTAATGCGACGATAACGTCTTGTCTCCGGCGAGTTTGCGGCGCCTTCGGATAACCTCATTCCCATCAATTGCGACAACGTCGTCTCCAGGCTCTCGAACGGTCGATGCCTTGCGCCGACGAAGAATCAACGCCTGAGGCAACTCGACGCCACCGATTACAGTTTTCTTCGGCTTCTTCGATTCCAATATCTGCTCGATTGCTAACTCGTCGCCCGATTCTCCGTTGCATCCATGTTTGTGCTTCTCCCCCGACGGAACCTTAAAGTGCGGAGCTCTCACACAGTCGGTAACTATGCATCGCTCCTCTAGTGCTATTTCACAAAACGGGCACCTATAAGGCCCAGAAGATATGCCTGTGTCAGAAAAGTAAGTCTTGAACTCGGATGCGCTTCGCACATCCCCAGAGCGGGTCATTCCAAGAGCACTCAAGCTGTAATTCCTTTCGGCTGTTGTCTGGCACGTTGCGCTTCGCGTATTTGGAAGCAAAAACAGCTTGCATAGCTACAAGCGGCATGACGAACACATGCTTAAATAATATTGGCGGCTCTCACGCGACACTGAGTGTGGAACCTGTGCCATGACGGATATTTACATACTTCACGGTAGCCTGCATAAATTCGATGCCCTGCACTGTGAAACCGCGACTTAGTCCATGCGCTGAGCACCTCACAAATCGGCGTTGACCGTACCCCATAACCATCCCAAGAGTAGTTTGGGTATAACTTTCGGTCGCCATCAACTTGACGGAATATTGGAACCCGGTAAACCTTACAGTTTCTGAGGTGATAGCCGGTTACGCTCAGCGGGAAGGCATCGGATACATCAAGCGTGTCAATCGTATTTTTCGCAGACAACGTGTATTTAAAAGACATCTGCCCTCCCCTCTTCAAAATTACATGACAACCACGACTCATTCGGCTTTTCAACCAAGATTTTTCGGATGGGCCGCCGCTCCTGAAAATTCAATCTCCTTTTATTTTGTAAATCATCAAATCGCGGTATACTTTCTTTCGGCCTTGCTGACAGAGTTTGTGCCATGTAATCGTGGCATTTGATAACAACGTAAGAAGCTATGCCTACCTGGGACCGTGAATACGCCAGATGGCTATGAAATTGGACTCCATGGGCTATTGAGTGTCGGCAAGGCCCCTTTACGAATGAATTTGCCCCTTCTATCTGCGCTGGAAAAGCTACAAGCCTCGGCATCGCGCGCAGGACTTGCCGAAACGCTTGAGATTACCGTCAAGCATCTGACTTACTTGCTTTATGTTAGAGACAGTGCCCGGAATTATCGTAAATTTTCGATACCCAAGAAACACGGCGGCGTCAGAATCATTCATGCACCAGAAGAGCAACTCGCGTCACTTCAGCGAAAGTTAGCTGTTGTCTTGCAACGTGCCACGACAGAAATTGAGCATAAGACAAACTTTACCAACAACGCGTCGCACGGATTTCGACCGCAACGAAGCATCCTTACCAATGCATCGGTTCATCGCAATCGACGGTTTGTATTAAATATAGACCTACAGGATTTTTTCCCCTCGATAACTGGGGCTCGTATTCGCGGTTTTTTAATACAAAATCGGCATTTTGCTTTAACTCCAGCGGTAGCAACCGCTATCGCTCACATCGCGTGCAAAGATGGTCTACTGGTGCAAGGCAGCCCATCCTCGCCTGTCATATCAAATCTTATCGCGAGCATCTTAGATTTCCATCTCGCCCGACTCGCTAGAGAATGCGGATGTACTTACACGCGTTACGCAGACGACATCACGTTCTCAACAAACAAAAGAGTCTTCCCAGAAAAGATAGCTTCTGAGGATGCCGCTCGTCCAGGCGCATGGACGTTGTCTCGCACGCTACGTGGGCTTATTAAGAAGAGCGGCTTCTCAGTCAACGACAAAAAAACCCGCATGCAGAGTCGGCACTCTCGGCAAGTGGTAACTGGTTTGGTCGTGAATAAAAAGGTTAACGTGCCGGCAGAATACCGTCACCTCGTAAGAGCCTACGTATTCAAGCTCATACACACGGGGGCGTTCGTCATTCACGAGCGCAAGGTACTCCCAGATGGAACGACTCAGTCGGTCGAGATTCCGGGCACACATGAGCAATTACATGGAATGCTCGGATTCATTCATTCTGTGGATACCGTCTTGAGAACTGAGCTCGAGGCGAATCCATACAATCACTTGCCGCCCTACAAATTGATGACGGGAAAGCAAGACTATCCTGCACCTTCCCAACTGCGCAATCTCGCAATCTATCGCAGGTTCTTGCTTTACACCCGGTTCTTTGCGACCGACGTTCCGCTCATCGTATGCGAGGGGAAAACTGATATTGTTCATATCAGTACGGCTATTCACCAATGTAAAAATGAGTTTCCATCGCTCGTGAGAAAAAAAGATGATGGAAAGGATGTCCTGGCCGTTCAGTTCTTTAAATACGAACGAAAGCACAAAACCGAAGACCGTGGCTATCTTCCCAATTTCTCGACAGCCGAGATACTCGGCGTCGGAAGCGGCGGGGGCCCTAACCTGTCAGCTTTAATTAGATTGTATTCGGAAGAAGCCATAAAGTATCAAGCTCCACGTGGAAAAAATCCCGTGCTATTTGTCGTTGATAACGATTCTGGAAAAGATACGGTTATCAGTACCATCGGCAGTAGCCTGTCAAAAAAAGTTGACCGCGATAGCCCGTTCACTCACCTATTTGCTAACGCGTATCTGCTCTTAATTCCGCGAAACGGAAAAGCAAACAGTAGCATTGAGGACTTGTATGCCACACATGATGTGGCCAAAGGTCTGAACGGAAAGGCTTTCGAATTTTCAAACAAAAAAAATCACGGCAAGACCGTTGGCAAAGCGCCTTTCGCCTACGAGTTCGTGGCAAAACGGGCTGCCGAACTCGATTGGTCAGGATTCAAGCCACTGCTTCAGAACATCGTGTCCTCGATTGAAGCTTACGGCGTAAAAATAGCTTTACCGAAAGGCACCTAGAGAAATTCACCTCTTCACTGACGCGAGGAGGCAGCGGCCCCCTTCATCCTGAGCCGATGTACCGCCACGAAGGCGCTATTAGGTCAAACCTATGAACGCAGATACCACTCGTTGGCACCGCCATATTTGCCAGCTCGCGTATCCTCATCGCGCTTATAGCCTAGTTCTTCGGTGAAGCCTACTTCATGTAGCACCTCCCTCGCTCGCATCACATCGGCCCGGTCGTTCCAATCCGAGGTGTAGACGCAAATCAAGTGGGTGTTGTATGGCCTCGCATGGAAAGCAGTCGCCATCTTTGCGCACACGTTGCACCCACTTCCACATTGCATTGTCGATGTTAGCTTGGAGGCTAACAAATTACGCTGCACTGTAAGCACATAAGCTAACAGGTGAAGCGCGCTAAGCTCTCAAATGCCATTCGTCAGGGCTGCCATACTTACCAGCTCGCGTATCTTCATCGCGCTTGTAGCCCAGCTCGTCGGTGAACCCCAACTCTCGCAGCACCTCCCGGGCCCGCATCACATCTTCCTGCTCGTTCCAGTCCGAGGTGTAGACGCAAATCAGGTGGGTGTCGTATGGCATCGCGTGGAAAGCAGTGGCTACTTTCGCGCAGAAGAGACGGTCTGCGGCTATTGCGTTGCATATGAGCTCCCAGGTGGCGTCAATCTGGGCAAGAGGAATATAGAGGCACCACTTGCCGGCATTTCGATACAGCGCGTCTTCGTCGAAGCTCGGGGACTTACGATATTGCCAATGGCGGCTCATGTTCTCTGACGGCTTATCCGAGCGTTTAAACACCTCTTCTGCGCGTGCTTGCTGGCCGTCCATTGCGCTTCCCACCCTACCGGTTCGTGAAACAGCATCTTCACGATAGTCGGTATCCAGGGGAATTCAAGAGAGGTAAGGCAGAAACGAAGAAGGCCACACCTTTACGGCATGGCCTTCTATCGGGGGACGCTTCTAAGGGAAATCAACTCACGAATTGCGCGCCAGAGAGGGGTCAAGGGCCAAAAAAATTAGAGAATTGACACATGACCTTGAGTAGTGTCCCCGACCTTATCTGACAAGGGTTAGCGGGGAATTTAACCCCACCGAGGGACGCTTCTTGATGCTGTCCGGGGACGCTTCTATTTTCTGGCTAACAACACAACAAATTGGGATTTCCCCTCACTCCACCGTCACCGACTTCGCCAGATTCCGTGGCTTATCCACATCCGTCCCTCTCGCACAAGCCGTGTGATACGCCAGCAATTGCAAAGGCACCGTATGCAAAATAGGCGACAACTGCCCATAGTGTTCCGGCATGCGAATCACGTGAACACCTTCATCGCTTTCAATATGCGTATCCGAGTCGGCGAACACATAAAGCTGACCCCCACGCGCGCGGACTTCTTGCATATTCGACTTCAGCTTTTCCAGCAGCGAGTCATTCGGCGCAACGGTCACCACTGGCATCGCTTCAGTCACCAGCGCCAATGGCCCGTGCTTCAGCTCGCCAGCCGGATAAGCCTCAGCGTGAATATAAGAAATCTCCTTCAGCTTCAGCGCACCTTCCAGGGCGATCGGGTAATGCAAGCCACGCCCCAGGAACAGCGCGTTCTCTTTCCGAGAAAACTCTTCCGCCCAGGAAATAATCTGCGGCTCAAGCGCCAGCACGCTGTTCAACCCTGCCGGCAAGTGCCGCAGTTGCTTCAGATACTTCGCTTCCGCTTCCGCATCCACATGCCCGCGCAGCTTGCCTAAGGTCGCGGCCAGAATAAACAGCCCCACCAATTGCGTCGTAAACGCCTTGGTAGAAGCAACGCCGATCTCCGTGCCTGCGTGCGTCAAGAACTTCAGCTTGGTCAGCCGCACCATCGCGCTCGAGGCGACGTTACAGATAGCCAGCGTATTGTGATGCCCCAGCTCCTGCGCGTACTTCAGCGCAGCCAAGGTATCCGCCGTTTCACCCGATTGCGAAATCGTCATCACCAGCGCATTCGGATTCGGCACGGACTCACGATAGCGATACTCACTCGCCACCTCGACATCCGCCGGAATCTTCGCAACCGATTCCAACCAATACTTCGCCGTCAAACCCGCGTAATAGCTCGTCCCGCACGCCAGAATCAGCACGCGATCGATCTTGGAAAAAATCGCCGGCGCTTCTTCGCCGAACAACTTCGCATCAAAGCCATCGATCGCCGGGATCGTGTCGTTGATCGCGCGCGGTTGTTCGAAGATTTCCTTCTGCATGAAGTGACGATACGGCCCCAACTCCACCGCGCCACCATACGCCGCCACCGTCCGCACTTCCCGATCGGCAACCTGATCATGCGAATCGATGATCGTCACGCCGTCCAGCTTCACGTCCACGACATCGCCTTCTTCCAGGAAGATGAAGCGATCCGTATTGCCCGCCAATGCCAACGCATCGGAGGCAATGAAGTTCTCATGCTTACCCGGCGCGCCCAGGCCCACCACCAGCGGCGACCCGGCACGCGCACCCACCACGCGATGCGGCTCGCCCTTGTGGATCACGCCGATCGCATAGGCACCGCGCAGCATTTTCACGACCTTCCGCACCGCTGCAAACAGATCGCCGGCGTAGTGCAGATGCACCAGGTGCGCGATCACTTCGGTATCGGTCTGCGACACGAAGGTATAGCCCTTCGCGATCAGGTCCTGACGCAGCGGTTCGAAGTTCTCGATGATGCCGTTGTGCACCACGCCGACGGTGTCGTGCGAGAAGATCGGATGCGCGTTGTGCGTGACCGGCGCGCCATGCGTCGCCCAACGCGTATGCGAGATACCCGTTTCCGCTTCCAAGTGCTGCGCAAGCACCTGCGCGTCCAACTCGGCCACGCGTGCCGTGCTGCGCACACGCGTCAGTGCGTCGCCTTTGACGACCGCTACGCCGCAGGAGTCATAACCGCGGTATTCAAGCCGCCGCAGACCTTCCACCAGCACATCGACGATATTGCGCTGCGCTACCGCGCCTACGATCCCACACATGGTTTGTCCTCGATATCACACGTCAATCCACCTCGGCCGCGAGCCCGTCGCTCGCGCCGCGCAAGGCGGCCGGCGTTACGCCTTCTTCTGTTTTGTCGGCCGCTGATAGCCGCTCTTGGCTACCTGCGTCTTCTCATTGAGCGTCAACGACGCCGCAGGCACATCCTTCCACACGGTCGTCCCGGCGGCCAGGCTCGCACCCTTGCCCAACCGCACCGGCGCCACCAAGCTCGCATTCGAGCCCACGAAGACATCGTCCTCGATGATGGTCCGGTGCTTGTTCGCGCCATCGTAATTGCAGGTGATCGTGCCGGCACCGATGTTCACGCCGGTGCCGATGTCGGCATCGCCGATATACGTCAGGTGGTTGGCCTTCGAGCCCTTGGCAATCGTCGCGTTCTTCACTTCGACGAAGTTGCCGATATGCACCTCGTCCGCCAAGGCCGCGCCAGGACGCAGACGCGCATACGGTCCGATCACGGCACCGGCGCCCACCTTCGCGCCTTCCAGATGGCAGAACGCATCCACACGCGTTCCTGCAGCAATCTCGACATCACGCAAGACGCAGTTCGGGCCGATGCGCACGTTGTCGCCCAGGACAACGCTGCCTTCGAACACGCAGTTCACGTCGATCGACACATCGCGGCCGGTTTTCAAGACACCGCGCACGTCGATGCGCGCCGGATCCGCCAGCGTCACGCCTTCGTCCAGCAGCGCAGTGGCGATGCGCGCTTGAAACGCCCGTTCCAACACGGCCAGTTGCGCGCGGCTATTGACGCCCAGCGTCTCGGTCTCGTCCGACGACGACACCGCCTGCACGGCGACACCATCGGCGATCGACGATTCGACCAGATCGGTCAGGTAATACTCGCCCTGCGCATTGTCGTTGCGCAGCGCTTCGAGCCATCCAGCGAGCCTGGCCGTCGGCAAGACGACGATACCGGTATTGACCTCCTGGATCGCCTTGGTCGCCGCGTCCGCGTCCTTCTCCTCGACGATCTTGGCCACCACACCCGATGCGTCGCGCACGATGCGGCCATAGCCGGTCGGGTTGTCCAAAGTGACCGTCAGCAGGCCATAGCCTTGCGGCCCGGCAGCGTCAATCAAACGTTGGAGCGTGGCGCCGGTCGTCAACGGCACGTCACCGTATAAAACGAGCGTAGGAACGGAGGGATCGAGCGCATCGAGGGCTTGCTTTACAGCGTGCCCCGTACCCAGTTGCTGGGTCTGCTCGGCAAAAACGATATCGGGCGAAGCCACCGCTTCGCGCACCGCGGGGCCGCCATGACCGACCACGACAACGATCCGTGTCGGTTGCAATGTGCGCGCCGTATCGATCACGTGGGTCAGCAGCGGACGTCCCGCCAGTGGATGCAGGACTTTCGGCAACGCGGAACGCATCCGCTTACCCGAACCCGCGGCCAGAATCACGATGTTCACGTGGCACCCTTCGGTCAGAATGAGCGCTCCATTCTAGCACGCGAAGTTGGCGGTAAAACTGCCCGCCAGACCGCAAATCGGCCCGGAAAACCCACCGCATTGCGGTCCATACAACGGTCGATGCAATGCCGGCTGATCAATCAAGTAGCAGGACGCCGCCGATCCGCCAACAAGCAATCATCGATCATGCGGCGCACTGGCGAATCGCATTGCGCATCGCCTCGGCCAACTCCGCCGCGACGAACTTGGCGACATAGCCGTTCGCGCCAACCTTGCGGACGTGCTCCTCGTTCGCCGATCCCGACAGCGACGAGTGAATGACGACCGGAATCCGTTGCAAGCCGGCATCGGCCTTGATCCGGCGCGTCAGCGTGAAACCGTCCATCTCCGGCATTTCCAGATCGGTCAGCACCAGCGCGATATCGTCGCTGATATTGCGGCCTTCGGCGACGGCCTTCTGGTTCATCGCATCCAGCAGATTCCACGCTTCCTGCCCGGTCTTCGTCATGATGAAGGGCACGCCCATCGCGGTCAGGCTCTGCTCCAGCAAGCCGCGCGCAACGGCGGAGTCGTCGGCGGCCAGCACCTTGGCGCCCTTGCGGATCAACAAGGCGCCGGTCTCTTCGCGGTCGATCGGCGGACGCTCTTCCGGCATCACGTCGCGCAGGATCTGCTCGACGTCCAGCACCTGCGCCAACAAGTTCTGATCGCCCGGCAGGCGCGCGATGCTGGTGACTGTCTTGCTCTTCGAGTGCGCTTCCGCCGACAACACATTGCCCCATTCCAGGCGGACGATGTCGTCGACTTCCTCGACGGCGAAGCCCTGCGTGGTACGGGCAAATTCCGTGACCAACAGGATCTTCAAGCCATTACGCGGCTCGCAGCCGGTGATGCGCGCGAGATCGATCACCGGGATGATCTGGCCGCGAATATCGGCCACGCCCAGCATTTCCGGTCCGGCGCCCACCAGTGCGGTCAGCTTCGGCATGGCCATGATCTCGCGGACCTTGAACACATTGATGCCGTACAACTCGCGCTGCGCCGTACCCGGCGCTTCTCCGAGCCTGAACAGCAGCAGCTCGAACATATTGTTGCCGGCCAATCGGACCCGTTGCTCGATGTCCTGTTGCGTCGTATCCATGCTTCCCTCTCATGCCGTCTTGAAATGCGCCTGGTGCACCCGGAGGCGAAACGCGCCGCCGTCTCACGCGACGCAGCGGCGTTTCCCAGGCGCGTGCCATGCACGCTGAATCAGAAATCGAACTTGCAGTGCCGACTATCCGGCGGGAAGCGCGATCAGAAGGTTTCCCATTCGTCTGCCGACGCCGCCTTCGGCGCAGGCACCGAACGCGATGCCGTTTGCATCGGCGTGCGCAAGGCCGTATCGGCCCCCGCCATCGCCATCGCCGGTGCGCCCGATGTCATCGCGGTGCGAGGCTCGACACGTGCGCTTGCGGCACGCGTGACCTTCGATACCGACAGCGACTTCTTCGCACGCGGTGCCGACGTGGCGCGCAAGGACGCCTTTGCCCGTGCCGCGCTGCCCGATGCCAGCAGGCTCGTCGATACTGGCGCGGTCGACAGCACCGCGGCCGCCACTTGCGCATTGCGATCGACGCGGAACGTGCCGACAAGTGCCTTCAGCGCGCTCGACTGTGCCGCCATCGATTGCGCGGCAGCCGATGCCTCCTCGACCAACGCCGCGTTCTGCTGCGTAACCTCGTCCATCTGCGCCACGGCTTGATTGACCTGCTCGATACCGGTCTGCTGTTCCGTGGAAGCCGCCGACACTTCGCCCATCAGATCCGTCACGCGCTTCACCGACTTGACGACATCCTTCATCGTCGCGCCCGCTTCGTCGACCAGGGTCGAGCCCGCCTTCACGCCTTCGACCGATTGATTGATCAGCTCGGTAATTTCCTTCGCCGCCGCCGCACTGCGCTGCGCCAAGGTGCGTACTTCGCCTGCCACCACCGCGAAGCCGCGACCCTGCTCGCCGGCGCGCGCCGCTTCCACCGCGGCATTCAATGCCAGGATGTTGGTCTGGAAGGCGATGCCTTCGATGACCGAGATGATCTCCGCGACCTTCTCCGAGCTGGTGGTGATGCCACGCATCGTGCCCACGACCTTCTCGACGACCTCGCCGCCGCGCTCGGCGATCTCCGACGCATCACGCGCCAGCATATTGCCCTGCTTCGCGTTCTCGGCGTTCTGACGCACGGCGGCGGTCAACTGCTCCATGCTCGCCGCGGTCTCTTCCAACGCGGCGGCTTGTTCTTCCGTACGCTGGCTCAGATCCGTATTGCCGGCAGCAATTTCCGACGAGCCGGTGGCAATGCTCTCGCTGCTATCGCGCACCTGGCTGACCATCGTCGCCAGCTTTTCGTTCATGTTCGACAGCGCGCCCAGCAATTGCGCCATCTCGTCACGACCTCGCACATCGATGCGCATCGTCAAGTCGCCGCGTGCCACCGTTTCGGCGACCAAGACGGCTTCGCGAACCGGCGTGACGATCGAACGGGTGATCAGCAAGGCGATCATGCCGCCAAAGGCGAAGGCCAGCACGATGATCACGACAGACGTCGTCAGCGTTGCACCATAGGCTGACTCTGCATCAGCCACGGCCGCGTCGCCGCCCTTGCGGTTCATTTCGATGTCTTTTCCGATCGCATCGACCATCGCGCCGAATGCCATCGTCGCGGTCGTCAACGCCAGATCGCGCGCCTGCGGCAAACCTGCGTCGCCGGTCTTCACCAGATCGGCAATCTGCTTGTCGACGGCCGTATAGGTCGTCCAGGCCTGCTGAATCTTGTCCGCCAGCTGTTTTTCCTCGCCGTCGGCGACGAACTTGGTGTACCTGGCCCACGCATCGTCATAGGCTTTGAGTGCCGTGAGGCGTGTCTGGCCGTCCTTCGCGCGCGCCGCATCCGTGGTATCCAGCAGGATCTTCACCTGCGTGCGACGCACGGTGTTCGCGGTGTTCTGCACTTCACTGAGCGCCTGTATGCTCGGCAACCAGTTCTTCCCCAGGTCCTCGGTCCCGCGGTACACACGCGACGTCTGGATATACGACAACACACCCATCAACGCGATCAACAGCAGCGTGATGCCGAAACCCAAACCCAAACGGGCGCCAATCTTCAAATTGCTCAAGGCTTTCACGACAGCTCTCCATGACTATGCAATCTGGTGAACGGCTGTTCAAAATCTTACTGAAGCCCTACCGCGATATTTATTTAGCTATGCCGAGGCTTTGACTGCCTTCGCATCTAAAAACCAGGAAGAAACCAGGACTTTCTACCGACTTTCGCCTTAACAACGAGGCTATTCCACCACACTTCGGCGGCAGCCTAGCCGCGCATCGTGTCTGAGTGATGTCGCCCGTCTTTGCATCCTGGCTGATCAATGCATTCGTTTGTTCGCCGCGCCCCGCAGCCGAAAATGAAAAGCGCCCCCTATCAATGAGATAGAGGGCGCTTCCTGTCGCGTTGGCGAGTACCGCGGAACCAGCCGGCCTCGAATGCGAATCAGAATCGATTAGCCATCGCGTTTGCCAAACCGGATTATCTGTTCCTGCGGACCCAACTTGGTGCCGGACGCCGGCGCGGCGGGCAGCGCGTCGTCCGCATCGTCGTCATTCAGCAGCAGCGGCTGGGCCGCTTCCGTGCCGCAGGGATCCTCGTCGAAGGCGATATCGCCGTTCGGGTCCGGACGGCCGGTGGCGCGCAGGCCGGCGAAATTGAACAGATCGCGGTCCATCAAATGCGACGGCACCACGCTGGAGAGCGCATTGAACATATTGTCGACGCGGCCGGGGAAGCGTTTTTCCCAATCGCGGATCAATGCCTTCATCTCGGCCCGCTTCAGATTCGGCTGACTGCCGCAGAGATTGCACGGGATGATCGGGAATTCACGCAAGACCGCATACTTCTCGAGGTCCGTTTCCTTTACATAGGCCAACGGTCGAATGACGATATTGCGACCGTCGTCCGACTGCAGCTTCGGCGGCATGCCCTTGAGCTTGCCACCGTAGAACATGTTCAGGAAGAGCGTTTGCAGGATGTCGTCGCGATGGTGGCCGAGCGCGATCTTCGTCGCACCCAGCTCCCCAGCCACGCGGTACAGGATGCCGCGACGCAGACGCGAGCACAGCGAGCACGTTGTCTTGCCTTCCGGCACCAGACGCTTGACGATGCTGTACGTATCCTGGTTTTCGATATGGAAGCGCACGCCGCGTTGCGCCAGATAGGCCGGCAACACGTCTTCCGGAAAGCCCGGCTGCTTCTGATCGAGATTGACGGCAATGATCTCGAAATCGATGGGCGCGCGTTCGCGCAGCCGCATCAGGATGTCGAGCATCGCATAACTGTCCTTGCCGCCGGACAGGCAGACCATCACACGATCGCCGTCTTCGATCATGTTGTAGTCGCCGATGGCCTGGCCAACCTGGCGTGCCAGGCGCTTGAACAGCTTGTTGTTCTCGTACGCGTCGCGGTCTTCGCGACGCGCGGCGGCACGTTCGGCGCGCTGCGCGGCGTCCATGCCGTCTTCGGGCACGGCGGCGTCCGCCGTCACGGCGGCGTGAATATCGTCAGGCATTACGCCTCCTTGAATCGGAATACCTCGACGCCGACGGACTGACAGTCCGGATAGACATCGATCTTCTCGGTGATGACGCGGACCGCGCGGATTCGCGGGTCGGCGAGCAAGCGCTCGGCCAGGCCATCACACAGGGTTTCTTGTAAATGCACATGACCGTCGCCGATGGCCGCAACGATGGCGTCGCGGATGATATCGGTATTGACGATCTCTTCGAGTGCGTCGCGATGCGGCGTCGAAATCGCCAGCGGCACGAACAGCTCGACATTGAATCGGACCCGTTGCGGTCCGTGCTTTTCCCGCTCGTACGCGCCAATATGCATCCGGACTTCATAGTCACGGACGAACAGGCGGCGGCAGTCGGCAAGACGCGGGTCGATCAGCACGCTGGACATCGCGCGGCTCCACTGGAAACTATCGGCGGCGGGCGTCGGTTCGACGTAAAAACGCGAATACGCCCGGCTAAAAAACGAAAAACTTCAATATTATCAATCACAACGCCGTTTCGGCAAAAGCCGTCGGCAGCGTCATGACAATTTGGGACAAATCGCCACGACGATGCTTCCCAATGACGCGTTTGCACCACAGATTCCCACGGGCATGGCGACGGCGAACCCGCTCGCGTGGATCGACGTTCGCCGTATCCTCGGTATCGACGGGAAACAGCCAGGCACACCCGGCGCGTCGGGTCGCCAGTTTACTCGCTCCCGGCGATTTGGTTCGCCGCACCGCTCAGCTGCAATGTCGCACCGGTAATCGTGTTGGCCTCCGCGACATAACAGAGGGCTTGCGCCAGTGCGGCATCGGCGCTGGCCTGATCCGCGACAGCCCGGGCATCCCGATCACACAAGGGCGCGCTGAGAGCGGCCACGCGCATGCCCGGCGCGAACGCCCGCGCCAGACTGGGTATCGTGGCGTGCAGGGCTACCTGCGACGCGGCATAGGGAATACGGCCGATGTCGACATGGCGCTGCAATCCGACGGCGTCCAACAGGACCATGATCGATACGTCCTCGCTGGCATAACGCGCGAGCACCTCGACGGACTCGGACGATACGCGCTCCCGGACGAGGTGCCACGCCGCATGATGCGCACGCGCCAGGCACAGCGGCGCGGTGACATTGGCTTGGTGAAACGCGTTGATCTCGTCGCTGTCCCAGCGCAGCGCATCGCTCGACGGGCCCGACGCCACAGGCACGCTTGAATTGCCGATCGTCTCGTGACCGACGACATCCGGCCAGATCGATGGCGCCAGCACCAGGCAACGCGGCGCTTCGCCGAACGCCGTCGGCGCCGCGCAGTCGGCGATCAGCGCCGACGCGGCATCGGCATGCGCCGCCATCGCGTCGAATGGCAGGAACGTCAGACGCAAGACGCGGCCGGCCTGCGCGCCAACGGCCCGTAGCGCGTTGGCACGCGGTGAACCGCGCAGCGCCTCGCCGACATTACAGCCCGCCGGCGCGACGCCGTAGAAACCGATATCCCAGCCCGCCTCGGCAAACGCTGTCGCCAGCCGCGCCGCGCGTTGGCCCAGGATGTCGATGATGCGGCAAGAAACGCCATCGGACGGGCCCGCGACCGCGTCGGGCGGCGCGTCGGCGTCGGGCGCATCGGCAATGCGGGCGGGTAATAGCACGACGGGCTTACGCGCGGAAGCGGGTAGGCCGGGACACACAACAGGAGCGGGGGAAAGATCGCTGGTCATTTACAATGTCGCGATGAACGCCAATCAGCCTCCCAGTTTACCTGTTCCCGACGCTGCCGCCCTCGCGCGAAGCGCAACACTGCGTGCCCGCATCGCCGCGGAGATAAGCGACCACGGCGGCTGGCTGCCATTCTCGCGTTATATGGAGCTGGCGCTCTACACGCCGGGCCTCGGGTATTACAGCGGTGATAACGTCAAATTCGGCCGCAGTCCCGCGGACGGCAGCGATTTCATCACCGCCCCGGAACTGACGCCGCTGTTCGGGCAAGCATTCGCGCGCCCCATCGCCCAAGCGCTGAAAATGGCCGATGCCGATACCGTGCTGGAATTCGGCGCGGGCAGCGGGAAGTTGGCCGCGGATCTGATTTTGGCGTTGCACGCCTTGTCGGTTGAATCGGCTGTCGAATCGGCCATGGAAGCGCCGCTCTGCCGGCACTACACGATCGTCGAACTGTCGGGCGAACTGCGGGCGCGGCAACGCGATACCTTGGTCGATCTTCTCGCCCGCGCGGGCGCGACAGGGCCCGCTGGCGCTGCACCCGAGCAAGGCGACGCGGACGCGCGGCAACACGTGCGTGACTGGGTCGACGCCCATGTGACGTGGATCGATCGCTTGCCGGAGCGCTTCAGCGGCGTGGTGATCGGCAATGAGGTCCTCGATGCCATGCCGATCACGCTGCATCCGCTCAGCGCCGGCCGATGGCATGAGCGCGGCGTCGCGCTTGATGGCACGCAACTCGTGCAGCAAGATCGTCCGAGCGCGGCGCCTGCAGCACTGGCGCCGCCGTTACGCGCGCTGTTCGAACAGGTCGGGCGCAGTGGTCAGGACTATCTGGTGGAGACGCATGGCGCGGCCAGCGCGTTTGTCGCCACCGTGTGCACGATGCTCGAAAAGGGCGCGGCGATCTTTATCGATTATGGCTTTCCCGCGCACGAATATTTCCATCCGCAGCGCGGCGCGGGCACGGTGATGTGTCATTACCGGCATCAAGCGCATACCGACCCGCTGCTCTATCCCGGCTTGCAGGACATCACGGCGCACGTCGATTTCAGCGCGATGGCGCAAGCGGGTCTGGACGCGGGCGCCGATATCCTCGGCTATATGTCCCAAGGCCGCTTCCTGATCAATTGCGGCATCGCCGATCTGCTCGCCAAGCAGGCCAGCCCGGAAAAACCTGCGCAGTATCTGCCCAAGGCCAATGCAATGCAGAAACTGTTGTCGGAAGCCGAGATGGGGGAACTGTTCAAGGTGATCGGCTTTTCGCGGGGGCTGGAGGATATTCCCGATGCTTTCCTGACCGGCGATCGCTCGTGGACCCTGCTGCCGGACGATGAGGACGAAGACGGGGAAGAAAACCCGTGCGCCGATGGTGGCGCCGATGCGGTCGGCAACGCAGCGGCAGCCGGAAACGGCACATCATGATCCGCTGGTTCATCACATCGTTCATCGCGACGATGTTGCTCAACGCCTGCTGGCCCTGGCTCAGCAAGATCGGCGTGGGCCGCCTGCCGGGCGATCTGCGCTTTCGCGCCTTCGGGCGCGAGTATGCCTTTCCCTTCATGTCGTCGATCGTGATCACCGCGATCGGCTTCGCGCTGGTGCGCGTGCTCTAGCCGGTAACGGTCAAGAGCAAGATAAAGGTCAAGGTCACCGTCGCGCCACGCTTCGACGGCTTTTACCCCGCGTTCAGTCCGATTTCGGCTCGCCCGGCAAGGCGGCCGCCACGGCCGCTACGCGCGCATCGTGCACGGCATCCTTGATGCGCGCCGGCTGCGCGGCGAACTGTGCCGCCACCGCACCGGCATCGACACTGCGTGCGGCCACCAGCGCCAGACGCAAACGCTCCGCCTGAGGATAGGGATTCGCCTCGAAACCGAGCCGCCCGCGCGCATCGGACTCGCAAGCCTGCAAGGCCTCGGCGAAGCGCGCCGGCTTGCGCAAGGCGTCGCACCGTTCGAGCAAACGCACCAAGGCGGCCGCGCCGAACTCCCGCACCCGATGGATATTGCCGTGCTCGCGCGCGACCATCACCGCCAGATCGCGACAGTCGTTCGGCACGCGCAACCGTTCGCACAGCGGCTTCAGCAAATCGACGCTGCGTCCCTCATGACCGATATGGCGCGGCAACACATCGGCCGGCGTTCCCGCCTTGCCGAGATCGTGCGTCAGCGCCGCGAAGCGCACCGGCAGCGCATAGCCGGCCGCCGCCGCGTGATCGGTCACCATCATCACGTGCACGCCGGTATCGATTTCCGGATGGTAATCGGCGCGTTGCGGCACGCCGAACAGCGCATCGACTTCGGGTAGGATGCGCGCCAGGGCGCCGCACTCGCGCAAGACCGCAAACATACGCGACGGCCGCGCTTCCATCAGCCCCCGCGCCAGCTCTTGCCAGACACGCTCCGGCACCAGCGCATCGACCTCGCCGGCGGCGACCATGCCGCGCATCAGTGTCATCGTTTCCTCGGCCACGGTGAAATCGACGAAGCGCGCCGCAAAGCGCGCCAGACGCAGAATCCGCACCGGATCCTCGTTAAACGCCGGACCGACATGCCGGAAGATCCGCGCGGCCAGATCGCCTTGCCCATCGTACGGATCGACGATCGGTCCGACCTGCGTGCCGTCCGGCGCAATCGCCTGCGCCATCGCATTAACCGTCAGATCGCGACGCGCGAGATCTTCTTCCAGCGTCACATCCGGCGCGTAGTGAAAGACGAAGCCGTGATAGCCCGCCGCGGTCTTGCGTTCGGTCCGCGCCAGCGCGTATTCCTCCTGCGTGGACGGATGCAGGAAGACCGGGAAGTCCTTGCCTACCGGCCGAAAGCCGCGCGCCGCCATCTGCTCCGGCGTGGCGCCCACCACCACGTAGTCACGGTCCTGCACGGGCAGGCCGAGCAAGCCATCGCGGATCGCGCCGCCCACGGTGTAGATCTCCACTTACAACACCTCGTCGTAACGCGCGATGGCCGGTTCTTTCTGGGCATCGGCGATCCACGCCTGCACCGCAGGCAACGCGATCACGCGTGCCATATACGCGGCCGACGATGCGGACAGCGACGGACCGTAAGTCTGGAAACGCATGACGACGGCGACATACATCGCATCGGCGACGGTGAAATCGCCGTACAGGTAGGGACCACCGGAATGCGCCAACGCTTCGGACCAGATCGCATCGATGCGCGCGATATCGGCATGCGTGTCCGCATCCAGATGCTTCAGCCGTTCGGCACCTGCACGCGCGCGGATATTCATCGGCATATTGTTGCGCAGCGCCGCGAAACCGGCGTGCATCTCGGCACTGATCGAACGGGCGCGCGCGCGTGCGATCGCATCGGTGGGCCACAGCGCTTTTTCGGGAAAACGTTCGGCCAGCGTCTCGCAAATCGCCAGCGAGTCCCACACGGTGATCGGCCCATCGATCAGGCAGGGCACGCGACCACTCGGCGAATAACGACGAATGATGTCGGCGGTGTCGGGTTGGGCCAGCAGAACGAGTGTTTCCTGAAACGGCAGATCGAAGTGCTTCATCAGCACCCACGGACGCATCGACCAGGACGAATAGTTCTTGTTGGCGATAACCAGTTGCATCATTGCAATACGCTCCCGAATAGGTTCAAGCGATGCGTGGAAAATAACGCTCCGGGAGACCCATCGCCTGCGCCACGGCCCTGGCTCAAGCTCAGGCCGACGGTTTCCAACGCTGTCCCACCGGCAGGCCGCGCAGATAAGCGCCCGCCACCGTTTCCAACGGCGCCGGCGTCACGCGCAGCAGCGGATCCATCGGGCCGCTCAGCACCGAGTCCACCTCCATCGAATCGATATTGTCGCGGGTGATCGGCGGATTGGGAAGATGCTCGAAGAGCGCGCCCTGAAGCCTCCCGGCCCAGCTCGGCAAACCGATGATCGGACGACGATGTCCGCTGGCCTCCCCGGTGAAGCGCACCAGCTCCGCCAAGGTATAAACGCCCGGACCACCGAGATCGAAAACCCGTGGCACCGTGGGCGCATCCAGTTCGATCATATTGACCAAAGCGCGTGCGACGTCCTCGACATAGATCGGCTGGAATCGCGCATCGGGGCACGCCAGCGGCATGAAGGGCGCGATCTTCAGCACCTGGGCGAAGGTGTTCAGGAACTGATCGCCCGGCCCGAAAATCACCGAGGGTCGAAACACCGTCGCGCGCAGAGGCGTGCCGCCGTCGCTCTCGCTGGCGCGGACCGCCGCATCGATGCGCTGCTCGCCCTCGCCTTTCGAGCGCAGATACATGCTGGGGCCGTTCACATCGGAGTGCAATGCGCTGAGGTGCAGCAAACGCTGTATCCCCAGCGTCCGCATGGCCGTGCAGATCTTTTCCGGCAGCGCCACATGCGCGCGTGCGAAACCGGGACCATAGGGCGTGGCACGCTTGTCTTGCAGCACGCCAACCAGATTGATCACGACATCGGCACCATCGAGAAAGGCGGTGAGCTGCGCCGGCACATGCACATCGCATTCGGTGATGGAGATGGGCAGCATCTGGATCGGACGCGCTTGCACGCGGCGGCGCGTGGCCACGCGCACCGCATAACCGGCTTCCAGGAGTTGGGGAATGAGTGAGCGACCGATAAAGCCGGTCCCCCCGATGACCGCCACCGATTGATAACGCATGTCATCCTCCTTATGGGAACCGCGCACCGAGCGGCGCGCGGCATACCGCGTTCAGGGCGAGATCGTGCCCAAACGCTCGCGCAGCGACTTCGGCCGCCCTTCGAACAGCGCGCCGTAGTAGACGGTATTCGACAAGACATTCTCGACGTAGTCGCGGGTCTCGTTGAACGGAATCGTCTCGGCAAAGATCGCGCCTTCTTCCGGACGCGTCAATACCGCGCGCCATTGCCGCGAACGACCCGGCCCGGCGTTGTAGCCAGCCGATGCCAGCACCGGCGATTGATCGAACTGGTCGTAGATCATCGCCAGATAGGCGGTGCCCAACTTGATATTGGTATCGAGTTCGTTGATCTGCGCACGGCTCAGCTTGCCCATGCCCAACTTGCGGGCGACGAGATCGGCGGTGCCGGGCATCAGCTGCATCAGGCCGGACGCGCCCACGCCGGACTGCGCGTTATAAATGAAGCGCGATTCCTGCCGCATCAGGCCATACGCCCACTCGACATCCAGGCCCGTGCTTTTCGCATAGCGATCGACGATGTTGCGGAACGGCGCGAGGTAGCGCAGCGAGAAGTCGTGCTCGCTACGCGTCCGGTCGGCCGTGTTGACCGCGCGGTCGAACAATTGGATCTGGTTCGCGTAATTCGCCGCCGCCAGCAATTGGCGATCGCTCATCCCGCGCAACTGCCAGTTCCACTCGCGATTGCCCTCGAAGCGCATATTCAGATCGTAGAAGCGACGCGCCAAGACAAAACCCGGATTGCGGCCGGCATCGGCGATTTCCTGCGCGCTGACCGTCGTGCGCGGCGGAATCGTCGTCGCGCCGCCCAGTGCCTCGTTGGCCAACTGCCCGTAGAAGCTGTACTGATTGGCAATCGATTGGAACAGCGTCTGTGCACCGGCCTGATCGCCGCCTTGTCCTGCCTGCTGCATCGCACGGGCGCGCCAATAGACCCAGACCGGCTGGTCGCGCAGGACCGGCGGCATCTCCTCGATCGACCAACGCACCATCGTCCAATCCTGCGCGCCCAAGGCGGCACGGGTGCGCCATTCGTATTCGTTCAGCGTCAGCTGCGTACCGGCAGTCATCCGATACCAGTCCACGGCCGCCGGCATTTGCTTCAAGGCCGCACGATAGGCAATCGCGCCCCAGCCGATGCCCCGCTCGGCCTCGGTCAGACGCGGCGCGACATTGGCGTAAGCCACGGCGGCCTGCGCCGGATCGTTCGCGGCGATCCGAATGATGGCCAGCAGCGCGAGCTGATGCGCGGGATCGTTCGTGCGGATTGTTTGGGACAGATAGATCGGCGGCTTGTCCGTGGCCATCGACAGCACCTGATCACTGGGCTTGTACGGACCCAGCGCATCGCCGATGCGACGGCCCAGCGACGTATAGTTGCCCTCATAGGCCAGGCGCATCTGCGCCCAGACATCGTCCGAGGTGAACTGGCCGCTCGCGGCCAGCGCGCCGATCAGATCGACACAGCCATCACCGTACCAGCGCGGATTCGTCAGCAGCAGACGCGCCGGTTCGGCCACGCTCTCGCCACGCGCCGCGCGTGCCTCGAGCGCATAGCATTTGACTTGCGTGTCGTCGTCGAGCTGGAAGCGCGGGTATTGCGTCATGAACGTGCGCCAGTCGTGGCGCGCGCCCAGCACGGTCAAGTAATCGTTGCGCAGACGATCGGCGATCGCGGTGCCATCGTATTGCTGCAGAAAGCCCACGATCTGGTCGTCCGGCGCGTCGAGCCGCGCCTTGCCCGACTGATCGAACATCTGCGGCTTGATGCGGTAATACGCAACATAGCTCGGAATCGGATAGTCCGGAATCTGCGCGGCAAGCTGGGCGGCCGCAGGCGCGTCGTTTCGACGTGCCGCGTCACGCAACTGCAGGAAGATCCGATCCGCCGCGTCCGGCGCCATAGCGGCGGACTGCGCACGTACCGCTCCGGGGGAACTGCATGCCGCCAACACGACTGCGACCAGACCCGCCGCCATCGCGCGATATACTCGCACCATTGTCTCTGCCATCTTGCGTTCTTTTGAATGTGAACAGCATATCACGCAGTCCCAGCGCCGCAGCGCTCGTATGCGCGCTCCACACAACGGGCCGAACCGCATGAGCGCCAACTCCCCACCGCCCAGCGTTAACCCGTCCCCTGTCCCCGACGCGATCGATCCGATCCGCCTGGAAAAAATCGCACTGCGTAAGCGTCTGCTCCCCTTGCGACAAGCCGCCCTGACGTCGGATCCCGCGACCGAACACGCCATCGCGGCCGGTGTTCGGGCCTGGCTCGACGCGGGCGGCTTCCGTTGCGTCGGCTTCTACTGGCCGCTCGCCGGTGAGCCGGATCTGCGTGCGACCCTATCTCATTGGTTGGCCGACGACCCCACGCGTCGCGCCGCGTTGCCCACGGAAGTGCAGCTTGCAAGCCCTTTAAGGTTTGCCGGCTGGCGCCCCGATACCCCGATGCGCATCGGCCGGTACGGCATCGGCATTCCGGAAAACGACGCAGACGCACCGGCCGTTGACATCACACCCGACGCTTTACTGATCCCCTGCGTGGGGTTCGATGCGCGGGGCTTTCGCCTGGGCTATGGCGGCGGCTTCTACGACCGGACGCTCGCCGACGCCGCGCAGCGTCCGGCCACGCTGGGCATTGCGCTGGAGGCCACGCGGATCGCGGCACTGCCGACCGACACCTTCGATATCCCGCTGGACGCGATTCAGACCGAGCAACAGCGTTATCGGCGCTAAGCGAGCATCGACGCGAGGTCTTCGCGCTCGACCACCGTCGAGACAGATCGCCGTCGGTGACGCCAACGTTGCCGTGTACGGTTCGGCGCAGGCTTAGGCCGACGTCGCCTCCACGGCAACGCCGATCAAGGCCGCGTACTGCCGCATCGCGGCGTCGCTACGGAAGACCTCGCCCATGATCTGGTCGAGCGGCGCGTTTTCCCAGCCCACCGCTTTTTCGATCAGATAGGGCACCGGACTATGGGGCTCCGCCTGCCGTAGAAAGGCGGCAATCTCCGCCAGTGCACGATACGCGTCGACGCGGCGCCATTCGATCTGCGCGTCCTGAAACGTGACCCCAGGCCCGGCACCCCGGATCGAACGCCCGGATACGCCTGCGCCCTCGTTCGCGCTGTCCGGCGATGTCTCCACCCTCGTCTCCTCCGCTGCATCGCTGCCCGTCATATCGCCATCCGGCATTCCGGCCGACGACGCGCGACGCGACGCCGGTCGCCCATCAATCAGCCCCTGTATCGCCTGAAGCGCCGCCTCGATGGCGCGGTCGCCCTGGCGCAAAGTGGGCACTTGCATCCGGGTCTCGCGGTCCGCATGGCGCGCGACGCCGACGTCCAACGCATCGCGCAACGCGTGCCATTGCGCGGCAAAGGTCGTCAGCTGCGCGTGAAGGTCGTGTAGTGCGTCGATGCGTGCGGGATCGGCCTTTGCACGCCAGGTCGCGGCATCGGGCACGCCCACGCCCGCCTTGCCGGCAATCACGTCGGACCACCGTGCGGGCGTCAGATCCAACGCGGCACCATTCGCGTGCGCGGCCTCGTCGCCACCGTCCGAGGTGATGGCGCCACCCAGGGACGGACACACGCTCAGTTCATGCCGCAGCAGGCGTGCCACGGCCTCGTCGAGCCAGGCGAAGACATTGAAGCGCGCATCGCAATCGTCCGGTGCGATCTCGGGAAAGCCGTCACGCCAGTAATGCGACACCAAGGCCCGCATCACCATCACGCCGGCGCGCAATCCCGCGACGCCCGAGACATGAAACCATCCCTCACACAACCAGGCGCCCACTTGATAGTCTTTTCCGCTTTCGCCGAGCGCGCGTTGGCACAAGGCCTGTACCTTGCCCCAATCGGCCTTCTTCCGCGATTTGATCCACTCGCCTTGCGGTAGCGACGGATCGTCGGCGACGCGGGCCAGCTTGATCTCGCCGAACACCGGGTGATAGCGCAACGCGGCGCCCACGGGCGAGCCGCTGCCAAGCGGCGCCACGATCGCCGACATCGCGCTCACGAAGGGGGCAAGCGTCGCGTCTTCCCGCCACGCCTGGATCGTGACGTCCACGCGCGCTTGCCGTTCGGCTGCGATCGATTCGTCCGATGTCGACGCGGACACCTGCTCGCCTATCGCATCCACGGCCCACTCCGATGCGGGCCACGATACCGGCCGCGTGGGGTCACCATGCCGGCGCGCCCTGCGGCCGCCGAGCCGGCCAATCGATCGGCCGCACGGCCGTCACCGCGCCCGGTTGCTGGACGGCGTCGGATGCGGCATCGATCGTCGATCGTTCGTCGGATTGCAAGCTCACGCCGATGAAGACGCGCGCGTTGAGCGTCTCCTCCGTTCCACTGCGCGGATGCGCGTCCAGCGCATCGACCTGCGCCAATGTGGCGGCAGCGATCGGCAAGTCACACGTCTGCGTCGCGCCCGGGATGCAGGGCACGACGGGGAAGGAAAACGCCAAGGTTTCCGTGGCGCCGCCCTTCGCGAGTCGTTGGCGATCGATCATCGTCAGCAGCGCCCAGAGATCGTCGAAACGGAACGTCACCGTCTTGCCATCGGTCGCCAACGCCGGCTGATGGGGGTCCGTCCGGATGCGAATCTGCGCCTCATCTGCCAATCGCAAGGTCAAGACGATCGGATCTCCCGGCTGCCAGGCCAGTGCGGCCGGGCCTTGCGCCGTTAGCGCATCGCGCGGCTTACTCACACGCTGCACACCGGACTGAAACGTCCAATCGATGATCTGATTGCCGTACGATTCCGCCGCTTGATTCACCCGGAACGCGACCCGAATGCGCAACCCCTTTTGCAGGCCGACCGTCGCGAGCGTCGCCGGCGTCGTCTGGGTCGACGCGAGCGACGGTGCGGGGGTCATCGACGCAAGCACCGGCGCCATCGCCGCGAACTGCCGTGCAAACGTCGTCACCGATGCCGGCGTACTGGCGAGCCCGAACGCGCGGCTCTCCGCATCGACGGGCCCGGGCTGGGCTACAAAATGCCCAAACAGCGCCAGGGCTCTCGCGATCTGTCTGGGATCCGCTGCCGCCATGGGCCCAGCGTCATGCCGCCATGACGGCATGGCAAACGGAGCGCGGCCCGCGAGTTCCGCATTGAAGACGTTTTGGAAAGCCTGCCACGCGGTGCGTCGTTGCAGCACGTTCGCCGCGCGACATTGCGCCGATAGCCAGCGATACAGCTGCCATTGCGTCTCGCCGAAATAGTCCTGTGGCAAGGACTCGGGCGGCGCGGCCGCGATACGCGTACACGCGTCGGCGGCGGGCGCGCTTCCGTTTTCCGGACGACCGACGGCAAGAATGAACTGTTCGAGTTGCAACAGCGACGATGTCGGACTCCGCACCGCATGCCGCGCGAGATCCAGCACGATCGCGCGCCATTTTCGCGCCAGCTCGCTTTGCGCATCGGCAGCCGCCAGCAAGGGCAATTGCGCCTTTGCCTGTTCCGCCGACGCAACCACGTTCGCCGATTGCGCGCCGACGAAGGACGTCAATCCCTGCTGCGTGTGCACGCCGAAGGCGCACGCGATCGGCCAGGCGACCGCATCGCCGGACACGGCACGATCGCCCGCGCCGGCACGGGGACGCCCGCATGCATCGGCACGCGTCATCGCGCGGTCAATGGCGTAAGGGTCCGCCAGCGTCAACGCGCGATCCAACGCCGCCAGCCAGCTCATCGCATCGGCCGACACGCGCATCTGCAATTGCAACGCCGCGGGCTGCGCGCCGAGCGCCGTCAAGGCGTCGGCGATACGCGCCAGTGCCACACGGACGGCGGGCGCGGACGATGCCGCCGCCGCGTTGACGGGACCGTCCATCGCGGAAATCGGCACACGCTGCGCCGACTCGCCCAAGCGGTGCAGCAACATCACGGCGCGCTGCGCCTCGACGCCACGCGTAATGGCTTGCGCGACATCGGGCGTCAGCGGCAATACGGTCTTCCCAATAAATTGCTGGCGCGCGTCGTCCTGCATCGCCGCCGCCGTCAGCCCCTCCAGACGCCATCGCAGTACCTGCTGGTCTGCGGGCGCGGGGATGACCTGCGCGCGCGTCGGCGCCATGTAAGGCTGTGCCAACAGCGCCGTGAACGCGCTGCGCAAAGCGGTTCGCTCCGGCTTCACATGCCACGTCGCATCGACGCGACGCCACACGAGGCCGCTACCGGGGTCGGACAGCCACTGCGCCATATCGGATTGCAGCCCGCGCCTGCCGCGCGCCCAGCCTTCGCGCCAGTCCGTTGCGTGCACCGGTCCCAGCAATGCATTGCGCGCTATTCGGCCGGCGATACGATCGACATCGCGCGACACTGGCCACACGACAGGCCGGGATGGCGGAGTCGGCCCGACGACCGCGCGGGAAGCGCTCGCGCCCGCATCCCCCGCATCCTGTGCGTCTGCCCGCGCATCGGCGTCCCGCATCGGCTGGCGCGGAGGGCCCTCGGCCTCACTCAGCACCCAGCGCCATGCACCGCCCTCGACCATTGCCGCCTCGTCATCGAGCGCGGCGACGATCTCGGTATAACGCGCCGGCCAGTCGGCAGACGCGCCGTCTTGCCCATCGCCTTGTCCGAGCGCGCGCACCAGCGCATCGACGCGCCGGTCAGCCGATAACAACGGGCTCGCCGACAACACGTCGTGCCGCGCCCGTGCCGCGCGCAGCTGCCATGCCCTTTGCACGGCGCGAAGGACGTCCGGGTCTACCACGGAAGGCGGCCGCGACGCATCGTTCACGTAGCGATAGAACGTCCGCAAGCGATGCGCGACATCGCCCCGGACATCGTGCGCCATCACATCGCGAAACACCGTCCGAAAGTCGTCGGCATCGGCGGCCCCGCGAGCATCGGCGTTCCGGGCGGCATGCAATCGCTCCCATGCCAGCAAGGCCTGCGCCAATGCATCGACATCGTCCAGATAGGTCTGCACGTCGCGCATCGCAGGCATGTCGCGAGGGGTAGGGGTCGTGTTGTCGATGGCGTCCTCGGGCAAGCCGCCGCGCGCGTCGGCGTCTCGCCAGCCGGCGTCGGCTGCCTCGCTTCGATCGATCGCGTCTCTGGTCAAGCGTTGCATCTTGCGTCTGAAGGCCTGATCGAGCGCGACCACGGCCACGTCGCCAAACACTTGCTGGAATCGCGCGGACGCCCGCGCCTCCAGACGATCGAATGGCAGCCACATCCCGGGCATCGCGATGCGGGCGAGCGGCCCCGCCAGCGTGGTATCGACGGCGAGCAAGGCAATCGTCTTGTTGCGATACCAGTCGGCAGGCATCGCCTCCTGATGCTGCGCCGCAGCCGACATCGCGCTTTCATCGAGAAGTACATCGCGCAACGTCGCCGCCACTACTTTCGCGCGCGTTGCCGTCTGCCAGCTTGCCAGCCCGATACCGGCCGTCCAAGTCGCGAAACATGCCGCCGCGCCCCACAAGGCGATGCGACGTCCACTGCGCGCGCGCAAAAACTGCGTCGATGAGGCGCGCGTCAGCCCAACCTCCGCGAAAACTTTGCACAACAGGAGATCGCGGTAAAACGCCGGCTCGGATCCAGACGCCACCAACGGCGCGCTTGGCGGACAGTCGGCAGCGTCGCCGCCCCAGTAGATGCCGCGCAATAAAAACGGGTCGTGGTAGGCGTTGGGCCGCATCAAGGCCTCGATATAACGATGCAGCGGCTGGCGCATGGCGGCCCATTCGCCCGACAACGCGATCCATTCGGCCGCCGTGCCATCGATCCCACTGGCGCGATCGCGTTCCCGGTCATCGCGGCGCGGATCGGCGAACTGCTGCATCGTGGCATCCGCGACGTTTTCCAGCACCCGCGTCATCGCCTCGTCGACCCAGTCCGGCTCCCAACGTCGGTCCGGCGAATACGGCGACGACCAACCCACCATGCTGTCTCGCGCCGGCACGGAAAAGCCCTGCGCGAACGCCCGGAAGCCGGGGATCGCTTCGCATTCGCCGATGACCACATAGACCGTCACACGCATCGCGAACAGTCGCTGCAGATGCCAGAGCCGTTGATGCGCCAGTTGTGCCGCCTCCTTCAGCGCCACTTGCCCCTGCACCGAGTCATCGCGCAGCAGACGCGCCGGCACGACCAGCACGACCGCATCCAGCGGGCGGCCGGGACGATATCGGCGACAGCAACGCAGGAAGGCGTCCCAGACCGGCTGCGGCTGGCCCGGTACGCCGGAGGACGATGCGTGATCGATCAGCGGATGACGCAACTCGATGACCACGCCCCGGTCGGCACAGCGCCACGTCATGCCCGGCATCGCCGGCATGGCAGCAGGCTCGTCATCGTCGACCGCGACACGACGCGCCGCCAAGCGGCGTCTCATGATTGCCACCAGACGCGACGGCCACGGGCCGTCCGCCGCATGTCCGACATGCGATGCGGAGATCGGCGACCAGGGCGTGACGTCGAGATTCGACAGCGGTAGCGGTCGGGCATCGCGCGAGGCGTTCAAGACCAGCACGCAGGGTGCACCGTAGTGCATCCTGCGTGCGCCGATGCGCGCATCCACACGATCGGCGCAGGCGCGGAAGCCCTCGCGCAGCGCACGCAAGACGCTGGCGAGCGTTGCGGCGTTTGTTAGGCTCGTCGCGTTTGTTACGTTTGCCGCGTCCGGATCGCGTGCCGAGTCCGTCGAACGGGTCCGATCGGCAACCCCGCTCGCCTCTGCATCGACGGCAGCCGTCGCTGCGACGTTGCCGGCGGCAGGCGCGCCGCCCCCCCTCCGCGGCGCGGCGCGATTGCCCTTCATGCCAGCCGCAAGCATCGCGCGACTTTCGTGCAAGCCGATCCATCGGCGCCGGATCAGGACAACCATCGTCGCGATCAGCGCAACGCTTCCCAGGGCGGCCGCTATCGCCATCGTCAGCGCCGTCGTCGGCAGAGATGACAGCAGCGACATCACACTCACGTTATTCATATCCGCCCTTCCGTTGTGCGTTCACGCGCTGGCATCGCGATGCGCGGCATGAGAAGCGATTCGAACGACACGCGGCGGCTTCGTCAGCACTTGGGTCGAAGGCAGCATTGTTTGGCGCAGCGTCTCGCGCACGGGCCAACTGCTTGCAAGCCAGGCGAGTTCCGAAAGCACCAGCATCACGCCGATGCCAATCAAGACGACAATCGCCCACCGCGCCGGACGACGAAAGCGCATCGGCATGACGGTATCGAGCGTATGCGCATAGGGTCGGGCATCGACGCGACGCGGCCGACGCGCATCGTCGGAAAGCGGACGCTGCATCAACGCCTCGTAAAGCGCCCGTCGATACCGGGCGAGCTGCTCGGCCGCGCTCGCGCCGACAGACGCTTCCCCTAGCGGCGCGAATTGTCCGAGCGAGGCGAGGTGTCCGTGATAGCGGCCGCGATAACCCAGTGCCAGCATCGACAGATAGAGTCGTGCCAGCATCGGCGTGGACGGACGTTGCGTCTTCACGAGCCGCTCGATGCGGGCGAACACCGCATCGCCGGCCACATGACTGTTGAACAGGCGTGCCTCGATAAGGCAGCCGATCCATGCGGCCTGCCCAGGCCACGCGGTGTTCAGTAGCAGATCGTCCGCCAGCGCGGCGAACATATATTGCAGTTCATGCGCCGCCTCGCCTATCTCGGCGTAAGCGCTCATCTGCCACTGCACGCCCTGTAACTGCAGGCGTTGCACCAGGCGATCACTGACCTCCCGGGCCGCTTCGACCGCCCGCGTCGGGGGCGCCGTGGGCCCGTCCTCGGCACGCGGTGCCGGAGGCCCGTACATATCGGAGCCCGGCACCCATGCGGTGCTGTCGGCGACGAAGCTAGCCGCATCGACGGAGCGCGCGATCCCGTCGATTTCCGCCACGAAGGCGCGAAACGGCACGAATACCGCCGCATCCTGCCAGCTGGGAATGCTCAGCATGCGACGGCCTCCATCGTATTGCTTTCGCGCCCGTCGCCCTGGATCGGCAGCGCTTCGAGCAAGACGAATGTCGGCTCGTACACGGGCTGCCCAGGCGTAGGCGGCCGGTACAGCGCCAGCGCGGTTCCCGCCTGCAGGTAAGCGTGCCGCGTATCGATACGAAACACCGCACGAGTCGCGCTATCGCCGCCGATGCGCGTCGATGCATCATCGATCGCTTCGCGCGGCAGGCCGAGAACACGGCGCGCGCGTAGCGTGGGCAGATCGGCCTTCGATCCAATCACCGCGTTCGCCATCCACGCCGTCAAACCTTGTATCGTCCCGCCGATTGCGACGACCAGACAGCTGTCGCCGAGATCCTCTTCCAGAACCGCTTCATAGACCCCGTCGCGTAAGGTGAACGTGCGCTCGCGATAGCGCACGCTAACCGCCTGCATGGCCCGCTCGATATCGGCGATCAAGGGCATCACGCTCTTTCCCGGGTCGTCGTGATCGTAGCGATCGAGTAAGGCCGGCACCGTGTCCTCGAGCAACAGCGCCAAGGCGCCGCGGATGGCAGCGAGCGCCCCGAACAACGTATGCGGATGCAGGTCCGGCGTCTGCCGCATCGCCTCGACCTGCGGCAATGCCAGCGTCAGGCACCGAAGACCGTCGCGCGCAGCGAGACCCGGCTGCGCGCGCTGCCGTGCGAGAAACACCGCTTTGGCGCGCATCCGCACGGCGATATCGGACAGCCGCGCCATGATCGGCCCCTGATCCGCCAGCCGCAGCGACGGCGGCAGACGATCGTCGAGCATCACGACATCGGCGCTACGCCTTAACGTGGCGATCCGCAACACGTCATAGCGCGCATCGGGCACGTCGCCTGCCGCCAGGCGCAGATGGGGCACCCGGCGCGGCACCGCCACGGCATCTCCGCCGGATACCGTATCGGGCACGAGCGGCCCGGCAACGGATCGAAAACGTCGGCGCGCCGCCTTCGCATCGGCATCGGCATCGGCGGTGTCATCGGCAGGATTGCCTTGCAGCGTATGCGCCCCGGGAAGCGTCAAATACACATCGACGGCGTCGCCGTTCAGCAGCGCCGCGTGCCGCTGCAGATCGAGTTCGAGCGGCGCCTGCAAGGGGTCCGCCACGTCGTAGTGCACCACCGTGCCATCCGACATGACGGCCTCCAGCGCAAGGACCTGGATTTTGCCGAGTGCCAATGACATCGGCTCGAAACGACAGGACCAGACACCCCAGGCGAAGGGACTGGCGTGCAAACGATGCCAGCGCATCAGTTGGTCCACGCGCGCGTCCAGCAACTGGAAGTGCTGCGGCGACAACAGCATGCCCTCATGCCATTCGACCCGCTCGATGATGCTTTCCCTACGCTCGTCGGTCATGCCCTGGCCATCCGGTTGATACTGCGCACTACCGATCCATTACGACGTCGATTCGCTCCGGCCCCAACTGCACCGTGACCGCTCCTCTCCAAGTGGCGATCCGGGCCCGATGCACGCCCGGCGTGCCATATCGCGCAAACACGAAAGCGGCATTGGCCCGGCGCGACGTCATGTGCGCGCGCGGCAACGCCAGCGTCTGCCCCGGCACCACCTCGCGGGCGATGTAACGGAGACGATTCGGGAACAAGGCCTGCAAGGTCTCGCGTTGCGCAAACCACTGCGCCGCCGACAAACCCGCGAGGCGATCGCTCATTTCCGCGTCGGCACTCAACACCAGGTCGACCGCGACGGGATGGTTGGCATTCGCATCGACCGCCGCGACCAAGGACAGTCGCGACCAATGAATGGCATGCGACGCGCAGCCACTCGATACCGCCAGCACCAATGACAAGGCCGACACCACCGATAGCATCAACGCGACGCGCGTCGCGCCCTGCCGAAAACGGCGCGTACCACCGCTCCGCGCCCTCATCCGCCCACCGTCACGGTCGCCTGACCCGGCGCGACGATCTTGATGACGCCGCCCCACTGGCACAACAAGAGGCTCTTGCTATCCAGTGCCGGCGTCTTGCCGATCACGGTGCGCAATGCGCCGGGAATCCACGGCGCAGCACAGACAGGCACGCATGGCATCGGCGTCAACACACCGGCCGCGGCGGCGGTGGCAGCAGCCACCATCGGATTGGCCGGACAAGAACAAACACCGAAAGGCACGATATTCACGAGGGGAAGGTTGTCGGTAATGGTGGCCGCCGGCGTCCCCGACAGCGTCCGCTTCAGCGGCAGTACGTTCAGTACCGAAGGGGCGGCGCCGAACGTGCATTGCAGCGTGGCACCGGCGATCGTCAACAAGGCCATTGCAAATCCTCCCCGGTGCGCCAGGCACCGACGTCCATCAGTTGATCGACACCAGGCCGCCTTTCAACGTCAACATGCCGCCGCCGTCCACCGTCTGCGTCGCCGATGCTTTCGACGATATCGACAGCCCTTCGTTCGACAAGGTCGTCCCGGCCTTGTTCGTCAATGCCGTCCCCGCCTCATTGGACAGCGCGCCTGCCGCCTTGATCCCGATATTGCCGCCCACCTCGATGGTGAAATTGCCATCGATTCGCAACGTATAGTCCCCGGAGACCAGATGCCGATAGGCGGACCCATCGTGCACGGCATGATCGCCGTTGACCGTTTCGGTCCGCTTGCCCTGCACCGTCTGCGTGTCGTCACCTTCGGCGATTTCAAACACACGGTTTCCCTTGCTCACACGATGCGTCTCGTCGCCGTCGGCGATCGTCGTCGACATCGCATTCGTCACGTCGATCTGCATCGCCCGGCTGGCGTGAAGCGCCAACAATTGCGCGTCCGCCTTGTCGTCGAAGACCAGCGCATTGCCGTCGCTGGCACCCGCGCCGAAGGTGCGCGAGCGCAGGACCGTCTGCGTCTGCTCACGCGGCAAGGTGAGCGGCGGTGTGTGTACGTCGTTGTAAAGGGTCGCCGTCACGACGGGGCGATCCGGATCGCCCTCCACGTAATTCACCAGGACTTCCTGTCCGATGCGGGGCAACACCCAATGTCCCCACCCTTGCCCCGCCGTTGCTTGGGCAATGCGTATCCAGCACGACGCATGTTCGTCGGCAGCACTTGTGCGATCCCAGTGCAATCGCACCTTGATCCGCCCCGCGTCGTCGACCCAGACCGTTTCTCCCGCTGGCCCAACCACGACGCCGGTCTGCGATCCGGCGATGCGGGGCCTGTCGATCGGCTCCGGTCGAAAGGGGCAATCGACCGGCATCGCCGAAAACCGCGCCTGGTACCGCCCGTCTTGAATCTGATGCCGGACCGTCAACACACGGTAATCGCTATCGCCCGGCTTATTGGCGTCTACGCCGTCGCCTTTCAGCGCCATTCGCGACCACGCCGTCAAGGCATGACAACACGTCGTCCCGGACAGCGTGGCACGCGGGACGCCCGCCGCTTCCAAACGCCGCTGCGCCCGCTGCGCGCCATCACCGACATCGTCGTGCCCGCCCGGATAGACATACCGTGCGCCCCACGCCGCCGTGTTGCCCGCCTGCGCCAATAGCAAGCTGGCCGATGTCGTCGGCTGATAATCGTTGACGATCACCTGACGCGGCACCGCCGTCTGTGCCATGCGACGCGCCCACATCGTATCGAAGGCCATATGTTCCGCCGGGCGGCGCACATAACGCAGGACCTGCGTCGTACTACCCGGCAAGGCATACGACGGCACATCGGCGAGAATGAGCCGGGGCGGCTCCGCGGCCATGTCGAAACAAAAGAAGATGCCTGCTTCCGCCATCAGACGGGCGATAAAAGCGTATGCACTTTCGTCGTATCTCACACAATAATCGCGGACCGGATAGGTCTTCGTGAGACAGTCTTCGAAGGCGATATCGTGTTCGCGGAAGAGGCTCCCCATGATCTCGGGAAGACGCTGACCTTGATAGATGGAACGATCCGAATCGAAGGTCAGCAACGCTATTTTCGGCACGACGCTGGCGGTGTAGCAATGCACGATATCGTGGTCGTTTCCCGGTGCCGTTCGCGCGTCGCCCTCGACGATTTCGGACACGATCCCACGCACGAAACGATCGCGTTGCCCCGCGAAGCGCATGGTGATCGACAGCGGCCGCGTGATCATCGTCGTGACGTCGAGCGGTTCGCCGCTCACGGTGAACGCGATCGAAAACGCATAAAGCCGCGACACCCCCTCCTCGCCGTCCAGCGTGTCGAGCACGAGGACCTGATCGACGCCTTCGATGCGCAGGCTCGCCGTGAAGTCCGTGCGGTTTTCCGCATCAGGCATCGTCGTGCTCCCGGACCGCGTCATCGACCGTCGCGTGCTGGTCGAGCTGCACGGAGAAGCGCGCATGCCGCGGCGCGACGCCTCGCGTCCGGGTACACGATGGCCCACCGGACAGCCGCGCGGTCCATCCCAGCCGTGCACGCGATAGCGACAACGGTGCCACGGCACCCGTGTCATCCATGCAGACCGTCACATGCACCATCAGCCGTGACGGCAGATAGCGTTTCAAGGCCTCGATCAGCACGCCATGCCGCGCGCCGCCCGGCAGCAACGCATCCGGGGACACGCGCCCGCCAACCGCGCATCGCAACGCGATGCCCGCCGATTGATCCCATGCGCGTCGCCCCAGCGCGCAGCGCCCGTCGAGCACCGCGCCGGCCGTCCGTCGACCGGCGATCCGACATTGCTGGCGTGGATCGATCGTCAGCCAGCCGCCGACAAACGGCTTGGCGTCGGCGCGAATGTCCAGACGATGTTGCAGCAACGTTTCCAGCCCCTGGAGCGAGCGCGGCGCGCTGGACAGCAGTCCCGCATACGTCGGCCGGGTCGGCGCCGACCGCTGGGCGTCTCCCATCAACGCGCGCAGTACCGCCATCAATGGCGGACCATCGGCATCCCCCAAAGTCGACAGCGCGGCGAAGCGACGCTTCTTGCTGCGATACAAAAACGTCAGCAGACGATGATGGAAAATATCGAGAAAATCGCGCGTCGCGTAATCGCGCTGCGCCGCGCGTTCGAACAGGCGTCGCGCGAACGGCTCGGGCAACGGCCCCTGCACGCCGGCGAGCGCCATCACCGCGGTGCGCAACACCGTTGGCGCGCGCGATTCCCCTGTCGGCTCGACCGACGCGATATCGCGCGACTCGAATTTCATCGACGTGACCGCGCCCAACCGCACGGCCTCGTCTCGTCCGTCGCCATGCCCTAGCGGCACGCAGTCCGCCCGCGCACGCTCGATCAGGCGGATGGCCTGGAACAGGTTGTAGCGCTCCGGCTGCGCCGCGAGGCGCCGCATCACATCATCGGATAGGTCCCTGCGATGGGTGTCCACTGATGCCATATCTCGCCTCCCTTGTTCACCACCAGGCAAATGAATGTGTTGACCGAGGTGTACATCGCAAAGACCCGCGCCAACACGGCCGCGAGCAGCAAGGGCGATGTGCCCGCAAAGGCCTCTTCGTCGAATTCCATCGTGATACGTGTGCCGCGGCAAAACCCCCGCCAGCCTTCGTTTCCGAGATGCCAGGTCATCGCTTCGGCGCGCACCGTGCGCACGCCGTCGATCTGCGCTTTCTCGGCCACGCTCCCATACGAAAACACACTGAGCAGATCGTGCAGATAGCGCACCGCCTCGCCATTCGAAAACGTCTGGTAATGGAGCGTCAGCAGCGATACCAGGCGCCACAAGGCCTCGCTGCCAAGCGGCGGCAAGCGCGCGATGGTGGGCGATGCCAGGCTCTGCGCACGCACATGCTGCGATCCGCGGCTCAGCGTCATCCGCGCATCGGCGGGCATCTGCTCCGCAAGCCGCCGGTTCGAGCAAAGAAGGCGCGCATACACGGTCCATGCGGGGCGCGGCGTACCGGCGTGATCGGCATCGACGAAACTAATAAAGGCGTCGGTTCCGGGACGATGCGGACGTATCGATCGCGCCATCCGCGTCATCCATAGCAAGGCCGCATCGCGCGCCTGATGCGTTCCGGGCGCCACAGCGGGCGACAGCACCGGCGCCGGATCGGCGTCGGGCACACCGCTCGGCCCCCCCCGCCCCGATGCCGGCGACGCCATCGCGTAATGCCGTAGCGGCACGGTGCTGCCGCTGGCGCCGTCGATGTACCACGCGCCCTCCACCGCGACGATCTCCGTATAGGCGTCGTGCCGATGGTCCGCCACCAGCGGATAGTCGTAGTGCCGCTCGTCCACGCGCACCGGCTCGCTGGTTCGCTGGAACAGATTGATCACCGGTACGCACGCAAGATCGAAATGCGCGGCACGCACCGCCGGCAGCGCCCTGACGGAGCGGTCGTACTGAAACGTCAGGCGCGCCGTGCGCCCCTCGCCGAACGCGCCCGCCGGTAGATGCAGATCGAAGAAATGAAACTTTTTGGGAAAGACGAAATACTCCTGCAGCAGCACATACGGCAGATACGCCGGCGCCGGTGCGCCCAGCAAGGACTCCTCGGCCGCGAAGCCCACCTCCCGCCAGGCGCCCGCACCCAGCACCTGCGCCGGGCCTGCATCGGAATGCACGCTCACCTGCCGCACGGCGGTCAACATCAGCGCATAAAGCGGCGTCACTTCGGTCCAATCGCCGCAGAGATAGACCCGCAGACGGCGGATATCGCACTCGTGAAACGTTGCCCCGTGCGTCGTTTCCAACGTCAAGGTAATCGCGTCGTCGCCGGTCTGGGAAGCGCCGCTTACCCGCACCGGCCACAGCGTCATGTCCCAACCGGTACGAAAATGACAGGGCACGCCGTCCACCGTCTCCGCCTGCAAGGCCGTATGCCGGGCCAGCCGATAGCCAGCCGTGACCTTGCCCTGCGCCGGATCCAGCGACAGGCGGACGATCGACATCGACGGCAAAGGCTGCGCCAGCGAAGGGCAAACCTGCGCGAGTAGCGCACCGGCCAGCTCCGGGGCAGCTTGATCGATATCGCGATGGACGCGTGCCGTCAGAAAGGCGACGGCCTCGATCAGCCGCTCGGTTTGCGGATCTTGCGATTCCGTACCGGACAGCGCCAGACGCGCGGCCACGTTCGGATAGCGGGCAGAAAAGGTCGTGCCCTGCTGCCGCAGATACGCCAGCTCGTGCTTGTAGTATTCCAAGATGTCATCGGACATCGACGTTCGCCTGCAGGGACATCAGTCGGTCGCGACGGCAGAGCCTTGTATCGGGCCTTGCCACGCGGCATCGTCTTCGGACGCGGGATCGAGCGGCACGACGCGCGATAGCCCACGGGCCGATTGCGTCAAAACGAAATGCGCTTCTTCACGCACCGGCCCGGCCCTAATCCGCGCGCGGATCGACAACTGCGCATCGACGGGTCCCACCGAGTCGGCATGCAAGGTGATATGCACATCCGACAACCGTGGTTCGAAGCGTGTGATGGCCAATACCATTACACGCGCCAGCAATTGCCGATCCGCCGCGGACTGCATCGACAAGCCGCGGAGATCGGGCAATCCGTAATCGAGTAAATCCAGGATTTGCACTTCATAGCGCCGTATCGGCACACGTGACAGCGTTTGGAACAGATCCGACAATTCGTTTGCGATAGAGGCGCGCCACGCGGAGGCGAGATCGGCGTACGATCCCTTCTCCGTCCGGTGACGCGCCGGCGCGGCGCAACTGCCGTCCTCGCCATGCGACGCCAGTCGATCGAACAACAGCGACGGTGCATCGCCGATCGGATCGACACCAAGGCGGCGCGACTGCGGCAGGCGATGTCCGAAACGCACGGGTCCGATCGACATGACGGTGCCGATCAGCCTTTATTGTTCGTGGCGAAGTTCCACTTGGCCGAGGTGTTGCCCTTGCCCGCGGCATCGGTGCCTTGCGTCTTGTACGTAATCTCGATTTCCGAGAAGCTCAGCAAGACGGAATCGGAACCCTCCATATCGACCGCGGTCGTCCCCAGGCTGGCAACGATGACATTTTTCAGCGTGTAGACCATGTCGGGATTGGCGCCGGACTCCACGTTGCGCACGATGCTGATCGTCGCCGTGGCATGCGACTTTCCTTGCGCGCAGGCCTGATACAAGGTCGGCGTGGCCATATCCATCCGCTTCGTCAGCGAGAGCGTGTTGCCGGTGGGAATCCCCACGCCACGCCCGAGATTCGACGGATCGGTATTTCCATGATTCGCCACACCCATCGCCATCGTCTCGATTTCGATCGTGTCTTCGAACCCTTTCTTCGTGCTATTACCCTTTACGCCTTCCAGCTTCAATAAAATAGACATGTCGCGCTCCTTGCATGAAACATAGCAATCCTGATGATTGCCATGATGTCCGGGAAAGCGAATGCGACAAGGCACCGATGCGTTCCCGGGGTGAGCTGTCCTGCAAAAGCGGGCGCATCGACCACGCCGCCGCATCCGCAGGGCAAGCGTGGACGAATCAGGCGGCCGGTTCCGGCAAATCGGTCACCAAGCGCATCGACGCCGTCATTTCCTCCATCTGAAAATGCGGCTTGATGAAACACGTGGCGCGAAAGCTGCCAGGTCGCCCGGGCACTTCGGTCACATCGATGCGCGCCGCACTGAGCGGGAATCTGGCTTTCATATCCTGCGGCGCCGAGTCGTTCAATAAGACAAACGACGATACCCAGTCATTCAGATAGGCACTGATGGCTTCCTTCGATTGGAAACTGCCCACCTTGTCGCGCATCATGACCTTCAGATAATGCGCGAATCGCGACGCCGCCATGACGTAGGGCAAGCGGCTCGACAGCGCGGCATTCGCGTTCCCGGCATCGGTGCTGTACAAGCCCGGCTTGTTGACCGTCTGACTGCCGAAGAACGTCGCCGAACTCTCACCCTTGGCGCTGACCAGCGAGACGAAACCCAGGTCGCTCAGCTCCTTTTCGCGACGATCGGTGATGGCGACCTCGGCCGGGCATTTCAAGGCCATATCGCCCTCGTCGGTCTGGAAGACGTGCGCGGCAAGGCCCTCCACCTGGCCCCCGCCCTCCACGCCGCGAATTGCCGTCGGCCAACTATGCTGCGCAAATGCATTCGTGATGCGCAAGGCCAACTGGTAGGCCGCATTGGCCCACAGGTATTTGCTATGGTCGCTGCCGTTCACGTCCTCCTCGAACTGGAACGTCTCCACGGGCTGCGTCTTCGCGCCGTAAGGCACGCGTGCGGCATAGCGCGGGAGGACCAAGGCGACGTAGCGCGAATCCTCGGTTTCCCGAAAAGCACGCCACGGCGCCAGCTCGGCGCTCTCGAATGTCTTCGACAAATCGCGCGGCACGCCCAGCTCCGTGTACGACTTCAAATCGAACAACGAGGGGGCGGCAGCCGCGATGAAAGGCGCATGTGCGGCGGCGGCCACCTTTGAAATGCCCTCGAGCAAGGCCACATCCCGCGGGTGACGACCGAACGGGTAATCGCCGACGAGCAGGGAATACGGCGCACCGCCGAAGGTGCCGTACTCCTCCTCGTACAACTTCTTGAACAACACGCTCATGTCGTGATCGACCGCGCCTTCGATGTCCTTCAGCAGCTCCGCTTTCGACACGTTCAATACGCGTAACTTGAGCCGTGCGCTGGTTTCGGTACCGAAGACGAGATCGGACAGACCGCGCCAGGAACCCTCCAGCGCCTGAAACGTCGGGTCGTGCATGATGGCGTTCAATTGATCGGTCAGGATGGCATCGATCTGCGCAACCCGTGCGTTGATCATCGCCACCACGCTCTTGTCGGGACCGGCTTGCATGCCTTCATCCAGAATCTGCGACGCGAGCTGGCCGATCAGTTGCCGGGCATAGCCGCCTTGCGTCGGCTCGACCGCCATATTCCCCTCTTGGACGATGCGGTCGAGCAGGGACAGCGGCAGCAAGGTCGCCTCGGCGAGCGGTGCGCCGGACTCCGCCGTGACGGGTGTTTCGGTATTCATGGTATTGCTCGCGTCGATTGATCCGCATCGCGCGCCGTTTCCGGCGTGGCGCCGGCCGTGCCTGCGTCGTGTTGCAGCGCTTTCAGTGCCTCGGTATTGCTGACGACGCCCTCCAGCAGCGCGTCCAACTCATCGTTGCCATCGAGCTTTGCGAGCAGATCGCGTAGCTGCTGACGCGCTTCCAGCAAGCGCTTCAATCGGGGCACCTGGTTCACCAGCGCATCCGGATGAAAGTCGTGCATCGTGTCGAAGCGCAATGCCAATTCGAGATTACCCTCGCCTTTCATCGTATCGGGCGTTGAAAGCACCAAACGCGGCGCCATTCGTCCCATCACGTCGTTGAAGTTGTCCCGATCGATCTCGGTGAGTCGCCGATCCTTGAGCTTCGGCAGCGGTTTTTCGGGCATACCGGACAGATCCGATAACACGCCCACCACCATCGGGAGTTCCCGACGTTCGACGGCATCGCCAACTTCCACGTCGTAAGTAATTTGCACCCTTGGGGAACGGTTACGGCCTACCCATTTTTGCAAGCTATTCGACATACTCTGCTCCTGAAACGCATCCCGCTCTACAGGACAGGTCCTATGGTGGGATCACGGCTGGAAACCTTCGCTTACCACGGGCCATGAATCGCGCGAACGGCGCGGCGATTCCCTCTGGATAACCGACGGCGGGAGAGTGAACAGTAAGTCGTTGCTGCCGAGATCTATAGCTGGCGGGGTCTCAAAACCTTGGGACATCAGGAAGAAGTCTGCACCGCGCTGCGGTGTGCGCGGCAGCGCGACGGCACCGATACCGGGCATCGATCGGTCGATCGCCGCACGAAAACGCCGCCTCATCAGCGACCGCTTACCGTGCTCGGCGCCAGGCGTGGGCGCGGGAAATCAGCAGATTCGCCCGCCGCGGAGACGAATCTTGCACGCCGCCATAACGACACAGAATATTGGAGACTTGGTACGATGCTAAAACGTGCATCGAATCGATGTGACCGAGAAATTGCATGGATTGTCCTCATAACATCTAAAACGTCATCACATGGTTCGATTTCTGTTTCGACGGTTAGGCGTGCTGTTACCGACGTTTATCGGCATTACCCTGTTGGCATTTGCCCTGATCCACCTGATTCCCGGAGACCCGGTCGAAGTGATGATGGGCGAGCGCGGCATCGATCCCGCCTCGCACGCCGCCGCGCTGCATCGGCTTGGCCTCGACCAGCCTTTGCCGCTCCAGTACTGGCATTTCGTCTCGCACGCGATACGGGGCGACCTCGGGCAATCGATCGTCACCAACACGCCCGTCCTGCAGGAATTCTGGGCGCGCTTCCCCGCCACCTTGGAACTCTCGATCTGCGCGATGATTTTCGCCTTGGTGGTGGGCTTGCCGGCGGGCGTGGCCGCGTCCTTGAAGCGCGGCTCCACACTCGATCATGGCGTCATGGGCGCGGCGCTAACCGGCTATTCGATGCCGATTTTCTGGTGGGGGCTGATCCTGATCATGTTCTTCTCCGTGAAACTCGGCTGGACGCCGGTATCGGGCCGGATTTCGGTCGAGTACGATATTCCGCACATCACCGGTTTCATGTTGATCGACGCGGCGTTTTCCGATGACGAAGGCGCCTGGCGCTCCGCCGTCAGCCATCTGATCCTGCCCGCCATCGTGCTCGGCACGATCCCGCTGGCCGTCATCGCGCGGATGACGCGCTCGTCGATGCTCGAAGTGCTGCGCGAGGACTATATCCGCACGGCACGCGCGAAGGGCTTGTCGCGGACCCGCGTGATCATCGTCCACGCGCTGCGCAATGCGCTGATTCCCGTCTCGACGGTCATCGGCCTGCAGGTCGGCACGCTGCTGGCCGGCGCGGTGCTGACCGAGACGATCTTCTCCTGGCCGGGCATCGGGAAATGGCTGATCGATGCCATCGGTCGCCGAGATTATCCGGTGGTGCAAGGCGGCATTCTCCTGATCGCGTTGTTGGTGATCTTCGTCAATTTGATCGTGGATCTGCTGTATGGCGTGCTCGATCCGCGTATCCGCCATCGCCGCTAGGAGCCACACGATGAGTCGATTGCAACCCGCTGTCGATGCCGCCGTTCCCGCGGCGGCGGAAGGCGGCCTGCGCGTACGCGCGCGGGACTTTTTCCGGCAGTTCTCCACGAACCGCGGCGCGCTCGTCGCCAGCATCCTGCTGATCCTGCTGGTGCTGGCCGCCTTGTTCGCGCCCTGGATCGCGCCGCACGATCCAATCGTGCAATACCGCGAAGCCATTCAACAGCCGCCGGCCTGGGAAGCGCACGGCAGCGCGCGCTTCCTGCTCGGCACCGACGAAGCGGGCCGAGACATTCTGTCTCGCCTGCTGTACGGTGCGCGCCTCAGCCTGATGATCGGTCTGCTGTCCGTTTTCATGGCGATGATTCCGGGCACGATACTGGGCTTGATCGCCGCGTTTTTCCCGCGCTGGATGGATGCGCCGGTGATGCGGCTGATGGACATCCTGCTCGCCCTGCCCTCGCTATTGCTCGCGGTGGCGGTCGTGGCCGTGCTCGGCCCGGGCCTGGTCAATACGATGATGGCGATTGGCATCGTCGGCTTGCCGGCCTTCACGCGATTGACGCGTGCGGCGGCACAGTCCGAGCTGCAAAAGGACTACGTCACCGCGTCGCGTCTGGCCGGTGCCGGCACGTTGCGCCTGATGTTCTCGCAGGTTTTGCCGAACTGCGCCGCGCCGTTGCTCGTGCAGGCGGCCCTGAGTTTTTCCACCGCGATCCTCGATGCCGCCGCACTGGGCTTTCTCGGTCTCGGCGTGCAGCCGCCTTCGGCCGAATGGGGCGCGATGCTCTCGTCGGCGCGCGACTATATCGATAGCGCCTGGTGGATCGTGACGATGCCCGGCCTCGCCATCCTGGTGACCGTGCTGGCCATCAATCTGTTCGGCGATGGCTTGCGTGACGCGCTCGATCCGAAGTTGCGGAGGTTACGTTGAATTCTTCGTTTGAACAGCAGGACGTCAAACCGGGCGCGAGCGGCATTGGCGAGACGCTTCTCGATATCCGAAACCTGAGCGTCGCCTTCGATGGCGCGCCCGCCGTGGAGCGCGTGAACTTCACCGTGCGCGCCGGCGAGGTCGTCGGCGTGGTGGGCGAATCCGGCTCCGGCAAAAGCGTCACGATGCTGGCGCTGATGGGGCTAATCGATGCGCCTGGCAAAGTCACCGCGGACCGTGTCGCCTTCAATGGGCAGGACCTGTTGAAAATGTCGGACCGCCAGCAGCGCCAGATCATCGGACGCGACGTCGCGATGATCTTCCAGGATGCGCAGTCGAGCCTGAATCCGAGCTACACGATTGGTTATCAGATCGCCGAAGTCTTGAAACGCCATGAAGGCTTGCGCGGCCGGGCGCTGGAGCAACGGATTCTGGCCCTGCTCGAACAGGTCGAGATTCCCGATGCGAAGAACCGGTTGAAGTCTTATCCGCATCAGATGTCCGGGGGAATGAACCAGCGGGTCATGATCGCCATCGCCGTCGCATGCAATCCCAAACTGCTGATTGCCGACGAGCCGACGACGGCGCTCGACGTGACCGTCCAGGCCCAGATCATGGCGCTGCTGCGCAATTTGCAGCGCGAACGCGGGATGGCGATGGTGCTGATTTCACACGATCTGGCCGTGGTCTCCGAAATGGCCGATCGCGTGGCGGTCATGTACGCCGGCGAGCTTATCGAACGGCAAGCGGTACCGGCCATCTTCGAGGCGCCGCGCCATCCCTATACCGCCGCCCTGCTGGCCGCCATTCCAGAACACAATCGTGGCGCGGCACGCCTGACGGCCTTGGGCGGGATGGTGCCGGGCAAGGACGATCGTCCGAAGGGCTGCCTTTTTGCACCGCGTTGCGCCTTCGTCGAGCCGGCCTGCGAAGCGGCGCGCCCCGCCGTATTGCCGCCCGCATCGCAGCCGGGGGCTGGAGCAGACGCTCGGACCGCGCCGACGACGGCGCAAGCCGAAGCGGAAGCCATGTTGCTCGATCCGACGATTCCGCTGGTACGGTGCATCAAACCGCTGTCCACGCAGCAACCAGGAGGTGCGGCATGACGGAAAGCCCTCTCGCGATGCCCACCGAGGACGACGTCGCGCGCGACACCGCCCAAGGCACGCCGGACATCGCCTTGGAAGCGCATGCGCTGTCCAAACACTATCCCGTGCGCGGCGGATTTTTCGGCGGCACGAAGACGTTACGCGCATTGAATGGCGTCTCGTTGTCGTTGGAACGGGGCCGTACGATCGGCGTCGTCGGCGAGTCCGGCTGCGGCAAGTCGACACTGGCGCGACAGTTGACGATGGTTGAAACGCCGACCGACGGCAAGCTCGTCATCGACGGCCGCACGATCGCCGAAAACGGACAGCGCCTGCCCGGCACGCACGACGCCGACTTGCGACGACGCGTGCAGATGGTCTTTCAGAATCCGTACGCCTCCCTGAACCCGCGCAAGACCATCGAACAGGCCTTGGGCGAGCCGCTGCGGATCAACACGGATCTGCATGCCGACGCGCGGCTTGCGCGTATCCGCGACATGATGCAGACGGTCGGCTTACGGCCCGAGCATCTGCGTCGCTATCCGCATATGTTTTCCGGCGGCCAGCGTCAGCGGATAGCGATCGCGCGCGCGATGATCGTCGATCCGTCGATTGTCGTCGCGGACGAACCGACCTCGGCGCTGGACGTCTCCGTGCAGGCGCAGATCCTGAACCTGTTTCTCGATCTGCAGCAGCAGTTCCGTACGAGCTATGTCTTCATCTCGCACAATCTGTCGGTGATCGAGCACGTAGCGCACGACATGATGGTGATGTATCTGGGCGCGGTGGTCGAGACCGGCGAGAAGTCGCGTATCTTCAGCCAGCCGCGGCATCCTTATACGCGGGTGCTGATGTCGGCGACGCCGGCCCTGCGCGCCGAAAACCGTCGCGATCGGATTGCGATCGAAGGCGAATTGCCGTCGCCGCTTAACCCGCCGCCCGGCTGCACCTTCCACCGACGTTGCCCGTATGCAGTGGATCGCTGCCGGACCGAGGTGCCGGTATTACGGGCGGTGGACGGTCGCATGGTGGCCTGTCATCGCGCCGAAGAAGTAGCATAAAAGCGGCGTGATCCGATCGCCGCGAAGTAAAGGCGGCGATCGCCGGGCGTAAAAAAAAACCGGACAGGCTTCGTCCGGTTTTTTAGTGCCTCGGCGCTGCGTTACACCGAGACGATTTCGCGGCAGATGTCGCCTGTCGCCACGGCCGTATTCAGCGTGTAGAAGTGCAATCCCGGCACGCCGCCGGCGACGAGACGCTGGCACATGGCCGTGATGACATCGAGGCCGAACGCGCGGATGGACGGCAGATCGTCGCCATACGACTCGAGGCGACGGACGATCCAACGCGGGATTTCCGCGCCGCACATTTCCGAAAAGCGCACCAACTGCGAAAAATTGGTGATCGGCATGATGCCCGGCACGATCGGCAAGGTTGCACCGGCAGCGCGTGCATCGTCGACGAAGCGGAAGTAGGCATCGGCGTTGAAGAAATACTGCGTGATCGCCGAGTCCGCGCCCGCATTGACCTTGGTCATGAAATGCGCGAGGTCCTGCTTCGCATTGCGCGACTGCGGATGGCATTCGGGATACGCGGCCACTTCCACGTGGAACGCATCGCCGGAATGCTGGCGAATGAAGGCCACCAGATCCGATGCATAGCGAAACTCACCGGCGTCGACCATGCCCGACGGCAGATCGCCGCGCAATGCGACGATGCGGCGGATACCCGCCGCGCGGAAGGTGTCGAGGGTCTCGGTCAAACTTTCGCGCGACGCACCGACGCACGACAAATGCGGCGCCGCCTCGATGCCTTCGGCAGCGATGGCCTTCACCGTATCCAGCGTGCCTTGCTGCGTCGAACCGCCCGCACCATACGTCACCGACATGAAACGGGGATTGAATGCGCGCAATTGCGCGCGGGTGGCGGCCAGCTTTGCCACCCCTTCCGCGGACTTCGGCGGGAAAAACTCAAACGACAGTTCGATGGCAGCCATCGACAACACCTTTCAGAAGACCGCGCCGGAAAGACCCGGAGAGGCCTGGGCAAGACTTAGACAAAGCCCGAATCGCCTTTGCCCACGCCCCAACTCAGCCCATGCCCCAGAACGAGCGCGGACAACAACCACGAGATGACGCTGTACAGCAGGGAGCCGAAAAACGCCGACCAGAAACCGCTGACTTCGAAGCCTTTCAGCAGCCAGGCAGCAAACTGGAACAGCAATGCATTGATGACGAGGATGAACAATCCTAGCGTGATCAAGGTCACCGGCAGCGTCAACAGGACGAGTACCGGACGCAGCAGGATATTGATCAGGCCCAGCACCAGCGCCACGACCAAAGCGGTCCCAAACCCGCGAATCTTGATCGACGGGATTACGTACGGCAGGATCAACAGCGAGACCGCGTTGATCAGCCAAGCCAGCAGCCAGTCCATTGAAAACTCCTTCGGCGAATGCGCCATGCACGACGGGAAACGATATGACTATCGACGCACGTCATGCATGCCGCAGGCGCTCCCCGCGTGCAACGCGGATTAGTAGCGATAATGCGCCGGCTTGAACGGGCCCGACTTCGACACATCGATGTACTTCGCTTGCGTGTCCGTCAGTTCCGTCAGATTGGCGCCGATGCGGCCCAAATGCAGACGTGCGACCTTCTCGTCGAGATGCTTCGGCAGCACGTAGACCTTGTTTTCGTACTTGTCGCCATGCGAGAACAGTTCGATCTGCGCCAGCACTTGGTTCGTGAACGAATTCGACATCACGAACGACGGGTGACCCGTACCGCAGCCCAGGTTCACCAGGCGGCCTTCGGCCAACATGATGATGCGCTTGCCGTCCGGGAAGACGATGTGGTCGACTTGCGGCTTGATGTTGTCCCACTCGTACTGACGGGTGGACGCGACATCGATTTCCGAATCGAAGTGACCGATATTGCAGACTATGGCCTGATTGCGCATGGCCTTCATGTGATCGTGATTGATCACGTGCAGGTTACCCGTCGCCGTCACGAAGATGTCCGCGCGCGAAGCGGCGTAGTCCATCGTCACGACGCGATAGCCTTCCATCGCAGCTTGCAGGGCGCAGATCGGATCGATTTCCGTGACCCACACCGTGGCGCCTAGGCCGCGCAGCGATTGCGCGCAACCCTTGCCCACATCGCCGTAACCGGCCACGACGGCGACCTTGCCGGCGATCATCACATCGGTCGCGCGCTTGATACCGTCGACGAGCGATTCACGGCAGCCGTACAGATTGTCGAACTTCGACTTCGTCACCGAGTCATTGACGTTGATCGCCGGGAACGGCAGACGGCTCTCGCGCTCCATCTGATACAGTCGATGCACGCCCGTCGTCGTTTCTTCGGTCACGCCTTGGATGGCCTTCAGACGCGGCGAGTACCAATGCGGATCCTTTGCCAGCCAGGTCTTGATCGACTTGTACAGCGCGACCTCTTCCTCGTTCGTCGGGTTGGCGATCACCGACGGATCCGTTTCCGCGCGCGTGCCCAGCACCAGCAGCAACGTGGCGTCGCCGCCATCGTCCAGGATCATGTTGGCGTGTTCGCCATTCGGCCATTCGAAGATACGGTGGGCGTAATCCCAGTACTCGTCCAGCGTTTCGCCCTTCACGGCGAACACGGCGGTGCCGTTGGCGGCGATGGCCGCGGCGGCGTGATCTTGCGTCGAGAAGATATTGCACGATGCCCAACGTACGTCGGCACCCAATGCTTCCAGGGTTTCGATCAGCACGGCGGTCTGGATCGTCATATGCAGCGAGCCGGCGATGCGCGCGCCCTTCAGGGGCTGTGCGCCGCGGAACTCATCACGGATCGACACCAGGCCCGGCATTTCGGTCTCGGCGATCGCGATTTCTTTCTTGCCCCATCCGGCCAATGCGATATCGGCGATGACGGCTTCGGCATTCGGGGTGGATTTCAATACGGCAGCGTTCATCACGCCTCCTTTTCTAAAGTGGATAGAAATCAAGACGTGAGCGCCGTTGTGGCCAGATATTGGCCCAATTGACCCGCGGCGGCACCGTCATGACGATAACTCGCCAATGTGCCAAACCGCGTTTTCCGAGCCTGGCGGGGGAAATACCCCGTCGCAACGCTCCTCGGAAGGTCAGGAATTATAGCAAATTTTTGTACCGAAAACCTTTATTGCGGATCGGGACGGGCCTCGGGATCGATCGCCGGCATGGGGGGCGGAAGGTCGTCGCGGTCCCGTCGAAGCGGGCCGCGCGTAGCGGGCGGCGCATCGACACTAAACGGCACATATCCTCTCTGACGGAACCGCAAGGTGGGATAACGCCCGTCCGGCCCGGGTTGCAGCGAGGGCTTGCGAGGCGCGACCATGAAATCGCGAACGACATTTCCACTGATGAAGTAACCGTTGCGAAAATGCACGTAGTAGTCGATTTCGTTGATACCGACGACGAGTCGGACATCTTGTGGCTCAACACCGGGCGGCAATGCGTTGAACCCTTCGATACGCTCGGCTGGCGACCACCCGCCTGGAATGCGCACGCGTTGATCCACGTGCAGACGATGAATGGCTTCGTCGGTATCGCAATGTCGATACTCTCGGGTACCGGTAATCAAGAGTCGCATATCGATCGCGTTTTTTCGGTACGCGTACTCGAAAATCGTCTCGGCGTTGAATCGCGGTTCGACCTTGATCGCCTCTCGGATCACGGTAACGGCCATCGGCAGCATCGCATGGAGCGCTATCAACCCCGCACCGCGTCGGTCAGCCAGCGCATCACGGGCTTGCCGTCGGGCAGCATAATTTTCCGTTTTTTCGGCATCTGCCACCAGATGCTTGTGCTGCGGGGGGCTCGGCACAAAACTCTCCCGGACACCGTCAATGGCCAAGCAGCTGGCCCAGAGCAGTTCGAGTCGGCGTATCGCCCTTGCACGCGTGCGGGCGCGCGCTGCCGCCGCGATCATCCGCGCATAACCATCCTCATATTGGCCGACGTAATCGGCGACATCATAAATGCACGGAACGCGTCCCCCGCGCATCTCGCGTCGATGACCCGACGCAATCGCGTCAGCACCGCTTCGACGCAGCCCACGTTGACCACCGGCCAGGTGCCGGACCATTCGACACTTTCCGCCGCCTTTCGGCGGATCGACGCAACCCGGGGGACGTGCAGACCATGCCCCTCGGTGCGCGCTATCCTGTTGGCGGACGGTATCCGCTCGGTTGGCGCTATCCCGTTCGCCAGTGCACCACCGATGGCGCCACGCAGTTGTACACCGACGCCCGCAGTGGAAGGGGGCGCGTCTGCGAACCAGGCTAGCTGATAGAACGTGCGCTCTGCTATGTAGTCGGCGCCATGCGTTTCCTCACGCCGCAGCGGATCATGAAGGGATCCAGCCCCATGGACATAGTGACGAAAGTCATACGCTGGCGCCGCGGGATCGAAACGCCCCTGCAGTCGATTGCATGCGAGCAATGCCAGCGTCACGACATTCCCCATCGATAAGACGCCCAACCCCTCCTTCAATCCGGCCATATAGCGACATCGCGCCATTTTGATGGCCTCCGCAACGCCATCGGGAGACCGGTACGTCGAGCGGCAATGACCGAACCAGGATTTCAGCAGCCCATCACGCTTTCCCTTCACCGCAGGGCGCTTCTGCGCTTGCCGCGCGGCCATACGCTCGGCGCTGCGAATGTCGTCGATCAGCAAGGGAATCAGAATGGCTTCGTATTCCGAGATCGCTTTCAGCGCGACGTAGTAACGTGCGGCATCGTCTTGGCTAAATCGATCGGTCGGAAATACGGCTTTCACGTGGCGCGCTTTTTTGAGCGCACGCTCAACGAGGCTGCTTTGCACATAAGGCCAGGCGCTGTCGACGTCGACACTGCCCCGCAGATCGATTCGCACAGCGTCCTCCCATCTGGGCAGTGTCCGCAATGGACGTGCATCGATTTCGCCAACGCTGGCGCGAAGCGGCGCCTCGCCGCCCGGGATTTCGCCGCTTGATCGCGCGTCCTCGGTAATACCGCTCTCAGTGGCGCCTGCGACCTTGACCGATTCACGTAGCGTTCTGTTCGCCGTCTCCGTACACGTCCTTGGCAGGCCAGGCGCGTATCTACCGCTTTCCACTCTATACATACGACCCCGACGAAGCACTTTTGCGATTTCTCTGACGATTAGCAATCGGCGACAGGCTTGGCGTATCGCGCGGCGGCGTACGACGCCGGATGGCAAGGCCTAGCGTGATAGCGCCTTCCGCGCTCCTTGAAAAACCTGCGTTGCGTGTACGCGCTTGAGCAGACGCCCCCGAGCCGCCTGCTGTCACGAAAGGCGCTTAGTTGGTGGGAGGATGCCGAAGCCGTAATGTGGGGAAGCGCCCATCTCGGCCCGGCCGAAACGTTGACTCAGATTGCGGGGCGACCGGTTGCGGCACGACCGGTTCAGGGGGGCGTAAATCGCGCAACGCTTGCGCTTCGAGAAAGCTCCTGTGCTGATCGATCTCGCTTTGCGTGATCATAAAGCGGACGCTTTTCCCCTTCGGACGCGACTCGGGTGTGCGGAGCTGCAATCGTGGAAAATGCCCCTGTTGTGTGGGCCCGTATGGCCGCTCGGGAGGGGGGGCGATCGGACTGCTCGAGAGATTTTCGCTCTTGACATAGCCGTTGCGATAGCGCGTTTGCAAGCCAATATCGTTTTGCCCCGACATGAAATGGACGTCTTTCTGACGAACGCCTGGCGGGAGTGCGTTGAACCCGGCAATGCGATCGACAGGCGCCCAGCCGCCCGGGACACGCAAGCGTTGATCGACACGTTGACGTTCGAAATCGTAGTCCGTTTTAAGATTCCTATATTGCATCGTTTGGACATTGACGAGCCGTCTGTCGCACGCGTTTTTCCGCTCGGCGTATTCGAAGATCGTGTCGCTAGTAAAGCGCGGTTTGACCTTTGTCGCCTCTCGGACCAGCGCGGCGGCCATCGGCAGCATCGCATGAAGTGACATAATGCCCGCGCGACTCCGGTACGCCGCCAAGTCGCGGGCGTGGCGACGCGCTTCCTGGTCGGCCGCTTTCTGTGCGTCCGCAACAAGATGCTTGTATTGCGGGCGACTTGGCACTGTCGTTGCCGCAACGCAATTGGCTACCATGCATCCAACCCAAAGCGTCTCGTTTCGACGCCACTTCCGGGCGCGCTCACGGTCACGCGCCTCAGTAATGAGCATCTGGTCGTAGAGGCCGCGATACTGACCGACATAATCCGTCGCGACATATCTAAAGTCTTGATCCACTGTTTCCGCAAATGTCTGCAGAAACTCGCACGCGGTGTTGGCGAGATCCTCGTCGCTTCCTAGTGACAATGCCTGAAATAAGGCTCTCAACCCGTTTTTATAGAAGATGGGCAAGCCGTCAAGGAATGCGGTGCGCGGATTAATGGGATCAATGCCCCGAGACGGCGCTGGCTCGCCGGTGCGGGGTGGTTCCGCAGACAGCGCCGCCGCCAATGGGGCGTCGCCATAGTCGGACCGACGCTCCCGGCGGAGTTCGCTTTCGGCGATCTCGCCATGCACTCGCGCTACAGCAAGAAAAGCCGTTTCGTAGACCGTCAGCACTTCCAATACGACATCGAGACGCGCCTCGGAAAAGGATGCGAAGGCATCGTGATAATCACCGATACGCGCGTCAATATCGCGGCGGAGCTCGCTTAACACCGTCGTCACCGACCAGGCATTCATCGCCGGCCAATTGCCAGCCGAATCCAGACTTCGCCGCAGCTTGCGAATAGCCGACCGGGGAAGGGGCACGGACTCAGGCGTTTGCTCGCCTACTTGCTCGCTGCTCTGCTGGCCTTCTTGCTCGCCGTTTGTCGCTGCTGCCACTGTCTGCGCTCCGTCCAACAGCATGCCCGACGGCGCGGCCCGCAATCGCACCGTTTTACCCGCTGCAACCACGTCCCGAATCACCTCCGCAAATTGGGCAAGCTGGAAGAATTCACGCTCGGCAATGAAGTCTTCGCCTTCCGTTCGGGAAGCGTCACCCCATGTCGGCACTTTCAGAAATCGCCGCACGTTGCGTTGGAGATCGTACTTCGATGCACTCTGTGAAAATTGCTCGGCTAGTCGCGCACAGGCGATCAGGGTCAACGTCAAATCGTCACCCAAGGACAAAACAGCAAAGGCGTCTTCCAAACCCGCTTTGTAGCGCGTTGGTGCATTTTCGAGCGCAACACCGACGCCATCGCCGTAGTCGCATGGCGCGGGGCGCATGCCGTAAAAACACCCGAACAAACCCTTCTCCTTTTTCTCCCTTTTGTCGCGGCGATGCTTCTGTTTGGATGCGATCTGCGTCGCATCTTGAATTTGTGCCTTCAACATGGGTATCAGCGCCGCTTCATAGTGCGGCAAGGCCCGCAACGCGACGTAATAACGCGCCGCATCGTCGCCTTCGAACTGATCCCACGGGAACACGTCGCTCACTCGGCGCACCCGACGGAGCGCGCGTTCGACCATATCCGGATCCAGTCTGGGCCACATGCCATGAAGCCTGATGCTCTTTCGAAGATCGATCGCGGCTGCGTCCTGCCATGTCGGCATGGCAGGCATGGGCGGCATGGACGAAAGCGACGCCGTCGCCGATATATCGATGCTGTCGTCGATCGGCGACGCCACGGCTCTGCCGGAAGTGGCACTAGACCACACATCGCGTTCGACATTTCTCTCTGCCGTCTTTGTCAAACTATGCGTCCGCGCCCCATCCTCGTCCGCCACTTCGACGCAGGTTCTGGAACCTGCGCTCGCTTCACCGCCAACACCTGCTCTAAACATGAGGCTCCGACGAAGCACTTCTTCGTAATTTTCGCTGAAACAAACAGTGGCGCGCACGACGTTTCGCGTCACGCCCCCGATAAAACCCACTACGTGACGCTGCGCAAATATGCGCCGTACGATACATCCATCCCTCGGAGCGCGTGCCCCTCAGTGACGGATCCTCGCGCCGGCTTCGCGCGTGTCGAAACTGCTCTGTGCATAGACGTTTTCGCCGAATCTTTCAGCCATTCTGACCGGCTCAGAGAATACGTTTTCCACCGGAATGCTCGGCTCCGAGAACATGTCCCGACCACCACGACTGCCGAATCCAAAAGCGAGCCTTGGATAATTTCGTGCCTCGCTTTCTATCCCGATCGCTCCGCCCGAGTACGAATCGAAACCGCTCGACGCCGTCACCAAGCTACCGATCCGGCTAGTGATATCTGCTTCGTAGCCGCGCCCCGAAACCTCCTCGTCCCGCACGTGGCTGGCGACACGGCTGTCAAGAGGGTCATATCCGCTTGCGAACGACGCCAGCTCCTTTCGCCGTGCCTCACGAGACGTCGAGGGACGCATCGAGGTGGAAGCGGGAACGTTTTTCGACGGCGCCGAACGGCTTTTCATCAATTTCGCCGCACGCGATGATCGACTATCTTGCGCCTTCGCGACTGACCTGACCTCACCTAGTCTGAGCCGGTACCGGCGAAGGGGCGACACCACGGCGTCCCTGTCTTCGTGAATGGCGCCACGGAGCGATTCGACCGCCTCGATCTGGGCCCGACCTTTTGTCCAACCTTTCACCGCGCTCTTACGCGCATTGGTCGCCGCCAGAGTGATCGTCTCGACCGACCGTATAACGTCGTCATTGAGGATTCTTTCCACCTCCACTATTTCGTCCGGCTCGAGCAGGGGACTTGGCACCCCCAATCGCCACGTTGCTTGCGAGAGCCGCCACATCGTGTCCTCCAGGTATAAGGACGGGCAACTTTCCTGTATGACTTCAGCCGCTCTCAGAAAGTCCGCAATACGCGCCAACATCGCGCAGAATGCGCTTAGATCATCACCGGTGCCGCTTCCCATACCCGCACGCTGCCATGCAAGCCGCGCTTGTTCCTCCAAAGCACCAGGGTCGCCGCCCTGGCGCCAATCGTTCACCGCCGCGCACGCATCACACGAGCCACACCTGCTATCCGAACCCGAATTTTGACAACCCACTGCGCCTCCTTGACGTCACGCTGTATGTGACGTGATGCCCAACGATACGCAAATCAAACGAAATCGGACAGCTAGCCGTATGGACTAAATATTAATGAAGCAATTTATCTTTGCGAATAGGGCAGCCGCAACGCTGTATTTACTTAACAATCAATTTTTTGTTCTCCTACCCGACGCGATTCGGATGGCAGCAGGTATCTTTCTCAGGCGACACACCGCAAACTATAGTATGTAATGCAAACTATAGTGACATCCCCGGGCATCGCCGATCCTCGGATAACCGCGTCATACACTACAGGCGAGGGCAATGCATTTTCTTTCCCAGTTACTCCGAACCAAACCGCTTGAATGGGCTCTAAGACATCAGGCCACTAGTGACTCGACGCAGCCCGCACTGGCCCGATCGCTCGGCGCGCTGGATCTTGTCATGCTGGGCATCGGCGCCATCGTCGGCACGGGAATATTTGTATTGACCGGTACGGGCGCGATGATGGCAGGCCCAGGCCTCAGTCTGTCGTTTGTCGTCGCGGCAATCGCTTGCGGCTTGGCCGCTTTGTCGTATGCGGAGTTCGCTTCTTCGATCCCCATCGCCGGCTCGATCTACACCTACACGTATATTGCGATCGGTGAGCTGGCCGCCTGGTTGATGGGGTGGATTCTGGCATTGGAGTATGGGCTCGCAGTCTCAGCCGTTTCCATCGGGTGGTCGGGCTACTTCCAATCGCTATTGAATGGATTCGGCGTCGTGTTACCCATTGCACTGCAAGCAGCGCCCGGATCCATCCCTGGCGTCGCAACGCTGATCAACCTCCCCGCGTTTCTGGTGGTCATGGTGATCACGTCCCTGCTGGCGATCGGCATCCACAGTACGTCAAAGGTCAATAACGTCATGGTCGCCGTCAAGATCGGCGTCGTGCTGCTCGTGATTGGCGTCGGTGCGTTCTATGTTCGCCCGGAAAACTGGCAGCCTTTTCTTCCGATGGGGCTGGGCGGCGTATTCCAGGCTGCCGCGATCATGTTCTTCGCCTATATCGGATTCGATGCGGTCAGCGGGGCTTCGGAAGAAGTCAAGGAGCCGAAACGGGATTTGCCGATCGGCATCATCGGCTCGCTATTGGTCTGCACGATCTTGTATATCGGCGTGACGATCGTGTTGACCGGGATCACACCGTGGCGGGATTTCGCGGGCATCACGCACCCGGTATCGCTGTCGTTCCAACAAGTGGGCGTCTATTGGATGGCCGGCTGCATCGACTTGGCAGCCGTCGTCGGCATGCTGACGGTGATGCTCGTGATGGCCTATGGACAGACCCGGCTGCTGTTCGCCATGTCGCGCGACGGGCTGTTGCCCCCTGCTCTGTCAAAGGTCCATCCGCGCTTCAAGACCCCTTATCTGGCGACTTGGCTCGTTGGCCTCGTGTTCGGTCTAATTGGAGCCCTCGTGCCGTTGCAGAAACTCGCGGAACTGGTCAATTTCGGTACATTGACGGCTTTCGGCATGGTCTCGGCGTGCGTCATCGTGATGCGACGTACCCACAAGGATCTTCCCCGCGGTTTCCGCTGCCCCAGCGTGCCTGGGATTCCGGCAGTCTCAATCGCGATGTGCCTGTTTCTTCTCGCACAGTTACAGGCACTGACCTGGATCGCATTTGCCGTGTGGGTGACGGTCGGCCTGATCGTCTATTTCGGCTATGCCCGCACGCGGGCTCATATCGGCAGCACGTGATATCGCGATGAACCCGCCGCGCATGCGGCGGCCTGGGGGGCTCGCGTCCGAGCCAAAAAAGCAAAACGCGCCATGTTGAGCACGAGGCCCTGCATGGCGCGTTCGGTCGCGCATCCTCGCCGTAGACATCTTGGGCGAAGCGGGATCCGACGAAGGATAAAGGCTTATCCTTCGCCTATCGGGATTTAGCGCTTGATGCCGGCGGCGTCCGCCAACACAGCAGCCTTGTCCGTCGCTTCCCAGGTGAACTCCGGCTCTTCGCGGCCGAAGTGGCCATACGCAGCGGTCTTTTCATAGATCGGGCGCAGCAGATCGAGCATCTTCACGATACCCTTCGGGCGCAGGTCGAAATGCTCACGAACCAGCTTCGTGATGACGTCATCGGCCACTTTGCCCGTGCCGAACGTATTCACCATCACGGACGTCGGCTCGGCCACGCCGATTGCGTAGGAGACCTGGATCAGCGCCTTCGATGCCAGGCCTGCGGCCACGATGTTCTTGGCCACATAGCGGCCGGCATACGCTGCCGAACGGTCGACCTTCGACGGATCCTTACCGGAGAACGCGCCGCCACCGTGCGGCGCCGCACCACCGTAGGTGTCGACGATGATCTTACGGCCGGTCAGGCCGCAATCGCCTTGCGGGCCACCAATCACGAAACGGCCCGTCGGGTTGACCAGGAACTTGATGTCGCCCTTGATCAGTTCCTTCGGCATCACCGGCTTGATGATTTCCTCGATCACGGCTTCACGCAGGCGACCCAGCTCGATGTCCGGCGAGTGTTGGGTCGACAACACGACGGTGTCGATCGAGTGCGGCTTGCCATCGACGTAGCGAACCGTGACCTGCGACTTCGCATCCGGGCGCAGCCAGTTCAAACGGCCGTCGCGACGCAGATCCGCCTGACGCTCGACGAGGCGATGCGACAGGTAGATCGGCAGCGGCATCAATTCGGGCGTTTCGTCGCAGGCATAGCCGAACATCAGGCCCTGGTCACCGGCGCCTTGGTCGAGATTGTTGTCGTGCGCGCGGTCCACGCCTTGGGCGATATCCGGCGACTGCTTGTCGTACGCGACCAATACCGCGCAACCCTTGTAGTCGATGCCGAAGTCGGTATTGTCGTAACCGATTCTCCGAATCGTATCGCGGGCGATCTGGATATAGTCGATATTCGCCGTCGTCGTGATTTCACCGGCCAAGACCACCAAACCGGTATTGCACAGCGTTTCGGCAGCGACACGCGCATATTTGTCCTGGGCCAGGATGCCGTCAAGAATCGCGTCGGAAATCTGGTCGGCGACTTTGTCGGGATGGCCTTCGGAAACAGACTCGGAAGTAAACAGATAATCGTTTGACACTTTGCAACACTCCCTTGCGGAACATTAATCGGTTACGAGAGGACATTTGGCACGTCACGTAGCCGACTCATTCGCTTTTTTGAGGTGACAAGCACCTCAGGGAGGCTGCAAAGCGGCGACGCTTTAGCGGTTTTTTTCGCGATCCTCGGCGCTGGCGACGTACAGATGCCTGCCCCGGTGGACCGCCTTCGCCCCGCAAGTTGTCCGTTAACTCGGCGAAGAAGGTATAACGGTTATTATAGCGACTTTGTTTTTTCTGCGCTCGTTCCGGTGGTCCTGACAACCCCACGCACCGGAGGGTTTACCAATTACGCCACCATGTTTACACGTCTGGGCACCTCTCTTGCCATCGGATTACTCCGGTTTCTCGCCATACTGCCGTACGGCCTGGTCGCGCGATTCGGCGCTGGACTGGGCGCACTGTTGTACATGATCCCGAGCCGGCGGCGTCGTATCGTCCATATCAATCTGAAACTGTGCTTCCCGGAATGGGACAATGCGCGCCGTGAAGAAGTGGCGCGGCAAACGTTCCAGCACGCCATTCGAAGCTATGTCGAACGGAGCGTTCAGTGGTTCGGCAGCGCCCGGAAACTCGAAAAGTTGTTTCAAGTCGACAGCGCCGTGGACTTGAGCGACCCGGACATGCCGCCGACGATCTTGCTCGCCATGCATTTCGTGGGAATCGAGGCGGGGTCGATTTTCATGAACCACGTGCTGAAACGTCCCTGCGGCGCGCTCTATCAGCCGTTATCGAACCCTGAGGTCGACCGTATCGCGAAAGAGGCACGTGGACGTTTCGACGCAGAAATGGTGTCGCGCGCGGACAGCGCCCGCGCGGTCATGAGAATGCTCCGCGCGCGGAAACCGGTGATGCTGGGTGCCGATATGGACTATGGCGAGCGGAACTCGGCCTTCGTGCCGTTTTTCGGCGTCGAAACCTGCACCCTGACCAGCGTCGCCCGGATGGCGATTGCCGGCCGGGCGCAAGTGCTTCCCATCATCTGCGAGGTACTACCGAACTACCGCGGATACCGGCTGCGGGTTTTCGCCCCGTGGGAAAACTATCCCATTGGGGACGAAGTCGCCGATGCGCGCAGGATGAATGCGTTTTTGGAAGAACATATTCGCTTGCTGCCCGAACAATATTACTGGGTGCACAAGCGCTTCAAGACGCGGCCGCCCGGCGAGCCAGGATTCTATTGAAGCATGGGCCGGCCATCAATCCGGGCCATCCCCGACTTGGCCGGCACTCGGCGCGGCGGCGTTACGCCGCAGTTACCCAGTTGATTTAGGCCGGCGCCGCGCGGACTCCCACGCATCGAGCGACGGGGGTTGGTCGACGGTACCCTTACTGTCGACAATCGTCCAAACCGGCTCCGCCTTGGCCGGTACGGGGACCTCGACCGGCACGGTAACGGCATAGCTCATGCACAATCGCGGATTATTGCCTTTGAGGGCCTGCCAGAACTGTCCTAGCGCGTCGAGGTTCTCCGATGGCGGCAAGACCCGGCAAAAAGCGCCTGGCACGTCCTTCAAGGTTCGATTCCGAAGCATCGCATCGAGTACGACCTGCGGCAGCCTGAAGGCAGGGGATTCCGCGGCCGCGCTCCTTGCCATCGATAAATCGGCGGTTTCCGGTTCGCCTTCCTGGTCTTTTCGCCAACACGTGATCAAGTAGGAGAAACGCAGGAACATTCGCAATGGCTTCCAGGCGCCGGTCCGGTCCTCTACTTCCCTCGCAGCGCCAATTCGCACATCCAGATCCTCATGCACGTCGTAGAGAAAGACACTGACTTTCTGTTTATCGGTTTTCCGGGGAACGCGAAATGTCACGCAGCTCTCTTGCTCACACACGATCTTAGCGTCGCCCAGCCCCTCTTTGATGATGTTTTCCACCGCCTTCGTGACGGTCGATAACGCCTGCCCTTCGACGTTGATGGTCATTGCCTCTCCTCCTGAGCACCCGTGCGCGAATCTAGGTCGAGGATGGGCTGCTTGAGCCTATACGCCAATGCAACGCAGCCGAACATCCCAGCAAGCGCCAGCATGTCGTTGATCGACATCGGCCGCTTTCCATTTCCTACGGGCGGCTGCCCTTGCTGCCACAGCAGCCATTTCTTTTCCGCGAGCCGGTCGAGCGCCACGACCGCATCGGCAACCGACACGCCGCTGCCGCGCTGGCGCCGCGTCAACGCCAAGCCGATCGCCTGATCCGCCGGCAGCGCCCCCGCTTTGTCAGAGCCGCTTCGCCACTGTATCGACGCCGCGCGCGCGGAAAGCTGCGCAGCTAATTCAGCGAATGCGCTCGTCGCTTCCATCGGAATGGAAAGCAGGGAAAGCAGGCCGGCCTGGACTTTCGGATCGCGCCAGCGTTTTGCCTCTTTCGATAACGCGTCCATCAACTGTAATTCCGCATCGCGCAGGTTGGCCCGGGCGCCCACGCCCTGCGGCGCCCTCGCGACGACCTGCAACAGACGGACAATGCGCTCGGCATCGTCGTCCAGTGCCGAAAGTTTTCCGTTGGCGACGGGACGCAGGTGCAGCATCGTGTTGTTTTCCGCGATTTTGATCGGCGGTTCGGCATCGTTGGCGCGCTTCGGCGGGGCATACGGTACGGTAATGGTCAGCCCCAAGGTCAGGCGCGGCCGGGAATCGTCCAATGCCTGCCAAAACTGTCCAAGGCTGAACAGCTTTTCAGACGGCGGCAATAAGCGGCAGTAGGCGCCCGGTATCAACGGCTCGCCCCGCAGACTGATCAAGGCACTCAGCAAGGCATCGCTGATACGCATCGCATAACGTTCGTCTTCTTCCGACGACCTGTCGTCGTCTTTGCCGCCGAACCAGCACGTGATCAGATAGCACAAACGGATAGGCCGCTTTCCGGCCGACGCCGGGTTCTGCGCGCGCCATTGCGGCATGGCGCTATGGCGCAACGCATTGTCTTCGTGAACGTCATACAAAAACAAACTGATCAGGGTCGCCTTTCCTTTTGCCTGATCGCTTGGAATCTCGAACGTATATTTAATGCCGGGACTGACGTCACCGAGCGCACGCACGGTGCTCGCGCCCCGCTTTTCCGGCTGCAGTTGGTCGTCAATCCGTGTGGTCAGCCGCTCGGCGAGAAGATAACTGACGCGCGACAGCAGTTTCGACGATAGGCCCAAGAGCGGGTCTGCTGTTTCAATTGCCATTATGTAAACCCTTCCTTTTCTTTAACCGTTCGCGCTGGTCGAGATCGACAAAGGCGCCACCGGAGCACATCCCATTTCCGCGACAAGCCGGCCATGAATGCGCTATCGAAACCACAAACGTCCAAGTTTTTCGAACTCTCGGGCAATGGCGGTGAAGACGGCATCGCGGCTCACGGCAGCCGCACCCGCCTCCATCGACATCCATGCAGATAACAAGGCGACATTCTTGATATTGCCGCCCGCCAGATCCGAAATATCGGCCAACTCGTCGAACGAGAGGTCGGCCGCCAGCGCCACGCCCTCCGGCCAGGCCGAAGACCACAGCCGGCGCCGCGTATCGCGATCGGGATGCTTGAACTCGATCATGAATGCAATTCGCCTGGAAAACGCCTCGTCCAGATGGTCAGGATGATTTGTCGACATCACGATCAATCCCGGGAAGCTCTCCATCCGTTGCAATAGATAGGAAACCTCAATATTGGCGTGACGATCATGTGCATCCTTGGTTTCAGACCGCTTGCCGAAGAGCGCATCCGCCTCGTCGAAGAAAAGCACGCCTGCGTCCGCACTCGCCAAATCGAAAATGCGGGACAGGTTCTTTTCGGTCTCGCCAATGAATTTGTTGACGACGGTCGACAGATCGACTTTGACCAGATCGACCCCGAGATGGTGTGCCAGCGCCTCGGCCGTCAGGGTCTTGCCGGTGCCAGACCCGCCATGGAACATCGCCGCAATCCCGGTGGCACGTCCGACTTTCTGCGCGAAGCCGCGCTCGAGCGCGACCTCGCGCTGCCGAACGGCCGCCAACAACTCGTTGACTCTTTGTCGAACGTCCGCCGAAAGCATCACATCCGACAAACCGAGGCGCGGAACGATACGCTGCGCGAGCTTGCCGAAATGCCGTTGCGAACGCAGCGCGAAGGCGTGCCGCAAAGCCTCGGCGGTCAGTGGCATTTCACCGCCCTCGCAGGCTTGATACAACAGCGCCTCTCGCACCGCGGGTCTGGCCGTCTGGGGCGACAGCCTGAAGCGCGCGGCCAATGACACGCAGGCATCGGCGGAAATCGGGTCGCCCTCTATTTCCGCGGCAATGGTGCGTGCCAACATGCCGGCCGTCTCCGCCACGTTCGCCTCCGGCAGCTTTTCGAGCCGATGTGAACGCTGGCCGAGCCACACCAAACCGTCGCTGGCCGACAAAGAAAGCGCGAGCGGCCCGAGGTAGTGCTCCAAACCCTGCGCGACGTAATGCCAATTGCCCGGCTTTCGCGCCTCCAGCAAGTCGGCGTTCCGAACCCACAGCCACGCCCCCCGCATGGCGCCCTCCCGACAGCATTGTTTGATGAGTCGCACGAGATCGAGATCGCCGTCGGGCAACAGCTCGCAATCCAATGCGAGCACCTTGCGCGCGGCGCGATCGGCCGCCTCGACCCAGGCCGCGCAAGCGTCCTCGTGCGTGTCGCCGCGAAACACGAGGATCGGGCTACTTTGCCCTCTCGCATCGGCCGCCCGCATCGCGACCGACATTCGCTCGACCAAGGCACCATGAAAGACGGGGTCGTAGGCATAGCGCGCTGGGTCCAGCCATTGCGCCGCGGGATCTTGCCATGTGGATCCGCCTCCGATAAGAAAAGCGAACACCGCTGGGTCGCAGCGTAACTCGACAGCCCAGGCAGCCGTTTTCGGCGAGCTTCCGACAACGAGTTGCTGCGCGAAAATCGGCGCATCCGGCCCTAACGCGGCACGGGCGAGAATGCGTGACTCGCCTTCGATGCCCAGCAGCGTGAACGCGAGATCCAACGTCGGCCATTCCAGATTCGGCTTATCCTGTTGCGCGAAACTGAACAACGCCGCGTAGCGGCGGTCGATCAGCGGCATGGCACTCAGCAGGAGCAGATTGACCTGCAATGCATCGAGTCCGAAACGGCTGACCAGTTGTCCCAGCGGGCTGGCTACGTCGAGCAAGGCCACATCCGCCGCCGACATCGCCGCGCCACACCCTGCGTCTCGCGAAACAGCGCTCTCGACGCTGCCCTGCCGTGCCCAAAACGGCGAGCCGATCAGTTGGCCCAGTTGTCGATCGACGACGTCGGGCGGTAGCACCAGCGTTCGCAAGCCCAGCTTGTCGTCGGGCGTGGCGTCTACGCGATGAACGGCTTGTTGCAATAGCAGATCCAGCGGCTCGATGAAACGCAGCAAGCTTGTGATGCGTTCCGGTGACGTTATCCCCGATGCCTCGCCTGCTACGTCCCTCGATCGGCTGTCCGCATCACCGCCGCCATGTTGCGGCAGCGCTGCGGCATGCGCGCGGTTTGCGCCGAAAGATCCGCCGCTCCCCGCGCCACTCTGCGTATTGCGTTGTTGGTCGGCCATTGCCTTGCTTCCTATTGCGGTTTCAATTTTTTCGGGCGGGCACCCCGCGGATCGCAGCGACAGACGTGCTCCGCGCGCGGACGCCTCGCGGCGCGCAAAGGCAGACGCGCGCGCAGGCACACGGACGAAGCTGGCCGCGGCGCCGCCTATCGCCCAGGTGCCGACTTATGCTTTTTCCATCTTTTCACTGAACCGCAAGATGATGAATTCCGCCGGACGCGAGGGCGCTACTGCTACCTCCGCGATCAGCTTGCCGTTCTCGATGTCTTCAGCGCGCATCGTCACATCTCGTCCGATCAGAATCCGATAGGCTTCTTCCGGCTTTGTTCCCGACAGGCCGCCCTGGCGCCAGATTTCATACAGGTAGTGATCGATCGCCGAACGTACTTTTTCCCATGTCGCAGAGGTGTTCGGCTCGAAGACCACCAACTTCATGGCCTTCTTGATGTCGCGTTCCAGCGCATTGAAAAGACGCCGCACCGGAATGTATTTGAACAAGGAATCGAGATCGGCCGTCCGCGCCCCCCACACCATGGGAGCATCGCTACCGAACTGTCGAACGACGTTCACCGGCGAGGAATGGCTGTTCAATTTGCCTTGATCGGCATCGCTGACATTGGTCGCCAGTGTCAGGCCCTGTACCGCGACATTCGCAGGCGCCTTCCACACGCCGCGCTCCGCATCGACCTGCGCATAGATACCGGCCATCACGGCGCTGGGCGGCACCGCGGACGCACCCGCCTTGAACCACGGAAAGTAGAACGCGACGTTTTCATTTTTGAGCGCGCTCTCCCCGAAGATCGTCAAGGCAGGGTCGATCTTGGCGTCTGCCCCCAGCGCACTCGCGCCGCTGGGCGTGTCCAGCAAACCGAAGATGCCGAATGCCCTGCCGCACAGCGTGGTCACCGTGGTAGAAGACAGATGTTCCTTACCCGGTGCAGCGGTGGACGTCACCCCGGCCTGTACCAGTAAGGTCACATCCGAAAGCGTGGGCACCACGGCATCCAACTTGCCGACCGGGCAGACGTAGCATCGTCCGCCGCCATTCGTGAAATAGGCGGCAAGGGCGAGATACAGCGTCGTCGTCCTGCTGTTCTCGGCGACGCGCGTGGTAACCGCAAGCCAGGAATCGAGCTCGACATAATCGGCTGCCGACTTCAGCGTGCCGTAATCGGCCGTCGTGGCAGCAAACACCGGGACGGCCGTATCCCCGCTCGTCACCGATAACGACAGGCTCTTCGTTTCTTCCACATAGACGCCGGGCGCCTTGTTCTGATAACTCACACTCATATCCTTTCCCTCTGTCCGGTAAGTTCGCGCCCCTGGCCAGGCACGACGTGCATCTCAAATTCCTCGGGGCTGCCCTAGGGCGCCGCCGCGCTGCACCACCGCGCAAGCGTTTGGCCTTGCCCCCGTCGATCCCTATCGGCAACGTGTCATGCCGCAACCTGCACGGTCAGGCGGTCCGCCATCAAGGACAATTCCGCCACGGCAATCTCGTTGCTCGTCGCATCGAAGCCCGGCGCGCTGAGTTTGGTCGGGAAGGCATTCGCCACATTCCACGTCACCAACACGTCGGTGCCTGTCTCGTTCGTCAGGCTGACCGAAATATCCCGCTTCTCGACCCGATTCAGCGTGATGCTGTTAATCCACTCGTAGAGCTTCTTGTCGCCCTTGAACAAGCCGCGGCGCAAGGTCATATTGATCGTCTGCCGTTGGCCCGGCATCCGGAACCAGCCGCCCGTGCCGTCGCGATATTCGATCGTGTCGAATGCCAGCTCCAGCCCCGACACAGCGGCGAAGGCCATGTCGCCGAGGCCCTCGACCGTCACCTTGAAGCGGTACAGCGGGATGGGATATTGATTTTCGATGTCTTCTGGTGTTGCGCTCATGCCTTTTCCCTCGTCTATTAACCAGCCTGCCTGGCTGGGTTATTCATAAAAATGTCGATACGCGATACAACTACACTATTCGCAGTGCTTACTAAATACGGTAATTGCCGATATGCATCGCCCGCACCACCTTGCCTGCTACCCCTGCATCTTCTCGCTAAAGCGGATGACGACGAACTCCGCCGGACGGACCGGTGCGACCGCCACCTCGGCAACCAAGCTCCCTGCTTCGATGTCCTCCGCGGTCATCGTGACATCCCTGCCGATCAACACGCGGTACGCTTCTTCGGGCTTCGCGCCCACCAGGCCGCCTTGGCGCCAGATCGAATAGAGATAGTTGTCGATTGCCGAACGTACCGTCTCCCACGTCGCCGAGGTATTCGGCTCGAATACCGCACGCTTCATCGATCGGCGGATGTCCCGCTCCAAGCTATTGAACAGGCGGCGTACCTGTATATATCGGAAAGGAGATGCTTTTTTTGCCGTTCGGGCGCCCCATACTTTCGGCGGACCGTCCCGCTCCTTACGGATCACATTGATCGGTGCCGCGAGATCGTTCAACACACCGTGATGCGCGTCGGACATATAGCTTTCGACCTGCGCACCCTGCACGGCGATATTCGCCGGCGCCTGCCAGACACCGCGCTCCGTATCGGACTTTACGTAGATGCCCGCCATCACCGCGCTGGGGGGAACATCCTTGTCGCCGTCCTTCAGCCAGGGATAGTACGTGGCAACGTATTCCGATGCCGTGCTTGCTTGCAGCGCACTGCCATTGCTGCCGGAAAAGGCAACTTTCTGTGCGTCCAGCACGCCGAAGATCCCGCTCTCCGCCGTACATATCGCGGTGACCGTGGTGGCGGGCAGGCTGGTCCCTGCGTCGACCAGTAGCGTCACATCGGACAACAGCGGTACCACGGCGGTGAGCGAACCCGATTTACAGACGTAAGCCCGACCGCCACCGTTGATGAAATAGGCCTTCAGCGCACGCCCCAGATTCGTGTCGAGCCCCGCCAATGGATCGGGCGGTTCTGCCGCGTCGGTCACGCCCTCGCGCGGATTTCTGATCGGATCTTTTGCCGTTGCGTCGGCGCGCGCCACAGTCAGGACGCGATTCGTGACGTCGAGCCAGGAGGCGATTTCGAAATGCAGGACTGCGTCCCCTTTTTCCATCATTGCGAAATCATCGTCCGCTGCAGCAATCACCGGAATAGCGGAATCGCCGCTCGCTATCGACAAGGACAGCGCCTTCACTTCTTCCACGTAGACGCCGGGCGTCACATAATTTTTCATGCTTATACTCTCTCTGTTCAAGGAATGCACAAGGACTGGGTGCCACCGATCTGCCAAATCAGGCGCTTTTCAAACGCGCAACCGGCGATTGACGCACCGTATTCCGTCTCGACATCACGCAGCAACCTGTACCGTCACGCGGTCCGCCATCAATGACAGCTCGGCAACGGCGATCTCGTTGCTCGTCGCATCGAAGCCCGGCGCACTGAGCTTCGTCGGGAAGGCATTGGCCACATTCCACGACACCAGCACCTCGGTGCCGGTTTCATTCGTCAGGCTGACCGAAATATCCCGCTTCTCGACGCGATTCAATGTGATGCTATTGATCCAGTCATAGAGCTTCTTATCGCCTTTGAACAGACCGCGGCGCAGCGTCAAATTGATCGTCTGCCGCTGCCCCGGCATCCGAAACCATCCACCGGTTCCATCCCGGTATTCGATCGTATCGAAGGCCAGTTCAAGCCCGGATATGGCCGCGAAGGCCATATCGCCCAGATCCCCCACCGTTACCTTGAAGCGGTACAACGGAATCGGATAGTGGTTTTCGATGTCCTGTACGCTTGTGCTCATCCTTCCTCTCCTATATTTCGCTTCCATTCCCCGGACATACGGGGCATAACGATACGGCGCATCGAGCCGGATTCATGTCGACCCGTGTCTTTCTCCCGGCCCGATACGTCCAGGCACGACGCACCCCGCCAAAAGCGCTGTTTCCGCTCGCCCCACAGGCTGGAGGGCACGGGATAACAATATCGAAATCGAGAGGGCGCCATAAGCTGACCGGAAGTTATAAGGCAGGTCGTCGACGGACGAGACACTGCGTCGACCGCGCTCAGGCGATAAAGGAGGGAGGCAGCGAAGGCAGTGTGCGCACTGGTCGTTCCGGCAGCAAGGCGCGCACGGTGAATCGCGGTGAGCCATACACATCGAACCCGGCTTCCATCAAGTTCGGCAATAGTTCGCCTCGAACGTCCGCGACGGACTTCGCCGCGGTCAGGTCCACGATCTTGTGCGTAGACCAGGCGTCGATCAGCAGCACATTGTCGCGATTTTGTAGCAGCCATTCGCAGAAGGTCGCTTCGTCGAGCGTCGGCGCCGTGCGCTGCGCGCGAAGGTCCCTCTCGGAAAGATCGGCCAGTACCTCGAAGGCAGCCGGTTCGTCGGCGTAGGCCACCATGACATGGCTGCCGCGAATGCCGTCCTCGTCACGCAGCGCGATCTGCAGCAGATTACGTCTGAGCTTTGCATTCCCCGTCGTCAACGCATGCAGCAACAGGTCGGCTATCTCATTGCAATACCCTTGCAGGCAAGGCCACATTTCCGAGCGCGTCTGACGATATGCCTGTCGGATCATCAGTCCGACCTCGTACTGTTTCTCCTGCACGGTCATCTCTCGCCATAGCCGCTCCGGCGGATAGAGGCCGAGGACCCGGCGCCGCAAGCTCAGCACCGCCGGCGTCAGCTTTTGTCGAATGGAGGGGGGCATCCGGTTCACCGCCACCATCGCCGTGGCTTCCAAGCCATTGAAGGCGGCCGTCAGGCGGTGGCGCAAGGCACGCCGCTGCAGTACGAGAGGCGCCGGTTGGGCCGTGAAGAAGAACGCGAAGTGCTTCAGGTTCCGCGCGTAGTGCGCGAACAGCGCGAATTCTCGATCGAGTCCGGTCTTGTCCGAATCGAATGCAGGCAGGCCGACCATTGATCCGGGATTTTCGTGCTGTCGGCCTTGCGACGGGCCCAGGTCCGCCTCGGGACTGAAACCATCGTCGGCCGCGACGCCCAAGTCGTCGAACGCGTCCGCGTGTGCCCTGTCGGCCCCGTTGACCGCCTCATGGAAAAGGGCGAGCGCCTCGTCGATCGACGCGTGACCTAAACCGGCCTCGGGGACGTGCGCATCGCGGGAAGCCGGTGCATCGACGGCGACCGACGCGGCGGCCAAGGGCATCGGATCATCGAGCGCGAGACCGTCCACCGCGGCGCCACCTTCGCGAATCTCCAACACGCCCCATTTGCGTCGCTGTATATCGAAGTCGACGAGTACCCGGCTTGCCGGCTGTCGAGCATTGGCATCGGCATCGGTGACATAGAATTCGTGAACCGCCAGATCGAAACGCAGCCGGTAGTAGCCAAGGCCGCCCTCGATCCAATGGCTTCCATCGGCGAGCTGGATGATCTGCATGGCGTTCCCGCCCGGCATCGGCTCGTGTATCGCGTGCGCCAGCCCCGCCAGCGCGTGCTCGCCATCGATCACCGCACGCGACACCTCGACCCGATCCTCGCCCAGCGCGACGAATTTGCGATTCAGATAGCGGAAAAATCCATCCTGGCCCGCGACTGCCGGCGCGCCTGGCGTCGCGTGTTTCACAGACGGCTGCTCCCGTTCCCACCGATTGCCGTTTCGTCGTAACGGCAGCGGCGGATAGCGATCGCCGGGCAAGGAGGTGCCGTCCGTTGCCAGGCGATGATCGACGATCCAGAGGGCCCCGGATTGGAATTCACGTACGGCAAGCGCATAGCCTTCAAGACGAAGGTAGCGTTGGCCATCGACGACGAAGACCTCTCCCTGCGCCCGATCGCGCACGTCGATATCGGCAACGCGATAGTCCGATAGCGCAAAAGGCTCCCAATGCGTTTTCATTCGCGCATTGCGGCGAATCGGCACCGTCTGCACGCGCGTCCATTGCACGCGCGCAGGCGCCACGCCAGCAACGATGTCCCGGATCGCGGCGTCCTCCGCCGACGGCATCGCCCGGTCCTCCGGCACGCGCGATGGCAGGTAGGCATGCGCTTCCGGCGGGGCGTCGGCGAGCGGATCGTCGACGCCGCCATAGTGCATCTCCAGCGTCGTCCGCGCAGGCCCGGGCACCATGAGGGCGTCCGTCTCGTCGGGCTGCGTGTCGCCCTCTGCAGCCGCTTCCGCAACTCCGTCAGACGCGCCCTTGCCCCCGATCCCTTGCCCTTTGGACAGATCGGCCGACGTCTTTCCTCCTGGATGCCGCGCGCCGATCGCGCCGCCGATATCGGCACTGCCCGGCTTCCCCTGACGCGTCGAAAGCCCGCGTCCGAGAACCGGTCGCGGCGTGTCCGCGCGTTTCAGCGAAATCACATATCGGCCCAAGGTGTTCACGTCCATTGCATCACTTCCGCTTAGCGGATTGCCATCGAGAATATCGGCGACGATCCGAAAGAGATTGCAGACGCTTTGCATCAGGAACACCTGTGATGCCAGCGCCGCCAACTGATCGATGATCATGGCGGCGCGACGCAGCAACACGCGTTGCTCCACCGTATAGCGCGGGTGGGTCGCAACGGAAAACAACTCGTCGACAATCTGGCTGGCCTGTGTGAACGGCGCACGACAACTGCCGAGCGCGCGGAGTGCCTGCGCCAGCGTGTATTCGGTGCGAATCGACCACGCGCCCGGCGCGACTTCCGAGACCACCTCATCGACTGGCATGGCGGTCGGCGGCGACATGGCATCGCGGTCTTCGAGACGCGCGGTGCGCCGACTGCGCGCGAGCAAGGTCGCCACGGGCGGCGCCACACTCCAGCGCCGCTGCGCAGCTGTCCTGACGGCGCCGTCCCATTGCCGCGTCACGCGCTCCAGACGCATCGGGTAGACGGCGTGGCGTTCGCACAGCGCCGAATGTGGCAACCGCGTCGTCGCGTCGGCAGACAGACGGGCGGCGCCCGATGTCAGGCCCCCCTTCGTCACGAGATCATGCATGGCCTGCTCCCCGGTTGGCACACCGCCAATGTATCGGGAAGGTTCTCGCCCCACTACGACACAGACGACGCTCTGACCGATCGGCCTAGGGCCTTCATCGCCGACGCGGCGTTAACTCGGGACGCTCCGGCAACACCGCGCTCACCTGGAAGCGCGACAAATTCGGCGCCACTTCGAAGCCGGCTTCGAACAGATTCGGCCGCAATTGATCGCGCACGGCCTCCACCGTCTGCACGTTGCTAAGATCGACGAACTTGGTCGTCGACCAGGCGTCGATCAACAGCACACTGTCGCGATGCTGTAGCAGCCAGGAATAGAACTCGGCGTCACTCAGCGTCGGCCGCGACCGCTGGAAACGTACGTCGCGCAGGGAAAGGTCGCCAAAGACGCTCAGCGTCGCCGCGTCGTCCGCATACACCAGGATCACGTGCGTACCCTTGACGCCCGCCTGGTCCGCCAGCGCCACTTGTAGCAGGTTCTCGCGAAGCTTTTGCCGGGGGACGGTCAAGGCATTCAACATGACGTCGGCGATCTCGTGACAATAGCCGGCGAGGCAAGGCCACATATCCGGGCCGGCCTTGGCATAAGCAAGATCCACCATGATGCCGACTTCGTACTGCTTTTCCTGCAGCGTCATGCCGCGCCATTTCGCCAGGGACGGGTACAAACCGCGCAGGCTTTGTCGAAACCCGAGGACCTGAGGCGTGAAATCGAGCCGCACGTTGCGGTCCATGCGATTGACCGGCACCATCGACTCGTCTTCCAGCGCAAACAGCGCCTCGCGAAGGCCACGCCGCAGCTTGCGCCGCAGGGATGCCCCGGGCCCGATACGCGCGGAAGACAGGAAGGGCAATTTCTTAATATTCCGCGCGTAATGTCCGAACAGCGCAAACTCTCGCTCGAGCCGCGTTTGCTTGGCGTCGTAGGCCAGTGCGGGGAAGGGCTCGCGGTCGCTTGCGACGGCACCCTGCGCCTCGACAGCCTCCTCGGTATCGTCCAGATCTTCCGATTCTGCCCGAGGCGCCATGCGCTCCCGAGCCGGCGCGCCAGGGACCGACGCGATATCGTCCGCGCTCGCGAGCGGAGCCTCTTGCCGAATCCGCGCGTCCACGCTAGGGCCGGCGCGATCGAAAAACGTCGCCTCGTCCGCCGGCGCGTTTCCCCTAGGGCTCGATGGCGTGTCCCCGTACGGCATCGGACCATCGCTCGCGCCCTTGTCGGCAATCGCCGACCATCGATGCCGCTGCACGTCGAAATCGACCAGGCGCCGCGCGTGGTCAGTTGCGCCGTCCGCAGCCTCCGCTCCGACAACATGGAACTCCTGCTGATCGAGATCGAAACGCAGGCGATAGTAGCCATGCTCGCCTTCGATCCACGGTTGCCCATCGGCCGACCAGATAATCTGCATGGCATCGGCACCCGGCACGGGATCGGGCAAGGGCTGGGCCAACGGACGCAGCGTCGCTTCGTCATCGATGCCCACACGCGACGTCTCGACACGCACGCCGTCGATCTGAACGAATGTCCGCCGCTGCACGCGCACGTATCCGTCATCGGAGACCGGCATGCCATGCGCGTCGGGCGCATCGATCAAATCGGGTTCCTGCACCGCCCATCCGCCGCTGTTCTTCCACAACGGCAACGGCGGCAAGCGCTCCGCGCTACTGGGGGTATCGGGATAAACGCGGTTGTCGACGATCCACGGCTCGCCAGGGAGCAGCTCGCGCACCGCGACGGCGCCCCCTTCGATATGGAGATAGTCTCGGCCGTTCTGGCGAAATCGTTCGCCAGGCGCGGTGCCGCTGAGATCGACGCCGCGCACCTGATAGGCAGACACGGGGAAACGCTCCCATTGACCCGCCAGATCCGTGCGCCGACGCAAGGGAACCGACTTCACCCTGGTCCACTGCACGGGCGCGGGCGCGACATCGGCGGCAATTCGGCGTATCGCCGCGCGCTCGGCATCCAACTGTGCCGGCGAGGATTCGCGCGCGGGCGGCGGAACCGCTTGATGGCTTGGCGGACGACCCGGCGTCTCGGCATCATGGCCGCTGCCGGCAAGGCGCTCGTTCGATGCGGCGACCTCCCGCTCGGCCACTTCCGTGTAGAAGAATTCCAACGTGGTCTGCGCAGGCGCCATCTCATCCGCCCGAAGCGGCGGCGTTCCAGGCCGTCCCGCGGCCTGTTCGCCGTAGTACACCGACGCATGGTGCGCTTCCGGGCCGACCGCATCGGACGCGGCGGCAGGCCGGTGAAGCGGGGTCTTCACACGTGCGATGCCGAGGGCACCCTTCGGCCGTCGCTGACGCGGCGGAGCGAATTTCGGATTGACGTAGAGCGGCGACCGAAGGCGCTTGAGTACCATCAAGTGCCGCCCCAGCATATTGATATCCAGGATATCGCCGGGCGTGATCGGCTTGGCTTCGATCAGATCGGCCAGGATACGAAACAGCTTGCAGACGCTTTGCAAGAGGAAGACCTGTGGCGCAAGCCCGGTCAATTGATCCGCGACGATCGCCCCGGTTCGAATCATCGCTCTTTGTGACGCCGTGTAGTTCGGATGCGTCGACACCGCGAAGAGATCGTCGGCCAGCTGACTGGCATGCGTGAACGGCGCCGAACAACTGCTCAGTCCGCGCAGCACTTCCACCAAGGTGTATTTCGTGCGGATCTCCCAGTGGCGCGGCACGGGCACAACGACGACATCGCTTGGCGCTTCGACCGGCACGACCGTCGATGTCGCATCGCCGCGCCCTGCCGTCGCTCTCCGCTGCCGCGTCATATGCCTCAAAAAAGCAGCGGCGCGTCGACCGTCGTTGGACGCCGTGGGGGCGCCGTGGGCATCGGCTTCCGCGCGCGTGCCGTGATCGCCATCGCCCGCGTCGGCGCAAAGCCTCGAACCTTCCGGCGCAACGGTCCATTGCCGCCGCACGGCCGTGTGCGATGCGGCGTCCCACCGCTGCTGTAGTGTTTCGATATCGTGCGCCTGGCCGGCACCCGCTTGCGCCGTCGGCGGCAAACGCTCATCCCAGATTGCGCGGTCCGCACGCACGCGCCCACCGGCGGACGTCGTGCCGGCGTCGCGGGTAAGATCCATCATCGGCGCCCCTCCTTTTGCAAACGTTCAATGTATCGCGTGCCAAGATGCCGCTCCACCCAGTACAGGCCGTTTTGACCGCCTGGCTAGGGCATGCCTGCACCGCGGTGATGCCCTCCGGCAACGCGCCATACGGCGCCATCGCGCTCCAACGGGATCGACGGCAAGGCGGGCCGTCCGAACGGGCTGTCGTTCGGATCGACGATGAAGAGACGCCCGGGCATGATCTCCCGCACGGCGTAGTACAAGCCATCAGGCATCCACACATAGCTGTTTGCGCCCAGCGCTTTGACCATCGAGTGATCGTCGTCCGACGGCACCATCGACCGGTAAGCGGACAGCCGCGCATCCGGCGTCAACATGCGCCCCTCCGTCGTGTCGGACGGCGTACGCGTTGCTGTGGCGGCGCTCGTACCCGGGTCGGCATCTTCGTTGACGGATGCATCGGTCATCGCGACCTCGGTTACGCCCGCCTCGGTCGCATAAGCGGCGCTTGCCGTCGTCCCACCGTCTGCCGCCACGACCGGCAGACGCGGGATATCCAGCAACGCCAAGGCGGCCCGCCCCGCCATGGTCAGCGTGCGGCGATCGATACCGAGCGCGGCCGTACCATTTCGCGACACGGGCATGATCTCCTCCGCCAGTCGCCGTAACAGCGTCTGGCGTCCGACGTCGACCGTCGGACTCGCCGCAGCCGCGGCGAGATCGGCACCGAGCGCGGCGGCCGAGGTGCCCGCAGGCAAGCGGCCGCTGACGGCCCAGCCTGCAAACAACTCCCAACTGGCCGGGACGCTGGTGAGCGCGCGCATGCCGTCCGGCTCACGTCGTGGCCGCCCCGCCGCATTGTGCGGCCGCTGCGGCAGCACCGCGCGCACCTGAAACTGCGGGCTGTCCTTCAGCTCGAATCCCGCCTCCTGTAAATTCGGCAGCAGTTCGTTACGCACCATATCGGCAGACGTCGCGCCGCTGAGATCCAGCAGCTTGCCGGTCGCCCAGGCATCGATCAACAGTACGGATTCCTTATTAGTTAAAAGCCAATCGTAAAACTCGGCCTCGGAAAACGTCGGCCGCGTGTGCTGCACCTGCACGTCACGAGATGCCAGATCGACGAAGGCTCTCAAGGTCACCGGGCGTTCCGCATAGACGAGCATCACGTGCGTGCCTTTGACGCCGCGCCGGTCATATAGCGCTAGTTCCATCAAATGGCTGCGCAACTTCGGTTTGATATTGATCAAGCCACTCAGGACGACGTCGGCGATTTCATTGCAATAGCCACTGAGACAGGGCCACATATCGCCGGCCGCCTCTTTGTAGGCGACGCGGATCATGTGCGCCACTTCCCGCTGCTTTTCCATCAAGGTCATGCCGTACCATTGTTTCGCCGACGGATACAGATCACGCAGACGATGCCGCAGGCTCAGCACCTTGGGCACCATCGCGGCGCGTATCTCCGGCTCCATACGGTTGACGGCCACCATCGATGTGGCGCGCAATCGTTCGAAGGTCAAACGCAGCCCATGTCGTAGTCTATTGCGAGGGCGGAGCGATTCACCGGGATGCCGACGCGTGAAGAACGGGAAGCGCTTGAGGTTTTCGGCATAGTGCCCGAATAGCGCGAACTCCCGTTCGAGCCCGGTTTCCCGCGAGGCGTATAGGGGGAAGGGCGGACTGCTCCCCGACTCGTCGGTGTTGCCGGAAGAGACGGAAGTTTCGCGAGAATCGGATACCGAATCGTCGAACTCGTCGACATCGGCCGAATCGCCTCTTTCCAGCGGCGAGGACGGGGACAGCCCGCTCGGCTCCGATAACGGCGCCCTGCCCGCCTGCAGCGCCTGCGTGCCCGAAGTCATGCCGGCCTCTTCTTCCCGCGCCGCCGCGCCTCCTGGCTCGCTTGGCTCGATCGCTTCGATCGCGCTTCCGCGTGCTTCGACATCGCCCTCCAGTTGCTCCGCCATCTGCCGATAACCGACCGCCAGCATGTCCTCATAGCCGCTGTGTCGTCTGCCGACCAGCGCCGTCCACCGATGCCGCCGTGCATCGAAATCCACCAGCGCGCGGCGCGGCGCGGCGTCCGGACCGATATCGCCGGGCTCGGTCACATAGAACTCTCGGAGCCGCAGATCGTACCGCAAGCGGTAGTACCCGTATTCGCCTTCGATCCATCGGCTGCCGTCACTTGACGTGATGATCTGCATCGCATCCGATCCCACCACCATGTCCGGCAAGGGGCGCGCGAAATCGGAGATCACGTGCTCGCCGTCGATGCGCCGCAGGGAGGCCTCCACCCGCATGCCATCGATCTCGACAAACTTCCGCCCATGATGTCGGATATAGCCATCGACGCCGACCGCCGCATCATGCACGTCCGGCACGTCCTCCCAATGCGGCCGGACCACGGTCAATCGGAGGCCCCGTGCCCGCAACGGCAAGGGCGGCAGCCGATGCGCGGCGCCGCCGGCGCCCATCGGCCGATGGTGATTGTCCACGACCCACCAGAGGCCGGGGAGCAACTCCCGCACCGCCAGCGCATGACCGTCGAGATAGACATAGGTATGCCCCTCCACGACGAAGCGCTCGCCATCCGCGCGGCCGGTCACATCGATGCGGCTCGCCGCGTATTCCGCCAGGGCAAAGGTTTCCCATTGCGGCTGCGGCCCGCTTGTACGCCGCACCGGTACGGTTTGTACCTTGGTCCACTGCAAGGAGGCGGGGCGTATCACCGACGCGATCTGCTGCATCGCGGCGTCTTCGGCATCAAGTGGCGCCGGCGCGATGACCGGCGGCGCAGCGCCGCGCGGGATCTCCTCGACGCTCCCGACCGGGGACGGCCCTGCTGCGGCTTGTTCGATCGGGCTGGTGCCACCCGCGGCCGCCCGATCGAGCGCCCCGTCTGCGCGCGGATCGGCATCGACGCCGTCCGCGGGCGCGCCCGACAATACGTCACCGGGCTCCTGATAGAACAAATCCAGCGAGGTCAATGCGGTCTCTTCGAGATCGAAATCGACATCGCGCGCGGCTGGCAAGGGTGCCATCTTCGATGCATCGGGGCCCGATCGGGCAAAGCCGCCCCCAGGGAAGGGATCCACGGCGCTTTCACGCGCTTTTGCCGCCTCCGGCAGCGCGGTCTCGCGCGCGTGCAACGGCACCGCCATACGCTCGATGGACACCAGACTGCGGCTCAAGATATTGATGTCCAATACGTCGTTGGGCGTCATCGGCTTTCCTTCGAGCAGATTCGCCGCGATACCGAACATCTTGCAAATACTCTGCAGATAAAACACCGAGGGCGCCATCCCGGACACGCGGTCCGCCACAACCGCCGTGTCGCGCAGCGTTTCGCGGCGCTCCGCGGTGAAAGCGGGGTTATCCGACGCGGCGAAAAGGTCATCGGCCAACTGGCTCGCATGGCTGAACGGCGCGCTGCAACTGCTCAAGGCACGCGTCGCCTCCGCCAGCGTGTGATGCGTGCGAACGCGCCATTGGCGCGGCACGGGCTCCGAGACCACCTCCGGGACGCTATCGTCGTCGGCACGAGGATGCCCATCGGGCTGCAGTGCGGGCTGAGGTGCCGCCTCTCGCGACGCCCCCAGTCCGCGACGGCTCCGCGCAAGAAACGCGGCCACGACCGGCAGGCTATCGGGCGGCCTCCCCGCATGTTCCGCGCTCGGCACGCCGGGGGCGGAACCGGGCGCGGGACTGGAAGCAGACCTCGACGCCTGCGATGCCAGCGGAATGCCCGCGCCCACGTCAGCGCACGCCATCGCGCGCGGCGCGATACTCCATCCTTCACGCTCGGCCGTCTGCAAGGCATCGTGCCATTGTCGCGACGCCGCGCGCGTGGCGTCCGCGCGATAAGCCGCCGGATCTTCGGCGTGCGGCCCGCCAGGATAGGCGGGCCGCGCGTTCGAACGAACAGACATCGGACCGACACAGGAGGCTGCTGCGTTCGCGATTTCATTCATGGCGATTATCCGCGTTGGCGAGTGGTCAATGTAAAGCGCGACGCCCGGCGCGGACATGGCCGACACAACGGTTTGACCGGGCGGGCGAGGTTTGCGAACAACGCTGCACCCTTTTCGCGCGCCACGCGGTTTGGCGTACAATCTGCCGATACGGCTATGCATTTAGTCGGTCTGGCGTATCGCCCGATGGCGCTGCTGCCCGCCTGATGGGCGGCAAAAACGCCGGACCGGTCGCGCCCTTTCCCTCGCCCCCTTTTCGCCTCACCATCGTGAAACTGCCTTTCAGCAAGATGCACGGCGCCGGAAACGATTTCGTCGTTTTCGACGCGACCCGCGCCCCCCTCTCTCTCAGCGGTGCACAGATTCGCGCGATCTCGGACCGACATTTCGGCGTGGGCGCGGACCAGGTCCTGTTTGTCGAACAGCCGACCATTGCCGGCGTGGACTTCCGTTATCGCATTTTCAATAGCGACGGCGGCGAAGTGGAACATTGCGGCAACGGCGCCCGTTGTTTCTATCGCTTCGTGAAGGACCACGGGCTGACCGACAAGGACCAGATCCGCGTGCAGGTGCAACGCGGCGTGATCGCGTTGACGATGCGCGAGAATGGCGACGTGGTGGTGGACATGGGCTCGCCGGAACGCCATCCGGCCGAGGTGCCGTTCGAAATTCGTGACTTGCTGGCACGTCCGTCCGTTCATGACGTGCTGTGGCCGCTGGATATCAATGGCCGCGAAGTGGAGGTGTCGGTCGTTTCGATGGGCAATCCGCATGCGGTGCAGGTGGTCCACAATGTCGAAACCTTCCCGGTCGACATAGACGGTCCGACCATCGAGTCGCATCCGCGCTTCCCGGCGCGCGTCAACGCCGGCTTCATGGAAGTCGTCGATCGCCAGTCGATCCGCCTGCGCGTCTACGAGCGCGGCGCGGGCGAAACGCTGGCCTGCGGCACCGGCGCGTGCGCCGCCGTGGTCGCGGGGATTTCCCGCGGTCTGCTGGATAGCCCGGTGACCGTCCATACCCATGGCGGCCAATTGACGATTACCTGGGAAGGCCCGAACGTGCAGGACGCGCATGTCTTCATGGCGGGTCCGGCCATCACCGTTTTCCAGGGCGAGATCGACGTCGACGCCGTCGTCTCCGCGCCGCATGTCGCCACGCCCGCCGCGCCGGCAGCGGTCGAACCCGCCGCCGATGCTTCATCGGAGGAAGCCACCGCCTCCTCCGAGCGCTGATTTACGTCTCCGTCGAACCTGGTATGCCGATGAACGAATCCGACGTCACCGATTTCCTGCTGGCCAATCCGCAATTTCTCGAGCGACACCCGGACGTGCTGGCACGCCAGCAATTGGGCAATCCACACGGCGGACGGGTGGTCTCGCTCGCACAGCGTCAGATCGAGATCGTCCGTGAAAAGAACCGGCAGCTGGAACGACGCTTGAACGAGCTGGTCCGCTACGGCCACGAAAACGACGGGTATGCGACGCGGCTGGACCGCCTCGCCTGCCAACTGCTGCTCGCCAACGATCCCCACACCTTGCCGGAGATTGTCCGAGACGGGCTGCGCAGCGGCTTCGACGTGCCGTCGGTCGCCGTGCGGATCTGGCCGATATTTTCGTCCAAGACCGCGTCGGGGCATACCGCGGCCGACAATGGCGCGCGGGGCACGCCGGCCGCATGGCCGACCGCTGGCGCTGGCGCTGGCGCGGCGCCGGATGCCGGCGAAGACGGCACCGTCACGGGCTATAGCAGCTTCCATATGCCCACGGGCTGGTCGGCGCCGGTGGACAACACGATTCGCGCGTTCGCCAGCGGGCTCGGCAAGCCGTATTGCGGCAAGAATACCGGCTTCGCAGCCGCCGCCTGGCTGGATGCGATCGCCCCGAGCGCGCCGTCGTCGGCGCCTGCCGTCCCTTCCACGAACGCCTATCTGCAATCGATCGCCACGGGCAGTGGCGGCCTGCCCACGGACGATACACCGCCCCCCTCCGGCGGCGATCGCCAGACGCCTTCCGTTTCGATCGTGCGCAGTATCGCGCCGCCGGGTAGGTCTGTTGCCGACGGCCGCGCCGACGCGGACGCGACGACGACACCCGCCGAGCCGACGCTGGCCCCGGGCGGTATCGCATCGATTGCGATGATCCCGCTGCGCGCGCCGAATTCGGATGGCTATGTCGATCCGGACGCGGAAGCGTTCGGCTTGATCGTGCTGGGCTCCGCGGACCCGCAACGCTTCCATTCCGCGATGGCCACCGACCTGCTGTCCCGCATCGGCGCCCTTGCAGGCGCCGCGCTCAGCCGTGTCAGCGTCCGCTGATCCCGCGGTGGAAAAGGCCAACGTCATCGACACGACCGACGTCGGCACAACGCCCGAAAGCCCGGAGGTGCCGTTCGTCGCGGCCGATCCGCACGACCGACTGGCCCTGCAGACCTATATGACGATGTTGGCGCGCGAGCGCCAATACTCGGCCCACACGCTGCGCGGCTATCAACACGAACTCACGCAACTCGCCACGCTGGCCGCGGGAAGGCTGTTGAGCACGCTGAGCGCGATCGATATTCGCGGGGCCGTTTCTCGCGCGCATGCGGGCGGGATGCACCCCCGCTCGATCGCCCACCGGCTGTCCGTATGGCGGGGCTTTTATAAATGGCGGGCACTGGACGGCGATCTCAAAACCAATCCGGTGGACGGTATCCGCGCGCCCAAGCAGGCGCGCACATTGCCGAAAGCCTTGTCCGCCGACGATGCCGCGCGCCTGATGCAGGCAGTGCCGGCGCCTGCACGGCGGCACCGTGACGGCGCCGATAGCGACATCGGCGCAGACGCCGAAGACGAAACGATCGCATCCGCCGCCCCGTCGAAGCCCGCCTCTGCCTCCGCCGTGGCGGCATCGGCCGACGGCCAGCCGCTCCCGTCCACGGAAGACCCGGTGACGCAGGCGCGTGACCGGGCCATGCTGGAATTGCTGTATTCGTCGGGATTGCGGCTGGCGGAACTGATCAGCCTCGATCACCACTACATGGAGCGGAAAGACTATCGTTCGATCAGTTGGCTGGATTTGCCGCAGGCGGAAGTGATCGTCACCGGCAAGGGCGGCAAGCGGCGCGGCGTCCCGGTGGGCCGCAAGGCGATGGACGCCCTGCGCGACTGGATGACGATCCGGGGGCAATGGATCAAGGACGATTCCGACGCGTTGTTTCTGTCAGCGCGCGGGCAACGCGTCTCGCCGACGTTGGTGCGACGCGTCGTCAAAGCGGTCGCGCTGCGCGCGGGCATTCCGACGAACGTCCATCCGCACGTGCTGCGGCACTCCTTCGCCACCCACTTGCTACAGTCCAGCGGGGACCTGCGGGCGGTCCAAGAAATGCTCGGCCACGCGAGCATCGCCGCAACGCAGGTGTATACGTCACTTGATTTTCAGTATTTAGCCAAGATATATGACGCCGCACACCCCCGCGCCCGCAAAAAACCAGACTGAAAGTCCGGTCTGGGGGGCGGGCAGACGCTTAGGCGCATTTTGTGCTTCAATGGGCGATTCGCCGCGTGCGGGCGCTCCGCAACGCGATGCGCAGTCAAACTGTATCGATTAGAGGCAACGCATCATCATGAATCAGATTCCCGTCACCATCCTGACCGGTTTCCTGGGTAGCGGCAAGACGACGCTGCTGAATCGCATCCTGCACGATGCGCACGGTATGAAAATCGCCGTCATCGAGAACGAATTCGGCGAAGAAAATATCGACAACGATATTCTCGTGCGCGACGAAGGCGAGGAGATCGTCCAGATGAGCAATGGCTGCATCTGCTGCACGATCCGCGGCGATCTGTCCAATGCATTGACCGACCTCGCGGAACGCCGCAAGGCGAAAGCCATCCATTTCGACCGCGTTGTCATTGAGACCACCGGCCTGGCGAATCCGGGTCCGGTCGCCCAAACCTTCTTCATGGACGACAAGGTCGCCGAGCATTTCCTGCTCGACGCCGTCATCACGCTGGTGGACGCGAAGCACGCGAGCCAGCAGCTGGACGCGCACGAAGTGGTGCAGCGTCAGGTCGGTTTTGCCGATCGTCTGTTCATCACGAAGGCCGACCTCGCGGACGCCGATGCGCTTCACGCGCTGAAGCACCGCCTGGTGCAGATGAATCCGCGCGCACCGATCGCCGAAGTCAATTTTGGCGAGGCGTCGATCAAGCAGGTGTTCGACCTGCGCGGCTTCAATCTGAATGACAAGCTTGAAATCGATCCGGCCTTCCTGGAAGAGGACGATCACGATCACGACGCCTGCGACCATGATCACGGCCATTGCGAACATGATCACGACCATGCGCACGACGGCGGCCACGATCACGGCCATGCGCATCATCATCACCATGCGCACCACGACGACAAGATCAAGAGCTTCGCGTTCCGCAGCGACAAGGCGTTCGATCCGCGCAAGCTGGAGGATTTCCTGGGCGGCGTGCTGCAGATCTACGGCGAGCAGCTGCTGCGCTACAAGGGCGTGCTGTGGATGAAGGGCGTCGACCGTCGCGTCGTGTTTCAGGGTGTGCACCAAATGATGGGGACAGATCTGGCCACGCGCTGGCTGCCGTCTGAAAAGAAGCATTCCAAGATGGTTTTCATCGGTATAGACTTGCCGCAGGATTTGATTACGGACGGTTTGGAACGCTGCTTGGTGTAAAGCAGTACGCTAAATGAGTGCTTAGTGTACGAAGCACGCGCACTGTCGGCATTTGCTGCGGCGGCGTGGCGAAACGAAGGCTCACTCACAGGCCCGTCCGGGCGCGCTATGTCGCTGAATCAAAAAAGATAATGCGCCCGGAACGTTAATTCACTGGAGTGCGTCGGTGTTTCAGTTACAATACTTCGCCGCTTGAATCGACGCAGAACGCGACCCCATAGCGCCACCCGGATCTGCACAGCCGTTTTGCAGGAGTCGGGAGCCCTCTCCCGCCACGAAGACAGTACGCCAGATGACGACGACACCAATCTTGACTGAAGAAGAAATCCTTGCAGCAAATGACAAGGATTATATGAACGATGCGCAACTCGCGTTCTTCCGGGATCGGCTCGAGAAATTGCAGGCGGAAATCCTCCATAACGCCGGCCAGACCACCGAAAACCTCCGTGAGACCGTGATCGTGCCTGATCCGGCCGACCGCGCGACGATCGAGGAAGAGCATGCGCTGGAACTGCGTACGCGCGATCGGGAACGCAAGCTGCTGAAGAAGGTTCAGCAGTCGCTGGCACGGATCGAAAGCGGCGAATACGGTTGGTGCGAAGAAACCGGCGAGCCGATTGGCGTACCGCGCCTGATCGCCCGCCCGACGGCCACGCTGTCGCTGGAAGCACAGCAACGCCGCGAACTGCGCCAGAAGCTGTTCGGCGACTGATTCGACAAACACCCCGAGATGGGTCCACCGCGCCCTCATTCGCGGTGCCCATCCCGGGGGCGTTCCCGCATCCGCTTCGCGCATTTTCCCGCCTGCCCGCGTCGCTCCGACGTGGCGTTGTCACGCCTAGGCCGCCCACACGGGCAGCCTTCCTGCCTCACCCTGTTCCCCCCTCTGTCGCGGCAATTTCGTTTTTCACCTTGATTTCTGCCGGTACGCGCTCATATAACGACGAATGGCGCCCGCGCTTTGTCGGCCTGTGCGCGTCGGCCCCGTTTCCAGCGGGCGCCCTGACTTCTAGAGGAATCGTATGGAGCAATATCACGGCACGACCATCGTCTCGGTCCGTAGCAAGGACGGCAAATCGGTCGCCCTGGGCGGCGATGGCCAGGTGACGCTCGGCAATATCGTGATGAAGGGCTCCGCGCGGAAAGTGCGCCGGATCTATCACGGCAAGGTGCTGGTCGGCTTCGCCGGCGGGACCGCCGATGCTTTCTCGCTATTGGACCGCTTCGAAGCCAAGCTCGAAAAGCATCAGGGCCACCTGACCCGGGCCGCCGTCGAGTTGGCGAAAGACTGGCGCACCGACCGGATGCTGCGCCGTCTCGAAGCGATGCTGATCGCGGCCGATGCGGAAGCCACGCTGGTGATCACCGGCAATGGCGATGTGCTCGACCCCGAGGGCGGCATTTGCGCGATCGGCTCGGGCGGCAGTTATGCCCAGGCCGCCGCCACCGCGTTGGCCGAGAACACCGAGATGGACCCGAGCGAAATCGTCGAAAAATCGCTGAAGATCGCGGGTGATATGTGTATCTACACGAATCACAGCCGCATCATCGAGACGATCGGTTTGGAATGATTTCAGGATAAGACATGAGCAATATGACCCCTCCCGAGATCGTCTCGGAACTCGACAAGCACATCATCGGCCAACACAAGGCGAAGCGCGCCGTAGCGGTGGCCTTGCGCAATCGCTGGCGCCGTCAGCAGGTGGACGAGCAGCTGCGCCACGAAATCACGCCGAAGAACATCCTGATGATCGGCCCGACCGGCGTCGGCAAGACAGAAATCGCACGACGCCTCGCCAAGCTGGCAGATGCGCCATTCATCAAGATCGAGGCAACCAAGTTCACCGAAGTCGGCTATGTCGGCCGCGATGTGGACAGCATCATCCGCGACCTGGCGGAAATCGCGATCAAGCAGACGCGCGAATCGGAAATGCGCAAGGTCCGCGCGAAGGCGGAAGACGCCGCCGAGGATCGGATCCTGGATCTGTTGCTGCCGAATACCCGCACCGCCTATTCGGCGGAAAACGAGACGCAGGGAAGCACCGATACCGCGACGCGCCAGACCTTCCGCAAGCGTCTGCGCGAGGGGCAGTTGGACGACAAGGAAGTCGAGCTCGATATCGAAGCGCCCACGCCGTCGATGGACATCATGGGCCCGCCCGGCATGGAGGAAATGACCGAGCAGATTCGCGGCATGTTCGCCAATATCGGCAACGGCAAGAAGACGCGTCGCAAGGTCAAGATCAAGGAAGCCTATAAGCTGCTGATCGACGAAGAGGCAGGACGCTTGTTGAATCAGGACGACGTCAAGACGAAGGCAATCTCGAATATCGAGCAGAACGGCATCGTCTTCCTCGACGAGATCGACAAGATTGCCGCGCGCAGTGAAGGCGGCGGTGGCGGCGAAGTCTCGCGCCAAGGCGTGCAGCGCGACCTGTTGCCGTTGGTGGAAGGCACGACCGTGAATACGAAATACGGGATGGTCAAGACCGATCACATCCTGTTCATCTGCAGCGGCGCCTTCCATCTAGCCAAGCCGAGCGATCTGATTCCGGAACTGCAAGGGCGCCTGCCGATTCGCGTCGAGCTGGATTCGCTGTCGGTCGACGATTTCGAATCGATTCTGGTCAGCACCGATGCCAGCCTGACGAAGCAATATCAGGCCTTGCTGCAGACCGAAGGCGTAACGCTCAGCTTTACAAAGGAAGGGATTCGTCGGATGGCCGAGATCGCCTTCTCCGTCAACGAGAAGACCGAAAACATCGGCGCGCGCCGACTCTATACAGTGATGGAAAAGCTGTTGGAGGAAGTCTCGTTCACCGCGGGTACCACCGGCGATGGCGCGGTCGAAGTCGACGCCGCCTATGTCGATGCCGCGCTGGGCGAAGTGGCCGGTAACGAAGACCTGTCCCGCTACGTGCTGTAAGTCAGGCACTAGCGACAAAGGGCAGCGAGGGACGATTTCTCCGTTACTCGCTGCCCTTTGTCATTTTTGCGACGCAATCTACGCCAGCACGCCAGTGCGGCGCGCCGGCCGCCTGGCCCAACCGTCAGCGCCCCACCGGACGCTTGCCGAGCTTGCGCTGCAGCGTGCGGCGGTGCATGTTCAATGCCCGCGCCGTGGCCGAGATATTGCCTTCGTGTTCGGCCAGCACGCGCTGGATATGTTCCCATTCGAGACGCGCGACCGACAAGGGCGCCGGATTTTCCAGCGCCGCATCGGCCTGCTCCAGCGTCGCGTTTTCATTCATCGCGGCGAGGATCGTTTCGACGTTCGCCGGCTTCGACACGTAGTTGTCCGCACCGTCCTTGACCGCCTGCACGGCGGTGGCGATGCTCGCATAGCCGGTCAACACCAGGATCAAGGCATCGGGCTGCAGTTCGCGCAGCTTGGACACCAGCGTCAGGCCCGAATCCTGGCCCAAATGCAGGTCGACCGTGATACGACCGAAGTCCATCTCGTCGGCGATCTCGAGCGCACGCGCCGCGTCGTTCGCCTGGTGGACGGTATAGCCACGGCGCGTCAGTGAACGGCCAAGAATATCGGCGAACGTCGTATCGTCGTCGATGATCAGGAAGTTCTGGTTACTCATCTGGAGCCTCGGCCCGCATTGCGGGCAATGTCAAAATCGCGCGGGTACCGCGCTCTGGCGCATCGCCGATATCAATCGTGCCATTCAAACGCGCCGCCGTCACGAACGCCAGATACAATCCGACGCCCGCGCCGCCCTGGGTGCTGCGCACCGGGGTCGCGCCGATCTGGCCACGTAGCGCGGCGGGAATCCCGGGGCCATGATCGGACACGGTAAAAGCGATCGTCGCCGCGCGGGCGCCGCTCGACGCCGCGATGGACGACGCGCCCCGATCTTCCGGATAACCGAAATCCTGGACCGCGAACGTCACATGGCGCTGGCTGGCGCGTGCCGCATTGTCGAGCAGAATCGTCAGAATCTGTCCCACGGCGACGGTATCCTCGATCACCGTCGCCTCGGACCCCAGAGAGCCCGTTTCCAGACCCGCCTGCGGATGACGCAGGCGCCACTGTTCGATAAAGCTCTCCAGCCAGGGCTTCAGGCGTCGGCGATTCGGCGATGCCGCACGCGACTGTAGCCGCTTCAACGCTTCCTTGCAAAGCGTGATCTGCTGCTCGAGTACCGTGAAATCGCCGCGATACGGCGCCAAGGACTGATCGGCGGCCGCACTCTCCCGCAACTCCTCGGATAACAACGCAATTGTCGAGAGCGGCGTGCCCATTTCATGCGCGATACTCGCGGCCTGGGCGCCCAATGCGACGACTCGCTCGTCCCGGAGTAGACGTTGCTGCGCCTCGGCCAATGCCGCTTCCCTGCGACGCAATGCCCGCGACATCCGCGCAACGAACCAGGCGATCAAGGCCACACTGATCAGGAAGTTGATCAGATTGCCGGTGCGGTAGAGGTCGAACAACGCACTGGCGCGATGGCCTCCCGGTAGCGCGCGCACTTCCAGCGGCCAGGAGTAGACGGTCAGCAACAGATAGCCGAGCACCGCGAGGCCGGCTAGCACCAGCGCGGAACGCAGCGGCAGCACCGCCGCGCCGATCGCCAAGGCGGGCAGATACAGCGAAAAGAAGGGGTTCATCGTGCCGCCGGACATGATCAGCAGCGCCGTCAGTGCGCCCAGATCCACGCACAGCTGGCCGAACAGTTCGCCGTTGCTTTCGCCGCCCGGCCGCGCGATGCGCATCAGTGTCGCGGCGTTGAAGGCGATTTCGAGCAAGATGACGGCGGCCATCGGCAACAGCGGCAGCTGGATGTTCAGCCCCACGTCGGCCACGATGATGGCGAGCGCTTGTCCTGTAATTGCAACACAACGGAGCCAGAATAAATGGCTCAGGTTCAAATGCCCGGTTTGTGTAATGTCGTTCATGGGCAGGAGTGTAGCGCGTTCCTGTACAATTCCGCGTTAGCAATGCGTAAATGCATCGGCAGCGCACCGCTGGCTCCACAGCGGCTAAAACCGTCGTCACCGCCGCCAGCCCATAAGACCCTCGCGGCGATGTTTCTGCACCTCGTTTTCGGATTTTCAGGCCGCCATGCCCGACTCCCTCGATATCTCGCAACTTGCCCCGTCGCTCAAAGCCGAACTGCTTTCGGAGGCGTTGCCTTATATCCGCCAGTATCACGGCAAGACCGTCGTGATCAAATACGGCGGCAATGCCATGACCGAAGAGCGCCTGAAGCAAGGCTTCGCGCGCGATGTGGTTTTGCTGAAACTCGTGGGTATCAACCCGGTGATCGTCCATGGTGGCGGCCCGCAGATCGACCACGCGTTGAAGAAAATCGGTAAGCAAGGCACGTTCATCCAAGGGATGCGTGTCACCGACGATGAGACGATGGAAGTGGTCGAGTGGGTGCTCGGCGGCGAAGTCCAACAGGACATCGTCATGCTGATCAATCACTTCGGCGGCCAGGCCGTGGGCTTGACCGGCAAGGACGGCGGCCTGATCCATGCGCGCAAGATGATGATCCCGGACCGCGATCAACCGGGCAATTTCCTCGATATCGGCCATGTCGGCGAAGTCGAGGCGATCAATCCGGCTGTGGTCAAGGCGCTGCAGGACGACGCCTTCATCCCGGTGATCTCGCCTATCGGCTTTGACCGCAACGGCCAGTCTTACAACATCAATGCCGACCTCGTGGCCGGCAAGCTCGCCGTCGTCCTCAATGCCGAGAAGCTGGTGATGATGACGAATATCCCGGGCGTGATGGACAAGGCAGGCACGCTGCTGACCGATCTGACGGCGCGCGAGATCGATGCGCTGTTCGAAGACGGCACGATCTCGGGCGGCATGATGCCGAAGATCGCGTCGGCGCTGGATGCGGCAAAGAGCGGCGTGCACTCGGTGCACATCGTCGACGGCCGTATCGAGCACTCGGTGCTGCTCGAAATTCTGACCGAACAGCCGTTCGGCACGATGATCCGTTCCTACTGATGACGCCGCGCCGCCTCGGGCGGCCGCAGCCCCGTGCGCGCGGCGCCCAGCCGCTGCACGACGTCACCGCGCCCGTCTCGCCCCGCGCGCCCGCTTTCCGACGGGTCCGCCGGATGCGTGGCAGTCATGGGACGATCGGACGTCGGCGCACGGGACCGGTCTGGCTGTTCGATCTCGACAATACCCTCCATCACGCGTCGCACGCGATCTTCCCGCATATCAATCGGGAAATGACCGCCTATATCGAACGGACGCTGTCCGTCGATCGCGACACGGCGAACCGCCTCAGAGTGGTCTATACGCGTCGCTATGGCGCGGCTTTGCTCGGTCTGGTGCGACGCCACGGGATCGATGCGCACGCCTTCCTGCGCGAGGTACATCCGTCTGATTCGCTGTCCGAGATGGTGCGTGGCGAACGCGGCCTGCGACGCACCTTGTCGCAATTGCCGGGGCGCAAGGTGGTGCTGACCAACGGCCCGTCGGACTATGCGCATACGATTCTCGATGCACTGGGGATTCGGGGGTATTTCGAGCGGGTCATCGCCATCGAAGACATGCGGCGCGGCAGCCATTGGCAGGCCAAGCCGGAGCGCACGGTGATGCGACGCGTGCTGCGAAAGGTCGGCGTGCCGCTCGCGCAGGCGTCCCGCGCGACCTTGGTCGAGGATACGCATGGCCATCTGAAACGCTATCGCCGCCTGGGCATTCGCACCGTGTGGATCACCGGCTTCATTCCGGTGCGGAACACGGCAGCGCGACAGGCGTCGCAGGCAGCATTGACGGCGTCGAGCACGGAACGCGCGGCGCCGGCCAGCGATCCCTTGCTGCGCCAGCAACTCGTGGCGCCGCCGAGAATCACCGCCAGCCGCCCGCATTACGTCGATCACCGCGTGCGGACGCTGTCCAAGCTGCCGCGACGGTAAGGCGACCACGCGGGCGCGGATGCCTGCGTGACGATCACGGCAGTTTGAAGATATCCACGGCCTCACGCAGCACGCGCGCCTGCGATTCCATCGATTGCGTGGCGGCGGACGCTTCCTCGACGAGCGCCGCGTTCTGCTGCGTGACTTCGTCCATTTGCGTCACGGCCTGGGCGACCTGATCGATGCCCTTGCTCTGCTCCTGCGACGCCGTCGCGATTTCTTCCATGATATGGGTGACGCGGGAGATGCTCTCCGCGATCTCGCCCATCTTGGCGCTGGCGTCCCCCACGAGGCGACTGCCGACCTGGGTCTTTTGCACCGACGCGTCGATCAAGGTTTTGATTTCCTTCGCGGCGCTCGACGACCGTTGCGCCAAGGTCCGCACCTCGCCCGCCACCACCGCGAAGCCACGCCCCTCCTCGCCTGCCCGAGCCGCTTCGACCGCCGCGTTCAAGGCCAGGATATTCGTCTGAAACGCAATGCCTTCGATGATGGCGATGATGTCGGCGACCTTGCTCGCGCTGCCGTCGATGTCCTGCATCGTGCTGGTGACCTGGCCGACGATCTGACTCCCCTCCGTCGAGTTGCCACGTGCCGTGGCCGCCAGGGCGTTCGCCGCCGACGCATTCTCCGCGTTCTGCTTCACCGTCTCGGTCAGCTCGGCCATGCTCGCCGCCGTTTGTTCGAGCGCGGCGGCCTGCTGTTCAGTACGCGACGACAGATCCAGATTGCCCGCGGCAATTTCCGTGGCGGCGCTGGCAATCCCTTCCGCCGACCGCCGGACCGTGGCCACCGTGCCCGCCAGCATCTGCTTCATATCGGCCAATGCGCGCAGCAGCCGGCCCATTTCGTCGTCCGAGCTGACGTCCACCGGCCGGCGCAGATCGCCCTGCGCCACTTCAGAGAAATGCTGGATCGCCGAGCCGAGCGGCCGCATGATCGCCGACAGCAGATTGCGCACGGTGATCAAACCCGCCACGATCGCCACCAGAATGCCGATATAGATAAGCGCGCGGAACGTCGTGTAACGCTGCGACGCCTCGTCGTACAGACGCGCCGACTCCGACGACTGATAGGCCTTCAATTTGTCGTTGGCCTGACGATATGGGCTGTAGGCGTCGCCCACGACGCTGGCGGCGGCGAGAACATCGACCGGACTGCCCCCGGCGCGGATCAGGCTGCGCCACGCATCGATCTTCGCGAACAAGATGTCACGGTTACTGGCAACGGCATCCGCCAGTTGCTTCTCGTCGGCGTTGCTGGGAAGCGCCGTGTATTTGGCCCACGCGGCGGTCGTATTGTTTTGGAATTCGCTGGCGCGGGTCACCACGGCCTCCACGGCCTGCTTGTCGTCCGGCTTGGCGCCGAGCGTCATCGCGGCTCGGTCGAGCGTGGTCCGAATTTGCAGCGTGTTGGCTTCTGCCAGACTGAGGGCCTGCGTACCGGCCATGCGATTCGTGTAGATCTGATTCAGGCTGTCGACGGCGCGCCCCATGCCGTATTGCCCGAGTAGGCCAAGTATGGCAATCAGCAGCACCAGAAACGCGATGGTCGCGATGAGACGGGTCCGAATGGAGAGCGAGCGCATGAGGCGGGGGTCCGGTTACAGGGCAATGACTGATGTCTCCTTGGATAACGGCCCCGCCGGGAGCGTGCTGAAGGGCCCCGCCTGTTTTATTTGCGACAGTACGTCGCGGCTCGCCGCGATTCGCGCGCCACGAAGCGCGCCTTCCGTGAACGCCGGTGCTATACTGGCGTCCTTTCTGACGCGCCGATTTGCTGACTCGATTGCGGGCGCGCGAGCCTGTGCCGGAATGTCCCTGACGCGGGTGCCGTCTGGTTTTGCGAGCGTCCTCGCGAAGCCGGCGCACCCTCCCTGAGAGACAATCCGGCGCGGGTTCACTATAAATCCGGCTAAAGCGGTCGTCAGCGTAAGTTGTCTCGGTGCTCGGCGAGGAAGGTTGCCCCTCCCACCATGCTTCCGATGACGCGCTCATGCCGACCGTTTCGCCACCCTTGGTGGATTCATGAAATCGCTCGGCTTCGTTACACCGGTCACGTTGCACTTCGACCAACCGCTCGCCCTCGACAGTGGGCAAACGCTCCCCGCCTACGACCTGATGGTCGAAACCTACGGCACGTTGAATGCCGACCGGTCGAATGCGGTGCTGATCTGTCACGCGCTCAATGCCTCGCATCATGTCGCCGGCATCCATGCGGACACGCAGGAAGTGGGCTGGTGGGACAATATGATCGGGCCCGGCAAGCCGCTCGACACGGACCGCTTCTTCGTCATCGGCGTCAATAATCTGGGATCCTGTTTCGGCTCGACCGGGCCGATGAGTCCGGACCCGGAGACTGGCGCCCCCTACGGCGGCCGTTTCCCGCTGGTGACCGTCGAGGACTGGGTCCGCACTCAGGCGCGCGTCGCCGACCACTACGGCATCGCGCGCTTTGCCGCGGTAATGGGCGGCAGCTTGGGCGGCATGCAGGCACTTGCATGGAGCCTGCTCTATCCCGATCGGCTCGGCCACTGCATCGTCATCGCGTCGACGCCGAAGTTATCGGCTCAGAACATCGCGTTCAACGAGGTCGCACGCTCGGCGATCCGCTCCGACCCGGATTTCCACGGCGGCCATTACTACGCCCACGACGTCAAACCGCGCGGCGGCCTACGCGTCGCACGGATGATCGGCCACATCACCTATTTGTCCGACGACGACATGGCCAGCAAGTTCGGCCGCGCCTTGCGTCGGGCCGAAGACCAGGGCCAATCGCCGCTGGCGGCCGTTGCCGCGGCGGCGGCGGAAATCGATCCGGCCGCCGCCAGCGAAGAGAGCGCTGCCGCCATCGCGGCCACGGTAGCGGCCTCGACGGCCGCCTATCGCTATAGCTTCGATGTCGAATTCGAGGTGGAATCCTATCTGCGCTATCAAGGCAATAAATTCGCCGAATATTTCGACGCCAACACCTATCTGCTGATCACGCGCGCGCTCGATTATTTCGATCCGGCCAAGGCGTATGGCGGCGATCTGACCGCGGCGCTGGAGAAAACCTGCGCGAAGTTCCTGATCGCCTCCTTCACGACGGACTGGCGTTTTGCGCCGGCCCGCTCGCGTGAGCTCGTGCGTGCGCTGCTGAAGTTGAAGCGGGACGTCAGCTATGCCGAAATCGACGCACCGCACGGGCACGATGCCTTCCTGCTAAGCGACGCCCGTTACCACAATCTGATTCGCGCACGCTTCGGCCGGATCGCCGAGGAGATCCAGGCATGAGCACCGCTTTCCCCGATAGCCGCACGCCACACGCCGTCGAATCCGCCGAGCCCGCGCAGGCGTCGGTTGCCGCCACCCGCGCACCGCGTCAGCCGGCCGTGCTGCATGCGCAGTCGGCGTCGCTGGCCGACCACCTGTCGGGCCGCGAGGATTTCCGCGCCATTGCACGGTGGGTCGAGCCCGGCGCCAGCGTCCTCGACCTGGGCTGCGGCGACGGTGCGCTGCTCGCGCTGCTGTCGGACGAACTGGACGTGCAAGGCTATGGCATCGAGATCGACGATGCCGGCGTCCTGTCCTGTGCGCAGAAAGGCGTGAACGTCATCCAGCAGAACCTGGAAGACGGCCTGAAACTGTTCGACGACCGCAGCTTCGATTTCGCTGTCCTGTCGCAAACCTTGCAGACGATCCACGAAACGACGGCGATTCTGCGCGAGACGGTGCGCGTGGCCAAGCAGGCGATCGTCTCCTTCCCGAACTTCGGCTATTGGCCGCATCGGCTATCGGTGTTGCGCGGCCGCATGCCGGTTTCCACGTCCCTGCCTTATCAATGGCACAACACGCCGAACGTCCGTGTGCTGACCATCGCCGACTTCGAAGCGCTGGCACCCGACGTTGGCATACGCATTCGCGAACGTGTGGTGCTGCGCGAGGGCCAGCCGATCCGTTGGGGTGCAAACTGGCGTGGTAGTCTTGCGGTTTATCGGGTTGAAAAGCGCTGACAAGACTGACTGATGCACACACCAACGGAGGAGCCGGCTGCGGGAGGCTGGCGCGTTTATCTGAACACGCGGATGCTGGTCTGCGCGTTCCTCGGCTTCTCGTCGGGTCTGCCGCTGTATGTGCTGATCACCTTGGTGCAAGCGTGGTTGCGCACCTCGGGCGTGGATCTGAAGCAGATCGGGCTATTCGCGCTGATCGGCATCCCCTACACCTGGAAATTTCTCTGGGCACCGTTGCTGGACCGTTTTTCGCCCGCCTTGGGGCGCTGGCGGCCGGGCCGACGACGCGGCTGGATGTTCATCGCCCAAATCATGGTGGCACTGGGCATCGCGGCAATGGGGTTCCTGCAACCGCAGTTGTCCTTGGGCAGCGTGGCCACGCTCGCCTTCGCCCTCGCCTTCTTCAGCGCCAGCGCCGATATTTCGATCGACGCCTACCGCCGCGAATTGCTTTCCGATGCGCAACAGGGGCTCGGCACGGCGATTCACGTCAATGCCTACAAGATCGCGGCGCTGATTCCGGGGTCGCTTTCCCTGGTGCTCGCCGATCATCTGCCGTGGTCCTCGGTTTTCGCGATCACCGCCGCCTTCATGCTGCCCGGCATCATCCTGTCGCTCTTCGCGCCCGCGGCGACGGTGAGCGGCCCGGCGCCGCGCTCGCTCAGCGATGCGGTGGTGCTGCCGTTCCGGGAATTTGTCGCCCGCAGCGGCTGGCGATATGCGATCTTAATTCTTGCCTTCATCTTCCTGTATAAACTCGGCGACAGTATGACGACTGCGCTGGCGACGCCGTTCTATCTGGATCTGGGTTTTACAAAGACCCAGATCGGACTGGTGGCCAAGGTCAGCAGCCTGTGGGCAAGCGTCGCCGGAGGTATCCTTGGAGGGATATGGTTGGTGCGTCTGGGGATCGCGCGCGGACTATGGGTCTTCGGCATCGCGCAGATCGCCTCGACGCTGACTTTCGCCTGGCTGGCATCACGTGGCGCGGATGCGACGACGTTCGATCTCGGCTGGGCGATCGCGGCCGAATCGTTTGGCGCAGGCTTGGGAACGGCGGCGTTCACCGCATTTATCGCGACGACGACCGATCCCCGCTACACGGCCACGCAGTTTGCCCTGTTCACCAGTCTGGCATCGGTCCCGCGGGTTTTTATCAATGCGGGAACCGGCTGGATTGTCGACCGATTGGGATGGTTTGATTTTTATCTGTTATGCGCCGTGCTGGCCCTTCCCGGCATGGCGTTGTTACTGAAAGTAGCGCCCTGGAACACGCGAACACGATGACGCCTCACGAAAGGACCCGCCTGGCCGCGCTAGTTGCCGTCTCGGCGGTGTCTGCCCTCTCGCTTACGCTGACGTTCATCGCCGGTCATGCCGGCGCGAGCGCGCCGATGGGCGCCGGTAAAGACGCCGTGCGGATCAATCCGCTCGAAGCGTCGGCGGCGCAGGAGGGGACGCTTTCGGCCGGAGATCCGGCCGCGCCGGTGCCGGGGTCGAGTGCGTTGGATGTCGGGGCGGTATCGAGTCCAGCCGGTCCGATCGCCGGTTCGGCCGGCGGCCCTTTGACGTTCCGCGCCATGGTGCCGTCCGATTGGCTGGAAATCCAGGGGGAGCTGGCCTACGAACATGCGCTGGCCATCGCCGCGCAACAGGGCCAATGGCTCCCGGACGACGACCCCAAGGTCGTGCAGGCGCGTGCGATTCTGGCCAAGCTGGAACCGTTCGCGATGAAGTGGAACGATCGGGCGAAGGGGTGGAAGTGGGAGCTCAGCGTCATCCACTCGCCGGACCTTGATGCCGTCTGTCTGCCGGGCGGCAAGGTGCTGATCAACGATGGACTGATTGATCGCCTCGGATTAAACGAGAATGAAACGGCGCTGCTGATCGCCCATTTGATCGCGCATGCGCTGCGCGAACACGCGCGCTCGAAAATCGGTGAGCAGATCGGCAGGAACGAGGGCGGCGCGGCCGGCAACGGCGTGGCCGTGGCCGCGGATGGCGCGGAGCCGCCGGCAGCATCGTCGTCCTTGCTCGGGTCGCAGGGACTCGCGCAAGCGGACACCCGACCGAGCACGGTCGGGACCGGCGCCAATCGAAACGCTTCCGCATCGGCCACCGACAGCGCGCGACGCGCCGTACCGGGTACGCCGATCGTGGGAGCGCCGGGCGCGGCGCCGGTCAATGGCCTGGCCTTGGCCGGCACGAACCTGAACGTCGTCTCGGCGCTGCTGAATCTGCGCTACGAGGCCGCCGATGAAACGGAAGCCGATGTCATCGGCGCCGATATGGCGTCGCGGGCCGGATTCGATCCGCGCGCCGGACTATCGCTGTGGGAAAAGGTCGATACGATGGCACGCTGGAAGCCGACGCTGCCCTTCGTGCTCGAACATCCAATCAGCGAGAAGCGTCTTGCCGATTTGAAGAAACGGCAAAAAGACATGTTGCCGCTGTACGCGCGATCGCTCGACCTGACGGTCGACGATCTGCCGCCGTACAAACCCGGTCGCTGGAACCCCCCGCGTCTGCAGCGCGCGCGGGACGACGATGCGGAATCGACTGCGCCGCAGCGCGAAGTGCGCAAGAAGGAGCCGGAACACACGACGCCGCTGTCTTTCCTGTCCAGCCTGCCGCACCGACTCGCCGAACTGTTCAAATAAGCGGGCCGGGCGTCCCGGGCCGCCTCCATGGCCCGATGCGGCGCCCGACGCACGCAGCAGATCGCGCCGCGTACGGCTCGCCGTGCAGCGCGTATCGCCGGCTTATTTAAGGGCGTAGTCGTAATCGATCGTCAGCGGCGCGTGGTCGCTGAACTTGATGTCCTTGAACACCTCGACGCGCTTTGCCGTGGCGGCCACGCCCGGCGTCGTCAAGTGATAATCGATACGCCAGCCGACGTTCTTCGCGTAGGCCTGTCCGCGCTGACTCCACCAGGTGTATTGTTCCGGCCGGTCATCCAGCGTACGGAAGACATCGACATAGCCGACCTCGTCGAACAAGGTGGTCAGCCAGGCACGTTCCTCGGGCAGGAATCCGGAATTCTTCAGATTGCCCTTCCAGTTCTTGATGTCGATTTCCTTGTGCGCGATGTTCACGTCGCCGCACAAGATCACCTCGCGCCCTTCGGCCTTCAGCGCCGCCAGATGCGGCATGAACACGTCCATGAAGCGGAATTTCGCCTGCTGCCGCTCCTCGGAACTCGAGCCCGACGGCACATACACCGAGATCACCGACAGCTTGCCGTAACGCACCTCGACATAGCGCCCTTCCGCATCGAATTCCTCGCTGCCGAAGCCGATGATGAATTCGTCGGGCTTGTGTCGCGTGTACAGCCCCGCGCCGCTATAGCCCTTCTTCACCGCATGCTGGAAATAGCCGGTGTAGTCGTGCGGCGCCAGCAGTTCCGGCGTCATGTCGTCCTGCGCGCACTTCAATTCCTGCACGCAGACGATGTCCGCGTCCTGCTTGCCCATCCATTCGAAGAAACCTTTCTTCGCCGCCGAACGTACTCCGTTCAGGTTCGCCGAAATCACCCGCATCGTGCGCCGCCTTTGATTGTCACTTTCCGTTGAACCGCTCTACACGCGCCGGACCGCACCGCGCAACCGCCGCCGTCAATGCCCCTGCTTTAGACGCAATTGACGGCGCCAGCATGCGCTCAGCCTTGCAGCTTCTTGCGCAGCAGATCGTTGACCTGCGCCGGGTTCGCCTTGCCCTTGGTCGCCTTCATCGCCTGACCGACCAAGGCATTGAACGCCTTTTCCTTGCCAGCGCGGAACTCTTCGACCGACTTCGCATTGGCCGCGAGTACCTCGTCGATGATCGCGTCCAAGGCGCCGGTATCGGAAATCTGCTTCAGGCCTTTCTCGTCGATGATGCGATCCGCCGCCTGTTCGTCGGTTGCGCGCGACTCCCACATCAACAGGAAGACTTCCTTCGCTAGCTTGTTCGACAACGTACCGTCGGCAATCCGCGCGATCAGCAGCGCGAACTGCCCCGGCGTCAGCGGCGCCTGCGCCACATCCAGGCCGTCGCGATTCAGTTGCGACGCCAACTCACCGACGACCCAGTTCGCCGCGGTTTTGGCCTGTGCCTCGCCGGCCTTTGCGACGATCGCCTCATAGTAGGCGGCCAATGCGCGCGACACGGTCAGTGTGATCGCGTCTTGCTTCGACAGGCCGTACTGCGTGATGAAGCGCGTCTGCATCGCTTCCGGCAACTCCGGCAACTCGCCACGCACGCGCTCGACCCAGGCCGACTCGATGACCAGCGGCATCAGATCCGGATCCGGGAAGTAGCGATAATCCTGCGCGTCTTCCTTGCTGCGCATCGACCGCGTCTCGCGACGATCCGGATCGTAGAGGCGCGTTTCCTGCACGACGGTACCGCCGTCCTCGATCAGCTCGACCTGGCGCGTGATTTCGTATTCGATCGCCTCTTCCAGGAAGCGGAACGAATTCAGGTTCTTGATCTCGGCACGGGTGCCGAATTCCTTTTGCCCAACGGGACGCACGGACACGTTTGCATCGCAGCGGAACGAGCCTTCCTGCATATTGCCGTCGCAGACGCCCAGCCAGACCACCAGCGTGTGCAGCGCCTTGGCGTAGGCGACCGCCTCGGCCGAACTCCGCATCACCGGCTCGGTGACGATTTCCAGCAGCGGCGTGCCGGCACGGTTCAGATCGATACCGGTCATCCCGGCAAAGTCTTCATGCAGGCTCTTGCCCGCGTCTTCTTCCAGATGCGCGCGGGTCAGCTCGACCGTCTTCTCGTACGGGGCGGCGTCCTTCGCCGCGCCCGGCACCAGCACCGTCAGGCTCCCGCCCACCACCACCGGAATCTCGAACTGGCTGATCTGATAGCCCTTCGGCAAGTCCGGATAGAAGTAGTTCTTTCGCGCGAAAATGCTGCGCGGCGACACGGTGGCACCAATCGCCAGACCGAAGCGGATGGCGCGCTCGACAGCGCCGCGGTTCGGCACCGGCAAGGTGCCGGGCAAGGCGAGGTCCACCGGCGCGGCCTGCGTGTTCGGCGCGGCGCCGAACGACGTCGGCGCGCCGGAGAAGATCTTCGACGCAGTCGACAACTGCGCGTGGGTTTCCAAGCCGATGACGACTTCCCAGCCCGGATGTTTTTGATGGGCCATGTTCTTATACTCCCGCCGGCGCGCGCAGATGCCAATCGGTGGCGCGCTGGAACGCGTGCGCCACCTGGAGCATCCGCGCTTCGTCAAAATAGTTTCCGATGATCTGCAGCCCCACCGGCAGACCGCCCGCACCGAAACCGGCCGGCACGCTCATGCCCGGCAAGCCCGCCAGGCTCGTCGACAAGGTGTAGACGTCCGCCAGATACATCGCCAAGGGATCGTCGGTCTTCTCGCCCAGCTTCCAGGCGACGCTGGGCGATACCGGCCCCATGATCACATCGCATTGCGTGAAGGCCTGCTGGAAGTCCTGCGCGATGATGCGGCGAATCTTCTGCGCCTGCAGATAGTAAGCATCGTAATAGCCATGCGACAGCACATAGGCGCCCGTCAAAATACGACGCTGCACTTCGTCGCCGAACCCTTCGGTACGCGACTTTTTGTACATGTCGGCGAGGTCCTTGTACGTGGCCGCGCGATGCCCGTAACGCACGCCGTCGAAACGCGACAGGTTCGACGAGGCCTCGGCCGGCGCCAGCACGTAATAGACCGGAATCGACAACTGCGTCTTCGGCAGCGACACCTCGACCAGCGTGGCGCCGAGCTTCTTGTACTCGTCCAGCGCAGCGTCGATCGCCTGGCGCACGTCCGCATGCAGGCCGTCACCGAAGTATTCGGTCGGCAGGCCAATCCGCAAACCGGCAAGCGGCGCGCCGCGCGCCGCATCCGACGCACTTGCCGATGCGTTCCACGGCTTGCCGAGATGGGCGGTGAAGTCCTCGGCATCGCGCTCGAGACTGGTCGCGTCACGCGGATCGGCGCCGGCCATGACGTTCAGCAGCAGAGCGCAGTCTTCCGCCGAGCGTGCCATCGGACCCGCCTGATCCAGCGACGACGCGAACGCGATCATGCCGTAACGCGACACGCGGCCGTAGGTCGGCTTGATGCCGGTGATGCCGGTCAAGGCCGCCGGTTGGCGAATCGAGCCGCCCGTGTCCGTCCCAGTAGCCGCAGGCGCCAGACGCGCCGCCACCGCCACCGCGGAGCCACCGGACGATCCGCCCGGCACCGTCTGCGTGTCCCAGGGATTGCGCGCCGGGCCGAAGAACGAATTCTCGTTCGACGATCCCATCGCGAATTCGTCCATATTCGTCTTGCCCAGACAGACCGCGCCGGCCTCGGCCAAACGCGCGACGACCGTCGCATCGAACGGGCTGCGGTACGTTTCCAGCATTCGCGAACCGGCCGTCGACGGCCATTCGCGCGTCACGAACACGTCCTTGTGCGCGAGCGGGATGCCCAGCAGCGCCGCGCCGCTCGAATTGCCCTCGCCATTCGCCAGACGCGCATCGGCCGCGCGTGCGGCCGCCAGCGTTGCCTCGCGATCGACGCTGATGAAGGCATTCAATGCCGCCGCCGCCTCGATACGCGTCAGATGAAGCTCCGCCAATTCCACGGCGGAGGTGTCGCGCGCATCCAGTGCGGCGCGTAATTCGGTCAGGCTTTTGTCATGCATCTCAGGGAGTTTCCCGAATAATTCGCTCGATCGGATCTCAAACAGCCTTTTGTCCGCCATCGGGACAAGGCCGGCGGGGGCCTGTGCCGCGTGAACCGTTTACTCGATCACGCGGGGCACCAGATACAGCCCGTCCTCGGTCTTCGGCGCCGAGCGCTGATTCGCCTCGCGGTCGATGGTTTCGCTGGCGGCATCGTCGCGCAGGCGCAGCGCGATGTCCTGGATCGCTTCGATCGGGTGCGCGAGCGGTGCCACGCCGGTCGTATCCACCGCCTGCATCTGCTCGACCAGGGCGAAGAATTCGTTCAGCTGCGCCACCATCCGCTCACGCGCATCGGGAGCCAGTTCGAGCCGCGCAAGGTGCTCGATCCGTTGTACATCGGTCAGGGTCAGGGACATTCGCTAGGAGCGGTTGCAAAAACACGGAAAAAGGGCGAAAAAGGCGCAAAAACGCGGCATGCCGCGTAGCGCAGCCATCGCGCGGAAGCGCCGAATCCGCGAGAATCGGCACGAAACCTGCACTGCATCCAGCCGACATCGACGCCGCTCGGAAAGGGACATCAGGCGACGCTGTCCGGTCGGCACCGGATTTTCGGACGATCGGCCGAAAATCCGCGCTAAAACAAAGGACTGAACACGTCTTCGGTCACGTTTGGTAACACCGTTTTTGGTGCAGGCACCCGCGAATTATAAGGTATCATTACGCCTCAGCCCAATCTGGGTTGATCGTCCGCCGTCGCGCTGCCGGCCGCTTGGCCTTTGAGTTAGGCATGCCTACGCATGCGGCATGGTAATCGAGGCAGAGGTGGCCTGGCTGAGGCCAATGCCTGAGCCAAGACCAACGCCGCGGCCGACCAAAGCAAATTCCTCCAGGCAGCTTCGCGCGCGGAAATTTGCGTGCCGCCTTGTCGTTTCGGCATTCGAAACCGGGCGGCCGCGTGCTTGGCTGTTATTTTTTCGCTGCCCCGGCTGCCCGCCGCGTGGCGCTAAGCGACAGGATCCTGAATGTTCGGTTTTTTCCGCAGCTACTTTTCCAACGATCTCGCCATCGATCTGGGTACGGCCAATACGCTGATTTACATGCGCGGCAAAGGCATCGTTCTCGATGAGCCGTCCGTCGTCGCCATCCGCACCGAAGGCGGTCCGAATGGCAAGAAGACGATCCAGGCGGTCGGCAAGGAAGCCAAGCAAATGCTTGGCAAGGTGCCGGGCAATATCGAGGCGATTCGCCCGATGAAAGACGGCGTCATCGCCGATTTCACCGTCACGGAGCAGATGATCAAGCAGTTCATCAAGATGGCACATCAGTCGCGGATGCTGCGACCGTCGCCGGCGATGATTGTCTGCGTTCCGTGCGGCTCCACGCAGGTGGAGCGTCGTGCGATCAAGGAAGCCGCGCATGGCGCTGGCGCCTCGCAGGTGTACCTGATCGAGGAACCGATGGCCGCTGCGATCGGCGCCGGTCTGCCGGTCTCCGAAGCCACCGGCTCGATGGTCGTCGACATCGGCGGCGGCACGACCGAAGTGGGCGTGATCTCGCTGGGCGGCATCGTCTACAAGGGCTCGGTTCGCGTCGGTGGCGACAAGTTCGACGAGGCGATCGTCAATTACATCCGTCGCAACTACGGCATGTTGATCGGCGAACAGACCGCTGAAGCGATCAAGAAGGAAATCGGCTCGGCTTTCCCGGGTTCCGAAGTCAAGGAAATGGAAGTCAAGGGGCGTAATCTGTCGGAAGGGATTCCGCGCAGCTTCACGATCTCGAGCAACGAAATCCTTGAAGCGCTGACGGATCCGCTGAACCAGATCGTCTCGTCAGTGAAGATCGCGCTGGAACAGACACCGCCGGAACTGGGTGCCGACATCGCCGAACGCGGCATGATGCTGACCGGCGGCGGCGCCCTGTTGCGCGATCTGGACCGTCTGCTTGCCGAGGAAACCGGCCTGCCGGTTCTGGTTGCCGAAGATCCGCTGACCTGCGTGGTGCGCGGCTCCGGCATGGCGCTCGAGCGTGTGGACAAGGTCCGCAGCATTTTCTCCTACGAGTAAGCCTCACGGCGGCGCGGCGCTGCCCGCCCGGCAGCGTAGCCCTTTCGCATTTTTCTAGGCCGGGACGCCGTTTATGGATCACAGTCCACCGCCGCTCTTCAGGCAAGGCCCTTCCGCGCTGGTTCGCCTCATCGTCTGCGTGGCGATGTGCATCGGCCTGCTGGTCACCGATGCGCACTTCCACACGCTGACGCTGTTCCGCCAAGTCATCGCGACCGCCTTGTATCCGCTGCAACGCGCCGCGTTGGCGCCGCGCGACATGCTGACCGATGCGCTATCATTTGCCGTGTCAAATGAGTCCTTGCGCGCCCAGGTTTCGCAACTGCAGGCGCGCAATCTGCAATTGGGTCTGGCGGCGTCGCGCGCGGCCGAAATGCAGGTGGAAAACTCGCATCTGCGCAGCCTGCTGCAATTAGCGCAGCGGGCGCCCATCGCGCCGATTCCGGCGGAAATCCAATACGACACCCGAGACCCGTTCTCGCAGAAGGTCATCATCGATCATGGCCTGCAGGCCGGTGTCGAGAACGGTGCGCCGGTGATCACCGAAGACGGCTTGATGGGACAGGTCACGCGGATCTTCCCGCTGCAATCGGAAGTCACGCTGCTGACCGACCGCGACCAGGCCGTGCCGGTGCAGATCGTTCGCACCGGTGTGCGCAGCGTGGTCTATGGCAGCGCCGACACCGGCCTGCTCGATATGCGCTTCGTACCCTCGGGCGCCGACGTGAAGGTGGGCGACGAGCTGGTCACCAGCGGACTCGACGGACTGTATCCGCCGGGCTTGCCGGTCGCGCGGATCGTGCGCGTGGAAAAGCAGTCTGATTCGGCATTCGCGAAAGTCATGGCGGCGCCGATTGCGAAGATCCGCGGCGTGCGGCAGCTGTTGGTGTTGCATTATCGCGAGGCGCTGCCGCCCAATCCGGTGGAAGCGGAAAAGGCCGAGCAGGCGAAGAATGGGAAGGGCGCGAAGAAAGGCAAGGGCGCCGGCAACGTCAAAGCGGCAGCCGATGCGACAAGCGGCGCCTCCGGCGCCACCGCCGCGAGCGGTGCATCGGAAGCCGCCGCGGCGATGACGCCGGCGGAGGCGACTGCCGCCGCGCTGGCCGCGTCCGGGCGCCCGGCCAGCACGGTCGGTGCCTCCGAGGCGGCAGCGGGATCGAAGGACACCGCAAAAACGGCCGCCGCCGGCAAGACGAACCGTAGACGATGAATCCTCCGCAATACATTCTGCAGCCGGTCCGCCCCTGGTTCATCGTTGTCAGTCTGGTGGTCTCGCTGTTCCTGAACATGATGCCCTGGGGACGCCTGCCGGGCGTCCCCGACTTCCTCGCGCTGACGCTGCTGTACTGGAACATCCGCGCGCCGCGCCGCGTGGGGATCGGCTCGGCTTTCCTGCTCGGCATTCTGATGGATGTCAACGACGCGGGTCTGGTCGGCGAGCATGCCCTGGCCTACACGGTGATGTCCTATACCGCGATCATCCTGCATCGCCGGATTCTGGCTTATCCGTTGTGGTCCCAGACTATTTATATCCTGCCGCTGCTGCTGGGCGTCGAGTTGCTGCCCTTCATCGCCCGCTGGGTGGTGACCGGCGACCTCCCGGCCTGGGGCTATTTGAGCAACGGCCTGGTGGGCGCGCTGATCTGGCCGATCGTGAGCATCCTGTTGATCGCGCCGCAAAAGCGCGCGGTCGATCCGGACGACACCCGGCCGATCTGACGGAATAGCGGGATGACCGACTTTCATAACGCCGAAACCGAAGCCCGACGTTTCCGCCTGCGCATCTTTGCCGCGGCGGCCTTCGTGCTGATCTGTTTCGGCCTGCTCGCCAGCCGTTTCTTCTATCTGCAGGTGATGCGCTATCCGCATTACGCGCTGCAGGCGCGGGAGAACCGGATCTCGGTCGCGCCGATCGTGCCGAATCGCGGCATCATCACCGATCGTAACGGCGTGATCCTGGCGCGCAACTATTCCGCCTATACGCTCGAAATCACCGCCTCGAAACTCGACCGCCCGCTGCCCGAGGTCATCGACGAACTCGCCGCATTCGAGCCGATCGATGCGCGTGCGCGGCGACGCTTCCGCAAGCTGCAGGAAGACTCGAAGAATTTCGAGAGCCTGCCGATCCTGTCGCGCCTCAGCGACGACGACGTCGCGCGCTTCGTCGCCCAGCGCTACCGCTTCCCCGGCGTGGAAGTGCGCGCGCGGCTATTCCGGCAATATCCGCTTGGTCCCACGGCGGCACACGTGATCGGTTATATCGGCCGGATCTCGCAACGCGATCAGGAACGGATCGAACAGCGCAGCGAGGAAAACGACAGCGATCCCGATCACTACGATTCGCGTCTGGACGCGAACAACTATCGCGGCACCGACTATATCGGCAAGATCGGCGTCGAACAGAGTTACGAGACGCAGCTGCATGGCACCACCGGCTTCGAGGAAGTCGAGGTGACCGCCGGCGGCCGGCCGGTGCGCACGCTGTCGCGCACGCCGGCCAAGCCGGGCGACAATCTCGTGTTGTCGCTCGATATCGGCTTGCAGCAAGTGGCCGAGCAGGCCTTCGCGGGACGGCGCGGCGCGCTGGTGGCGATCGAGCCGAAGACCGGCGATATCCTGGCCTTCGTGTCCGCGCCCAGTTTCGATCCGAATCTGTTTGTCGACGGCATCGACCAGCAAAACTGGGACGAGCTGAACAACTCGCCGGACCATCCTCTGCTGGATCGCCCCTTGCGCGGGACCTATCCGCCCGGCTCGACATACAAGCCCTTCATGGCGCTGGCGGCGCTCGCGCTGCACAAGCGCACGCCTGACTGGGGCTTCCAGGATCCCGGCTTCTATATGCTGGGCGGCCATAAGTTTCGTAACGACGTGATCACGGGCCAGGGCTGGGTGAATCTGCGCCGCGCGCTGGTGGTGTCGAACGACACCTACTTCTTCATGCTGGCCCATGATCTTGGCGTCAATGCGATCGCCAATTTCATGCGGCCGTGGGGCTTCGGCCAGAAGACCGGCATCGATATCCAGGGCGAGGCCACCGGCGTGCTGCCGTCCACCGACTGGAAGATGAAGGCCTATAAAAAGCCGGCGCAGCAACGCTGGTATGACGGCGAGACGGTGAGTCTGGGCATCGGCCAGGGCTATAACTCGTACACGATCCTGCAGATCGCGCATGCCGTCTCGACGCTGGCGAACAACGGCGTGCTGATGAAGCCACACCTGGTCAAGGAGATCGAAGATCCGATCACGCACCAGGTGACGCTGACGGTCCCGACATCGAGCGGCAAGATCGATCTGCCGCAATCGGACTTCGACATCGTCAAGAGCGCGCTGGAAGGCGTCGTAACAGAGGGCACCGCCAAAGACGTGTTCAAGGGCGCGCCCTACACCGCGGCGGCAAAGACCGGCACGGCGCAGGTGTTCACCGTGGCGCAGGATTCGAAGTACAAGGCGCATATGATCCCGGAACGGCTGCGCGACCACGCGCTGTTCGTCGCCTATGCGCCAGCCAAAAATCCGCAGATCGCCCTTGCGCTGATCGTCGAGAACGGCGGCTGGGGCGCGCAAACCGCCGGGCCGGTTGCCCGCAAGGTGCTGGACTACTATATGGTTGATCGCTTCAAGCCGGGCGCCGAAGCGGCCGCGGTGATCGCGGCGGCTTCCGCGACGGTCGGCGGGACCACGCCAGTGATCGGCGGCCAGGAAGAATCGCCGGCCGCGGCCGCCTTGCCGGCATCGCTGGCGGCGACGTCGGCGGCGTTCAACCTTAACGCGGCATCGGATGCCGCGGCGCTGTCCGCCGCGTCCGCAGCCGGCGAACATGGCGCCGCCCAGCGACCGAACGAACCGCCGCCGGCGCCGCCGAAGCCGGCGGAACAGAAACCCGAAGGCGTTGCCGACTGAGCAATGTCACGGCGAGGCTTGCGCCTTGCCCACCGTGAGGATTCCGCGCATGTCCCCCGAAGTCCGCGCCTGGTTTGAACGCGGTTGGCGTTCCCTGATGGCTTTCGACAAGCCGTTGGCGCTATTCGTCTTCCTGCTCGTCTGCACCGGCCTGGTGACCTTGTACAGCGCCAGCATCGACGTGCCGTCGCGCGTCACCGATCAGGTGCGCAACGTCCTGCTGACCTTCATCCTGATGTGGGCGATCGCACACGTGCCGCCGCAGACGATGATGCGCTTCGCCGTGCCGCTGTATTCGTTCGGCGTCGCCCTGCTGGTCGCCGTCGCCTTGTTCGGCCTGACGCGTAAAGGCGCGCGACGCTGGCTCAATGTCGGCGTGGTGATTCAGCCGTCGGAATTGATGAAAATCGGCATGCCGCTGATGCTGGCCTGGTACTACCAGTTACGTGAAGGCGCAATCCGCTGGTGGGATCATGGCGTCGCCTTGATCTTGCTGGCGTTGCCGGTCGCGCTGATTGCGAAACAGCCGGATCTGGGAACGGCTATGCTGGTGTTCGCCGCCGGCCTTTTCGTTATCTATTTCGCGGGCTTGAGCTGGAAGCTGATTCTGCCGGTGATGCTGGTGGGCGTGATCGCCATCGGCGCCGTGCTGGTCAACGAGGAGCGCATCTGCCAGCCGGGCGTGAACTGGCCGATGATGCACGACTATCAGAAGCACCGCGTCTGCACGCTGCTGGACCCTACCTCCGATCCGCTCGGACGGGGCTTCCATACGATTCAGGCGGTGATTGCCATCGGCTCCGGCGGTCCCCGTGGCGAGGGCTGGCTCAAGGGCACGCAGGCGCACCTGGAGTTCATTCCGGAAAAGCACACCGACTTCATCTTCGCCGTCTATTCCGAAGAATTCGGCTTGCTGGGCGGCATCTTGCTGCTGACGATGTACACGCTGCTGATCGTGCGCAGCTTGATCGTCGCCTCGCGTGGGGCAACGATGTTCGGGCGTCTGCTCGCCGGCGCCTTGTCGCTGACCTTCTTTACCTATGCCTTCGTCAATATCGGCATGGTCAGCGGCATCCTGCCAGTGGTCGGCGTGCCGCTGCCCTTCATGAGTTACGGCGGGACGGCATTGGTCACGCTGGGGATTGCCGTCGGCATGGTGATGAGCGTGGCAAACCAGCGGAAAAATATCCGGCGCTAAGACGGCACCCTGCGTGCCGGCAAAGCATCCTGGCGCGCCGCCGCTCGGCCTCAGTCGGCGCCAGCCGACCCCTTACCTGGCTCGATGCGGATGTGATGCCCGACCCGCGTATGGTTGGCGGGGGTGTGCTCCTTGTGCTTGATATCGCTCTCGACCGGATCGGTATCGGAATCGTCGCCGGCGGTCTCGTATAAGCCCGCCTGCTCGACAAACCCCACATCCACGACGCGACTGCCAGGCTCCGCCAGCACTTGAGGGCGCGCACCGTATGGCCGGCTATCGATACCCGCCAGCCCGGACGGCGGCGTCACCACCGCGTTCGACAACGTCGCATTCGAAACCACTTCGTTGTCGTTCAATCGATCGAGGCCGCCGCCCGCGCCGGGCGCTGCGCCCTCAGCCTGGCGACGCGCGTCGCGGGCCTTGCCATCGGTATCGACGGTGCTGTCGCTGCCGACATCGTTATCCACATCGACGCCGCGCGGCGTCAGATCCTCCGGGAGCGCCCCCGGCACGCGCGACGGATTGGGCTCGGCGGGGCGCATCAGCTGCTCCGTGGCGAGCCTTTCCCCGCCGTTTTCTCTTCATCGTGACGTGGCTTGCCCTTCTCCTCGCCACCACTGCCGATCTTGGTCACTCCGCCCGTCGAGGGGGCATCGCTGGCCGGGAAGGTCTCTTCCAGGTCCTTATCCAGACGATGGTCCGCATCCAAGCGGTCGCGGTCCGGGTTCTCGTGCTTGTGCGGGTCTGGGGTATGGCTGGTAGCGCGCAGAGACGGTGTCGTATTGCGAGCGTCGGCCTGCTTCGTCGATTGCGTCGTCGAGTAGGTCATGATTGCCTCCTTGGGTTAGCACAAGATAGCAAGCACGGCGCATGCCCGAGACCGATGGAATCGCCGCGAACGCGGCGGCGCCCCATCGCCGGGATCCGGGCCCGTCAGCGACGGCGATCCGAAAACACGCAATGGAACCGGTTTTTTGTCGGTATTGCGTCGTCGATGTCGCGGAAAAGCGGTTTAGCCTTCGAGCGACGGACCGGCATCGGCCCAGCAGTTTGGCGTTTCATAGAGGCGCACGCGGATCAGACGCAGCGCGCGACCGTAGTGGCCGTCGTACACGGGCGCGAGCGTTTCGTACGCCCACTGCGCCAGATTTTCCACCGTCGGAATCCGGTCGATCACCACCGTTTTATGCCCTGGCAGCGTTTCGAGGAAGCGCATGACCGCTTCGTCGCCTTGATAGACGAGGAAAGCGTGGTCCCAACGGTCGACCAGATGTTCGTTTGCCAGCGACTTGACGTCGGCAAAGTCCATCACCATCCCGCATTCGGGCGATCCGGCCTCCTCGACCACGTCTCCTTGGAGCGTCAATTCGAGGACGTAACGGTGCCCGTGCAAGTTGCGGCACTGGCTGCGATGATCCGGAATGCGATGACCGGCATCGAATTCCAGACGGCGTGTAATTCGTATCACGATCTGTTTCCGTTCATGTCCTGGGCAAAGAGCGCTCAGGCGATATTCAAGTATTTGTGCGTTTGCATCGACAGCCACCATTTCGGATGTCGCTTGCACCAATCGATGGCCAGGCGCGTATTGATATCGCGCGACGGACCATCCATCGGTTGGACAAGGAAATAGCGGAAGTCCAGCGTGGCGTAGTAGTCGAGCGCTTGATTCTGCTGCGGGATCACGACCTTCAGCTCGTCGCCGCGCGTAACGACCAAGGTCGATCCCATCTTCGGGCTGACGCAGACCCAATCGATCCCCTCCGGCACCGGCAGCGTGCCATTGGTTTCGATCGCGATCGTGAATCCGGCCTCATGCAAGGCCGCGATCAGCGGCGCGTCCAGTTGCAGCAGCGGCTCACCGCCCGTGCAGACGATGAAACGGTGCGCCGCATCGTCGGGCCAGAGACTGAGCACCTGCGCCACCAGCTCGGCCGGCGTCCGGTACTTGCCACCGTTCTCGCCATCGGTGCCGACGAAATCGGTATCGCAAAACTGGCAGACCGCATCGGCGCGATCGGCTTCGCGACCGGTCCATAGATTGCAGCCGGAAAAACGGCAGAACACCGCGGGACGGCCGGCGTTCGCGCCCTCGCCCTGCAAGGTGTAGAAAATCTCTTTGACCGAATACGTCATTTTTTGGCCTCTGTTACGGCCGATGCCTGCGGTGCCGACGGATCCTGCGATTCGCCCCGATACGCGGCATACCCATTCGCGCGCAGATGGCAGGCCGGGCATGCGCCGCAGCCATAGCCCCAGGGATGGAAATGCGTCCGATCGCCGACGTAGCAGGTATGCGTATGATCGCGCACCAGATCGACCAGGGTCGCGCCGCCCATTTGCTCCGCCAGCCCCCATGTAGCTGCCTTATCGAGCCACATCAGCGGCGTTTGCAGCACCATCCGGCGGTCCATGCCCAGATTCAAGGCCACTTGCAGCGCCTTCAAGGTGTCGTCGCGACAGTCCGGATAGCCCGAATAATCGGTCTCGCACATGCCGCCCACCAGCACGCGCAGCCCGCGCCGATAAGCGACGGTCGCCGCCACGGTCAGGAACAGCAGATTGCGCCCCGGGACGAAGGTGTTTGGCAAACCGTCGTCGCGCATGGCGATCTCGATCTCGCGCGTCATCGCGGTGTCGCTGATCTGTCCGAGCAGCGACAGATCGATCATGTGGTCGGCGCCCAGGCGGCCGGACCACGCGGCGAACGGCGCGTCGGCGCCCAAGGCGTCTTGGGCGAGCGCGCCGTCCGCGACATCGGACAGGGCGGCGTCCGCGCGATCTTCCCGCACCCCCGCCGCGAGCAATTGCGCGCGAAACGCGTCGCGGCAGGTCAGCTCGATCTTATGGCGTTGACCATAGTCGAAGCCGATCGTCTCGACCCGCGCGAATCGCTGCAACGCCCACGCCAGACACGTGGCCGAGTCCTGGCCGCCCGAAAACAGCACCAGGGCGCCTTCGCCGACAAGGCCGTCGGTGCCGCGGACGGGGCGCGTGGCCGACGTAGGCGCAGCGGACGGGCGCGGGGCGGGAGCAGTCTCGGTGTTCGGCATGGGTATCGGTGTGCGTGCAGTCCAGGACCCGATCCGCCGCGGCGGAAAATCAGCAAACGCAGGCAGAGGCAGGCGAAAACGGGCCCGGCAATGTCGCCGCGAATCGACGGGCGATACGGGACGTTCGAGAGGCGTGGAGCGGGAAGCGAACCCATAATTATAGGGAAATCCTGGCTGATTTCAAATGTTTAGCGCGCGATGGCGGACGGATGGCCGCGCCGCTGCGGTAAAATGCCGACACAACGCTCCGGACACGGCGCGGGAATGCGGCTGATCACCCGTGCACGACCTGACGTTGCGCTGTATCGCTTCTTGCATCGTCCCTCTTCCCGATAAGGCTGGTCCCATGCCCGATACGTCAGTCCCCTCCCCCTCCTCCCCCGTCGTCGCCAGGCAATCCGACCCGGCAAACGCGCGCGCCCCGTCGCCGGCGCCTCGCCTGAAGTGCGTGCTGCTGACGAACGACGACGGCATCGACGCGCCGGGCCTGGAAGTCATGGCCGAGATCGCCGCGCAAATCGCCGAAGAAGTCTGGATCGTGGCGCCGGAGACGGATCAGAGCGGCACCTCCCATTCGGTCAGTCTGCACGGACCGCTACGCGCCATCCCACGCGGCGAACGGCGCTTCGGCGTGACGGGCACGCCAGGGGATTGCGTCGTCATGGCGCAGGCGCTGATGGGCGATGCCACACCGGACCTGGTGCTATCGGGCGTCAATCGCGGCGGCAATCTGGGCGTGGAGACGGTGTTTTCCGGGACCGTCGGCGCGGCGATGACGGCGACGCTGCTGGGCCAGCGCGCCATCGCCATGAGCCAGACCTATCGGCAACCGAACCCGCTGAATTGGGAAACGGCGCGGCAATTGGGCGCCGATGTCGTCCGTCGACTGCTGGCCTCGCCGGTGCAGCCGGGCGTCTGTCTGAACGTCAATTTTCCTGCCGTGCCGCCGGAACAGGCGAAGGGCATTCGTCTAACGCGCCAGGGCGCCGGCCTGGTGCGCAGCATGGAAGTGGACGCGAAGCAGGATCCGCGCGGCGTGCCGTATTACTGGCTGCGCTTCCGCCGCGACGGCGCGGACGCGATTCCCGATAGCGAGACGGCGGCCGTGCTCGACGGCTATGTCTCGGTCACGCCGCTGCGCTTCGAACGCACCGATAGCGCGGCGCTCGATCAACTGCGCCATGCGTTTGCCGAAGGGCAGACGTCCGGTTTCAACGATAACGCCTCGGTACCGCAATGAGCCTCTCTCAGCACGCTTCCCTCGATCACGCCGACACGGCAATGTCGGCCGCGGTTGGCACCGGCGAGATCGCCGACCGCGCAAAGCAGATCCTGCGCGATCTGATCGCGTTTCCCACCGTCAGCCGACAGCCGAATCTCGATCTGATCGAGTACATCCGCTCCTATCTCGACGATCACGGCATCGTCAGTCGCCTCGTGCATCACGCCGACGGGACGCGTGCGAATCTGTACGCGACGATCGGCCCGAGCGACCGCGGCGGCATCTGCCTCTCCGGGCACGCCGATGTCGTCCCGGTGACGGGTCAGCCCTGGACCAGCGATCCTTTCAAGATGGTCGAACGCGATGGCTTGCTGGTGGGGCGTGGCACCGCCGACATGAAGGGTTATATCGCCTGCGTGCTGGCCTGCGTGCCCTTCTTCAAACGCACGCTGAAAGCGATCCCGCTGCATATCGCCGTCAGCTATGACGAGGAGATCGGCTGCGTCGGCATCCGCGATCTGCTCGCGCAATTGGCCGAGGACGACGCGAAACCGATCGGCTGCGTCATCGGCGAACCCACCAGCATGCAAGTGGCAATGGCGCATAAAGGCAAGCACAGCTATCGCTGCGGCGTGCGCGGACTCGCCGGCCATTCGTCCCAGCCCGAGAAGGGCGTCAACGCCATCGAATACGCGGCGGAGCTGGTCGCGCATCTGCGCGGCATCGGCAGCGGCATCCGGCGCGACGGTCCGTTCGACGACGCCTTCTCGCCGCCCTATTCGACGATCCAGACTGGCACGATCCGCGGCGGCGTGGCGGTCAACGTCGTGCCGGATCAATGCGACTTCGATTTCGAGATTCGTTATCTGCCGCAGGATAGTGCCGATACGCACGTCGCCGCCTTGAAAGCCTACGCACTGAAGCAGGTGCTCGCCGAGATGCAGGCGACCTACGATGGCGCCGATATCGCCTTCACGCAGATGTCGGCCTACCCCGGCCTGCGCAACGACGACGATGCGCCTGCGCGACACCTGAAGACATTGTGTTCGCACGCATTGGGTTTGGCGGACCTGGCCGATCACACGGTCGCGTTCGGCACCGAGGGCGGGCTGTACCAGGAGATCGGCGTGCCGACGCTGATTTGCGGCCCCGGCTCGATCGACCAGGCCCACAAGGCCGACGAGTTCATCGCGGTCTCGCAATTGGAAGCCTGTTGCCTGTTTCTGCAACGGCTGGCAAGCGGGCTGGCGCAGGACTGACGGTGTGCTACATTGGAAGGATAAGGCTTTAAACATGCCGCATCCTCCGTCGCGCCAAGGTGAGGCGGTGCATACCGTACCGCCCTGCCCCTCTTGCCTGCCCACGACTCTCGAGACATGCTAGACGCGATAAATCAGCGCCTGTTCGACCTGTATTCCCGCGAGCCTCGCGCGTTTTGCCTGTACGCGCTGGTGGCCGGTACCAGCGTGCAGGAAGTGACCGGCAGCGTGCCGGCACATGATGCGGGGAGCGTCGCCTTATTTGATCGCACGGTCGATACGACGATCGCCGATGCCGGTCCTTGGCTGCTGAAGATCGATCAGGTGTCGGCCCCCAATCTGGCGCTGTTGCAGCAACTGGGCGAGACGGCCATCGGCATGGTCTGGCTGATCAGCGTCCGCGCATTCGACGACTTGCTGGAAGACCTGACCTCGCGCCTCGACGTCGCGCTGCCGGACGGCTCCATTTCCCTTTTGCGATACTACGATCCCACCTGCTTGCTGGATCTGGCGAAGTCCTTGCTGCCGAACCAACGCGCGGAGTTCTTCGCGCCGGCGCATGAATGGCTGGTCTACCGCGATGGCGCACTGACCGTGGTGCATGCCGTGGAAACGCCGCCCACCGATCACAGCTGAGAGGCTCGGACGATGTCGACGGCTCAGCCCCCTCAGCCGCCCTCGGCGCGCGTTGCCGGCGCGACGACCGTCAACACGCCGGCGTCCGCGGCCAGCGCGCAGACGGTGCCGCTGCTGCTCTGGTCGTCCGAGCGCGATAACGCCCCGCCGCGCGCGCCGCGACCGATTCCGCCGCTGTTCTGGACCTATTGGGACGACGCAGCATTGCCGCTCGTCGTGCGTGCTTGCTTGACCAGCTGGCGCGACCATCACCCCGAGGCACGAATCACCGTCCTGCGCCCGGATGCCTTGCCTGCCGACATGGCGTCACCGCCGCCGGGCTTTGCGCGATGGACGCCGCAAGTGCAGTCCGACTGGGTAAGGCTGGCGGTGCTGGCGCGCTTTGGCGGCGTCTGGATGGATGCGAGCACCGTGCTACACGCGCCCCTGCACTTCATCGACGTGCTGGCCGCACGGCATCAGCCTGATCTGATCGGTTATTACAATCGGGAGCGTACGCAGGATGCGGCGTTTCCGATGCTGGAAAACTGGTTTCTCGCCGCGCCTCGCGAGAGCGCTTTCATCCGGCACTGGTTCGCCACCTTCGATCGAATACTGCAGGCGGAAGGTCAGGCTGACGTGGCCGCGCTGGTATCGGACGACCTGCCGTTGAACGCGCTATTGCAAGGTTTCAGTTACGCGGCGGACTACTTCGCCTGCCATGCTGCAGCGCAATATGCGTTACGCCAGGCGGTGGGCCACGCCGATGTCGATGTCGCGGCCGACGCGAATACCCACGCCGACCATCGCGCCGATTATCGCCTGGCGCTGATGCCGGCGGAACTCGATGCTTTCCTGGAGGCGCATTCGCGAGGCTGGGCGCCGGAACGCGTCAGCGCCTGGCTTTGCGAGACGACGGAGGGACGTCAGCCCGTCGCCGCGCGCCTGACGAAGCTGATCGGGCTGTTATGGCGTCCGTTGGAGGCACGTTTGCAACGCGGCGAGGTGCATCCGGCCTCCATCATCGGTCAGTTGTTGCGATGACCCACCGCCGCGCGCATTGCCCAGTACACTTGATAAGTCGACGCACTCGTCGCTCAGGCGCCTTGCCTGAAATACTATTCACATAAATGACAGACGCAATCGATTTCGAGGCGCGACGCCTTGCCGCTCTCGCACGCTACGACGTGTTGGACACCCCACGCGAACAGGCCTTCGACGAAATCGCGAGCGTCGCCGCGGCGATCTGCCGGACCCCGATGGCCGTGGTGAACTTCATCGCCGACGGGCGCCAATTCTTCAAGGCGGAAGTCGGACTCGGAGTCCGCAGCACGCCCCTCGAAAGTTCCTTCTGCGCCAAAGCACTGCTCGAAGAGGACTTCCTGACCGTCTCCGACGCCACGCAGGATCCGCGCTTCGACTGCAATCCGCTGGTGATCGGCGACCCGCACCTGCGCTTCTACGCCGGCGCGCTGCTGAAAACTCCCGATGGCCTGCCGATCGGCACGCTCTGTGTACTCGATCAGACACCGCACACGCTCGACGCGGTCCAGGAGCAAGCACTGCGCACGCTGGCGCGACAGACCATGGCGGCGCTTGAGCTGCGTCGCGCGGCCTTGTCGGCAACAGTCGAACAGGCACGGCACCGTGCGATCGTCGACAGTGCCAGCGACTACGCGATCATCGTCACCGACATCGCGGGGCGGATCACCGACTGGAGCGCCGGCGCGACATCGGTCTTCGACTGGAGCGAGGACGAGATGATCGGCGCGCCGCTCGCGACGATTTTCACAGAGGAGGACCGGGCATCGGGCGCGCCGGAGCGCGAGATGGCTGAGGCGATCGGCTCGGGACATAGCAAGGGCGAGCGTTGGCATATCAAGCGCGGCGGCGATCGATTCTGGGCCAGCGGTGAGATCTCGCCGCTGCGCGACAGCGCCGGACAGCATCGCGGCTATGTCAAAGTGCTGCGCGACCGGACCACCGAACATACCGCGGCACGCGCGCTCGACGTCGCCGAAACGCGCTACCGGACGCTGTTCGATTCGATCGACGAAGGCTTCTGCATCATCGAGTTCTTCGACGGCCCGCATGGCCCGCTGACCGACTACAAGCATATCGAAGTCAATGCCGGCTATGAGCGGCATACCGGTCTGGGCGGCGTGCTCGGCAAGACCTTGCGGCAGATCGATCCCGTCGAAGCCGACCGATGGATCGAGCTCTACGGCAGCGTCCTGCACACCGGTCGCCCGATCCGTTTCGAGCGGTACTTCAAAACGGCCGGACGGCATATCGAGGTCTCCGCCGTGCGCGTCGAGCCGCAAAGCGCGCGGCAAGTATCGGTGCTGTTCCGCGACATCTCGGCGCGCAAGGCCTCGGAGGAAGCGCTGCGGGCCAGCGAGGCGATTGCCCGCGAGAATATCGAACGGGTCAAGCTGGCGCTCTCCGCCGGCGCGATCATCGGCACCTGGTTCTGGGATCTCCCGAACGATCGCTTCAGCGTGGACGAAGCGTTCGCCCATGCTTTCGGCTTGGACCCCGCCCTTGGTCGCACTGGACTCAGCCAGGCGCAGATCACCGCGAGAGTACACCCTGACGACATCGATGGCCTGGAAAAAGCGATCGAAAAGGCGATCCGCCAGGGTGGCCCGTATGCGCATCAATATCGCGTCAAACGGCGCGACGACGAGCAATATCACTGGATCGAAGCCAATGGCCGCGTCGATCATGGTCCCGACGGGACACCGTTGCGCTTCCCCGGCGTCTTGCTCGATGTTGGCGAAAGACGTGCCGTGGAGGAGGAGCGCGATCGCGCCGCCGCCTCGTTGCGCGCGTTGAATGAAACGCTGGAGCAGCGTGTGGCCGAGCGCACGGCCGAGCTGATGCACGCGGAAGAACAACTGCGGCAGTCGCAGAAAATGGAAGCTGTCGGGCATTTGACCGGCGGCCTCGCGCACGACTTCAACAATCTGCTTGCAGGCATTTCGGGCTCCTTGCAGATGCTGCAGATCCGCTTGAGCCAGGGTCGCGTCGCCGACGTCGACAAATACGTCGTCGCGGCACAGGGCGCGGTACGACGCGCGGCGGCTTTGACACATCGGCTGCTGGCCTTCTCGCGCCGGCAGACACTCGACCCGAGGCCGACCGACGTCAACGCGCTGGTCAACGGCATGACCGATCTGATTCAACGGACGGTCGGGCCCGGCATCGCCATCGAAGCCGTGGGCGCCACCGCCCTGTGGCCGGCGCTGGTCGATGCCGGTCAGCTTGAAAACGCGCTGCTGAACCTCTGCATCAATGCACGCGATGCCATGCCGAACGGCGGGCGGATCACGATCGAGACCGCCAATAAATGGCTCGATCGCAACGCGGCACAGACGCACGACATGCCCGAAGGCCAGTACCTGTCACTCTGCGTGACCGATACCGGCACCGGCATGACGCCCGATGTCATGGCCAAGGCCTTCGACCCCTTCTTCACGACCAAACCGATCGGCCAGGGCACCGGCCTGGGCTTGTCGATGATCTATGGATTCGCGAAACAGTCTGGCGGCCAGGTACGGATCTATTCGGAAGTCGGCCAGGGCACGACCGTCTGCATCTATCTGCCGCGACTGTACGGCGACGTCGTGGAAGATGCCGTCGTCTCGACGGACGAGCCGATCGAAGGCGCGGAAGCGGGCGAGACGGTGTTGATCGTCGACGATGAGCCGAGCATCCGCATGTTGATCACCGATGTCCTCGACGATCTGGGCTATACGGTGATCGAAGCGGCAGACAGCGCGTCCGGGCTGAAGCTGCTGCAATCGAATGTTCGCATCGATCTTCTGGTCAGCGATGTCGGTCTGCCGGGCGGTATGAACGGCCGTCAGATGGCCGACGCGGGACGCCAGACGCGGCCCGACCTGCAAGTGTTGTTCATTACCGGGTATGCGGAGAACTCGGTGATCGGCAACGGCCACCTCGAGCCGGGCATGCAAGTCATGACCAAACCGTTCACCGTCGAAGCCCTGGCCGCGCGCATCCGCGAAATGGTGGGAACGAGCGCGAAGGGCTGAGCCTGCACAGATTGCACCGCCAAAACAAAAACGGCGGCTCCGAAAGGAGTCGCCGTTTTGTCTTTTGCCCGTTAAAAGCAGCATCAGAAATTCTGTGGTGGCCTGGGGCGGAATCGAACCACCGACACGCGGATTTTCAATCCGCTGCTCTACCAACTGAGCTACCAGGCCACGAGAGAAAAGATTATATGCGCAACACTGAGAATCGTCAAGGACTTTCGACGGACTATTTCACTTAGCGGCGGCCGACGTGCTTTACGTCGGGTCTGCCACCAAAGAACGGTCGGCTCAGTCCTGGTTGCCGCTCTTGTTGCGCGACAGGTCCACGCCGAGATGGCGCATCTTGCGATACAAGTGCGTGCGTTCCAGCCCGGTCTTTTCCGCCACGCGCGTCATGCTGCCGTTTTCGCGCGCCAGATGATATTCGAAATACGCCCGTTCGAACGCGTCGCGCGCCTCACGTAGCGGAATATCGAATGTCATCGCCGCCAGCCGCGTCTGCTGCGGCGTCAGCGGCTCGCCGTGCAACAGCGGTGCGCCCGCCGAGATGCCGTTACCGCCAACAGGCGCCGGTGCCGCGCTACCCGACAGCGTATGGCTCGCGCCATTGCTCGACAACGAAGACGTTGCCGGCGTTGGCGCCGCGGGCGCATAAGACGGCGTCGCCGCGGCAAAGGACGGTACAGCGGGCGCCGCCGCAGGGGCCGCAACCGGCGCGGGCGCCGGCGCTGCACCACGGGCCAAGCCCTGCTCCACCGCCTTCAGCAGCTTCTGCAGCGCGATCGGCTTTTCGAGGAAGTTCAGCGCACCAATCTTCGTCGCTTCCACCGCCGTATCGATCGTTGCATGACCAGACATCATGATGACCGGCATCGTCAACTGCCCTTGCGCCGCCCACTCTTTCAGCAACGTCACGCCGTCCGTATCGGGCATCCAGATGTCCAGCAGCACGAGGTCCGGCGCAGACTTTTGCCGATACAAACGTGCTTGCTGTGCATTCTCGGCTTGCTCCACCGCATGACCTTCGTCACCGAGAATCTCCGAGAGCAACTCCCGGATACCCATTTCGTCATCCACTACCAGAATGGTTGCCATTTACCCTACCTTTGTATGCGCAATTGCTTTCGCCTGCGATGCATGCCCATCCTCACTACCTTGCTGCCCATGATGCTTGGGGTCAGTCGCGGCATCCTCCAGTTGCAGGAACAGGATCGACACCTGAGCACCTGCCACACCGTCTTGCCCCATCCGACCGCGATTGCGAATATCGATACGGCCGCCATGCTCGTCGACGATCTTCTTGACCATCGCCAGGCCCAGACCCGTGCCCTTCGCCTTCGTCGTGACATACGGTTCGAACGCACGGGTCAGAATACGGGCGGGAAAACCGGGGCCGTTATCCGAGACTGCAAGTCGTACGGCCATCCTGCGTTTGCCATCCTCGTCCGCATCACCATATTCTACCGGTCGCGTCTCGATCGTGACTTGCGGTCGCGTCACATCGGCCACCGCATCCTGCGCGTTCTGCAATAGATTATGAATCACTTGCCGAAGCTGCGTTGCATCGCCCTTTATAGCAGGCAACTGCTCCAAAGACACGGCGATCGTTCCTTTGCCGTCATCGACGCCATATAGCGTCATTACTTCGGCAACCAGATCGTTCAATTGAAGCGGTTGCAACACTGCCGGTGGCGTACGGGCGTATTCCCGGAAGTCGTCCACCATCCGCTTCATCGCGGCGACCTGATTCACGATCGTCGTGGCACCGCGCTTCAGGACATCGGCATCGGCCTGCTCCAGCTTCGGCGACAGCTTCATCTGCAAGCGCTCGGCCGACAATTGAATAGGGGTCAGCGGATTCTTGATCTCATGCGCCAGACGCCGGGCGACCTCACCCCATGCCACCGAACGCTGCGCCGAGATGACATCGGAGATATCGTCGAACACGACGACATAGCCGGCGGTCGCCGCATTGCCCAGTGCGCTCAATAGCCGCGTACCGCGGACCAGCAGCGTCAACGGCTCGCTCTCGCCGGCGACCGGTATCGCGAACTGCTGCTGCCAGTGTCCGACCGGCCCGCGCGGGTCCATGCCGACGCGTGGTCGATCCGTTCCGGCGGCCATCGATAACGCCGCGGCCGTCGCGTCCGGGGTCAGGCCGTCGACTTCACCTGCCTGCAGATGCGGCGCATCGGCATCGCGCATTGCCGTATCGCCATCGTGTCCATGGTGTCCGTCGTCGCGCTCGACCGCGACGCGATCGGCCGCTTCACGATCGGCAAACGCCTTGCGCACCATGATGCCGAAATCGGAGAGACCTTCGATCTCGAATAGTGTCTTGCGCAGTTGTTCCTGGAACGGCTTACGGAAGATCCGATCCGCCCCGGGGTTCGCCGTCGTCAAGCGGAACTGCCAATCGAATACGAACACGCCCGCGGTCAAATTGGCCAGGATACTTTCGAGATAGGCCTTCGACTCTTCCAACGCGAGACGATTGGCTTCCACGGCGCCCTGCGCCTCGGACAGCTGTCGCGTCATTGCATTGAACATCTGCGTGAGGAAGCCCAGCTCATCGTTCGATTTGATCTCGCGTTTGGGCGTGTAGTCGCCGCGCGCCACTTCCTCGGTTCCCCGGGCGAGCAGGAACAGCGGGCGCGCCAGCTGATTCCCCAATACCAGCGCCAACATGATGCCGATGAAGGTGGCGAGGAACAGCGCCAAGGTCAGCGTTCCGATATACATCTTGCGCAGCCCGGTACGGCCCAGCGCTTTTTCCTGATATTCGCGGTAGGCCCGCTGCACCGCTTCGGCATTGCGCGCCAGAGAGGGAGAGACCGGTTGGATCAATTGCAGATAGCGTTCGTCGCCTTGCGCCTGATGCTGGTAATACGGGATGCGCATCAGTACGCGCATCCGCAGCACGCCCTTCTCGCTCACGGCATCGATATCGCCTTCGGTCGCGGCGTAGACCTTGCCGCTGGCCACCACCGCCAGCATCTGTTGGTTCGGAAGTTCATCGACGCGCGGCGGCTGGATGGTCTGGTTCGCTTCGGCCAGAATCCGCAGATTGGGCTGCTGCGTGTAATGCAGGGAGAGCGGCTGCGACAACTGCAGCTGCTGCGTAAGCATCGGCGTCGACGTCGACATCGGCACGCTGCGGGAGATCACCTGCGCCTGCTGGATCGCGAACTGATCGCGCAGGCGCAGCAGCGTCAGCGTCGTATTCGATTCACCGGCCGATGCCAACTGATCCGCCATCGTGCGACCCTTCGCCTGAAGGTCGCTGAGGGAGTTGTCCAACATCCCGCGTCCCAGGGCGAGGCCGGAATCCAGCGCCGTCTCGACGTTGACGTCGAACCAGGATTCGATACTGCGCGACGCGAATTGCAACGACACCAGATAGATGATTCCGCCCGGAAGCACCCCGACCAAGGCGAAAAAGATCGCGATCTTCGCCAAAAGCCGGGTGCCGAACTTGCCTTGCCGCAGACGCACGACGATCAGGCCGACCAGCGCCGCCGTCACGACGAGGAACACGAAAGCGACCGCGACGTTGGCCGTGTAGAGCCAGGAATAGTAGCGATCGAAAAATTCGGTGTTCGCGCTCGCCAGCGCCAGCAGCACGAGCAGCAACGTGGCCGTCAACGCAACCGTCGTGACCAGGACCCGGACCAGCACCGCACGGAGATCGACGCTACTTTTCATGGTCGGCCGTACTGAAATCGAAGCGTGACCAGTCCGAGGACAGGTTCCAGTCGCTGTTGTTCACCGCGTCGATCTGGAAAGGCTTCGGCATCTGCGAGATATCCAGTTCCATCTTGACCGCGGCGACGTAATGCTCGCCCGGCGAGATAGCCCGTGGGTCGATTACACGCCAGGCAACCACATGCTTGATAACGGAGAGCGCCTGGTCCAAGGTCGGCAGCGACAGGTACAGGCTGCCGCCGGTGGTGGAGACCCGGTATTCGCGCGTCAGCGGTTGGAACGACAGTCGCACGGTCTGCGTGACGTTGATCGCTTGATCGTCGAACCAATACCAGCGCGGGCGCGTCAACGTGAACTCGGTACGGAAATACAGCGGAATGCCCTTGCTGACCGCATCCGACAGGCTATTGTTCAACGTGAAATCGAAGCGCGCATCGAGGTTCCAGCCATCGGTCGCCTCGGCTTGCAGCGAGGCGCGCTGGACGGAGATGCCGGCCGCATGCGCCGATGCCGGCACGACCACGGTGAAACCGAGCACCCATACCATCGACGCGGACGCGAGAAACGGCACGGCGCGACCCAGCCAGCGCCGACGCGCGAACGACATCGCCACCGGGTCCGGACGTGACGATGCCGGCGCCGTTGTCGGCACCGAAGCGCCGGATTGCGCGGTAGGCGAGCGCGCGGGCAGTGCCGCGAGGGCAGCCCAAGCGCCGCGCGCTTGACGAAGGAGAACGCGGAAAAAAGTCACCGTTTTCGAAAACGAGCGTAGAAAAAACCGTCATGATCCGCGTCGGCCCCGGATGCCGCGACATGCGGCGTCAACTGCCCGGGGGCATCCAATCGTACCGCATCTTGGCAGGCGCCTTCAAACCAACGTGCCTGCTCCTCGCCTTCCTCCGGGAAAATCGAACACGTGACATAGAGCAACTCGCCGCCCGATGCCACGGTCTTCCATAATGCGTTCAGGATGCGACGCTGCGTCTGGACCAGGGCCGCGATATCGGTCGAGCGACGCAACCAGCGAATATCCGGATGCCGACGCACGATCCCCGATGCCGAACATGGCACATCGGCCAAGACGCGATCGAAGGGCTCGCCATCCCACCAATCGTCGAGACGGGCGGCATCCCCGATACGGACATCGGCCTGAAGCCCAAGCCGTTGCAGATTCTCGGTGATGCGTGGCGCGCGACTCGCATCGCTTTCCAGCGCGACCAACGAAATGTCGGCCAACTCCAGCAGATGACCGGTCTTGCCGCCCGGTGCCGCGCAAGCATCCAGTACACGCATCCCGTCTTTGACATCCAGCAGCAGCGCCGCTTGCTGTGCCCCTGCATCCTGCACGGAAACAATCCCTTGCGCAAAGCCTGGCAAACGGCCAACCGGCAATGCCCGCGCCAAACGCACCCCACACGGTTCCACGGTGAACGCGGGTATGCCGGCTTCGGTCAGCGTATGGAGATACGTTTCCGGTGTCGCATGGCGTGCATTGACGCGAAGGGTCATCGGCGCGGCTTTGTTTCCAGCCTCGAGGATGGCCTCCCACTTAGTCGGCCAGGCGCGTCGCACCGCATCGATCCACCATTCCGGATAGCGCCATCGGGCGACCGGCTGATTCGCTAGGCGCTGCAGAAGGGACTCTGCCTCGCGAAGGAAGGTGCGCAACACGGCATTGACCATCCCGCGCGCAAAAAGCGTGTCCTCCGCAGCCGCGGCCGCGCGAACCGCCTGATCGACGACGGTATGCGCGGCATAGGGCGCGGCGCGAAGCGCGGGAGCGGCGTGCGGCGCCGCATCGGCTTCCGTCGCGCTCTGCGACGCGTCGCTCGTCGACGTCGGCGTACTGGTCTCGACGGCGGCGACCAATAAGGTCAGCGCACACGTTAGTAGATCTCGCACCGATGGCGCAGGCGGTTTCGAGACCATCTCGGCAATCAAGGCGTCGGTGAGACCCAAAGCGCGGATGGACCGATACGCGATGTCCTGCGATGCCCCGCGCCAATCGCCTGTCGCGTGCTCGGTCGATGCGCTCGATCGTGCCGACACATCGCCCCGGGCCTGAAATGCCGCCTGGAGCGCTGCGGGCAAGGCGACGCCCTGCCGTACGGCACCTACCGCACTGGCGGCGACATCGAGCGCGAATGCCAGCGAATCTGCCGGCAAGCCTTGCGCGTGAACTTGCCGCACTTCCATCTGCGGCACCGCGGCGGGAGCATGGGGGCGTTTGGACGCAGGCGATTGCGCCGCAGCGCGCGGCTTGCCTGCGGCGTTTGGCTTACCTGAGACACTCGGCTTGCCAGCGGCGCTCGGCTTACGAAAAGGAGGCGACACGCCAGAAACGTTCGGCTTGCTCGTGGCATGCGAATCGCCGCTCCTGGCGGATTGACCGGCTGCAGGGGCAGCGCCAGCCCCACGCGGCGGCGCGGTCGTTGCGCCAGGCCTACGCGGGCCACCGGGCCGTCCTTGGCTTGACGTGCCAGGCTTGGACGACCGGCTAGGGCCGCCGCGATCTGCTTTGTTTGCGTCGGCGAGCCGGTCGGACCGGACACCAAGCGTCTTACGTGCAGGTCGTGGCGAGGCGGGAGAACGTTCGGTCATCGGGAGCCGCGATCTATGATGCTGAAACCGCGCATTCTACTCCGGTCCCCGACACCCGTACCCCCGACCTGCTGAGACCACGTCGCCAGTCCGAGTTATCGACCAGCGATCTCAGGCGGGATATTGACCCGTCTGCGCCATATGCATCAACTTCGCGACCCGCTCTTCGGTCGCGGGATGCGTCGAGAAAAGCTTCGCTACGGAGCTACCGGACAGCGGATTCATGATCATCATTTGTGCCGTCGCCGGATGCGCTTCGGCGGTCTGGAACGGCACGCCACTAGCGTAGTGATGGATCTTTTCGAGCGCCGATGCCAACGCCGTCGGATCGCCGGAAATTTCCGCACCGCCCCGGTCGGCCTCGAATTCACGGGCACGTGAGATGGCCATTTGAATCAACGACGCCGCGATCGGCGCGAGGATGGCCACCGCGATCGAGGCGATCGGGTTCGCCGGCCGCCCCTGTTCGTCCCGCCCCCCGAAGAACATCGCGAAATTGGCCAACGCCGAGATCGCGCCCGCCATCGTCGCGGAAATCGTCGAAATCAGGATGTCCCGATGCTTCACGTGCGCCAACTCATGCGCCATGACCCCGCGCATCTCCCGCTCGGATAGCACGCGCAGGATGCCCGTGGTCGCCGCTACCGCCGCATGCTCGGGATTACGCCCGGTGGCGAAGGCGTTTGGCGCATCCTCGTTAATCAGATAGACGCGGGGCATCGGCAGCTGTGCGCGACTCGCCAGCTCGCGGACCATCCGATAGAACTGCGGGGCCGTCGATTCATCGACCTCCTGGGCGTTGTACATGCGCAACACCATGGAGTCCGAGAACCAATATGAGAAGAAATTCATCCCCAAGGCAATCACGACGGCAATCGCCATGCCGCGCTGCCCGCCGATCAAGCCGCCCACCACGACGAATAGCGCCGTGATGCCCGCCATCAATGCGGCCGTCTTCACCCAGTTGAACATGGTTCCGCTCCGAAATTCACGCCCCGCGGGCGCTCGCTGCCGTGTCGGCAGGACAGGCACAAACCTGCCTATCACCGACATCCGGCTCCGTCATTGTAAGGTTATTGTTAGATATGGACGAAACGGAAAATTTCAATCCTGCCGATCGCGCGACCGGGAGCAGATGAACGGCGTCGGCCTGGGACTGCTCAGCGCGTGACCAATGCCAGGCGCACGCCCAATCCAACAAATAGGCTGCCGACGGCGCGATCGACCCAGCGCTTGATTTGCGGATTTGCCTCGACGCGACGCGTCAAACTGCCGGCCACGACCGCCAGCCCCGTATTCCACACCAGCGATATCGAAATAAAGACGAGGCCGAGCGCCAGAAAGGCAAGACGCTTGTCGCCCAGCCCTGGCTCGACAAACTGGGGGAAGAAGGCGACGAAGAACAGCACGACCTTCGGATTCAACAGATTCGTCACGAAGCCTTGCCAGAAAAGTCGCCGCACCGAGACAGCCGCGCCGCGGTCGGCAACCGCCGGCGAGGCAGGGGACGTCGCACCGACGCTCATCAGTTCGGCCGCGCCGCGGCGCGTATCGGCGGTCGGCGACGCCGATGTGGTCGCGCTAGCTCGCGCGGCCTGACGCGTGATCAACATGCGGATGCCCAACCAGATCAAGTAGGCCGCACCGACCCACTTGACGATTGTGAAGGCTTGCACCGATGCCGCTAGCAACGCCGCGAGTCCCAGCACCGTCAGCGACAGATGGACACAGCAACCGGTGATGATCCCGAGCGCGGACGCCAGCCCGGCGCGCTGGCCGTCGCTGACGCTCCGCGCGACGATGAAAGCGGAGTCCGGCCCCGGCGTCACCGACAAGGCGATGCATGAAAGAACAAACAATGAGAAATGGGTGATGCCGAACATGAAACCTCCACGGACGCAGCGCAAAGCCGGCTGGTCAATGCAATTCTACGACGTGCCCGACGGCGCGGCAATTCAGCCATTCGGCTGACTACCGTGACGTGGCAGCGTCGCTTACGATGGGTCGACTTCGAATCGCTGACCGATGGAGATTGGAAACCCCGTGAGAAATTCGCGAATTCCCAAGCGTTTGCCGCCGGGCTTCTGGCAGGCCAGCAATCGCAGCGCCTGTTGGGCACCGCACGCAACGACCACCCCTGAGGCGTCCGACTGTAGGACGGTGCCCGGCAGTGCGGTTGCGCTTTCGGCGGGGCGCGCCGCAGGTTCGGCGGACCACACTTTCAGCGTCGCCCCATCGCGTACCGTAGAGGCGCCCGGAAAGGGATCAAAGGCAAGGATCTGGCGGGTCAGCGCATGAGCGTCCTTCCGCCAATCCAGGGCACTTTCCGTCTTCGCGATCTTCTCGGCGTAGGTCACCCCCGCCTCGGGCTGGGGCGTCGCCGCCAAGTGTCCGTCCCGCTCCAACGCGATCAAGGCCGCGACAATGGCGGCCGCACCGGCGTCGGCCAAGGCATCGTGGAGCAGCGCGGTCGTGGTACGCGGCCCGATCGGCACAGTGACGCCCGAGATCATCGCGCCGGTATCGAGCCCCGCGTCCATCTGCATCAATGTGACGCCGGTCTCGGCATCGCCCGCTTCGATCGCGCGCTGAATGGGCGCCGCGCCGCGCCATCGCGGCAGCAGCGAGGCGTGAATATTGATGCAGCCATGCGGCGGCAGGTCCAATACCCATTGCGGGAGGATCAAGCCGTAGGCCGCAACCACCATGACATCGTGCGGCGTCTCGCGCAGCAGTGCTTCGGCAGACGCGGCTTCGTCGGGATAACGGCCATCGAGTCGCAACGACGTCGGCTGCGCCACTGGCACGCCACGCGCCAGTGCTTCGCGCTTCACGGCGCTGGGACTCAACTTCATGCCGCGTCCGGCGGGACGATCCGGCTGCGTCAACACGAGCGGCACGACAAAGCCCGCGTCGCAAATGGCAGCCAGCGCTTGCGCCGCGAATTCGGGCGTCCCGGCAAAGATCACGCGCAACGCACGCGTGCCGGCCGCAACGGCGCCACCCAAGGCCATTGCCTTCGGAGAGCCGGACGTCGGCACTTGACCGACATCCCCTGAAGCGAGGGAAGGAGACGTTTGAGACATGGAACAGGCATCCGGGCAACGTAAAACGGGCACATCGCCCAGGGAACACGCGAGCGTGACGTCAGGCGTTCGCGGCCTGCTTCTTCAACTTGGTGCGAACCCGATTCTGCTTCATCGGCGACAGATACTCGACAAAGACCTTGCCGAGCAGGTGATCCATCTCGTGCTGGATGCAAATGGCCAGGAGACCTTCTGCTTCGATCTCACGCAATTGGCCGTTTTCGTCCAACGCCTTCACGCGCACGCGTTCCGCACGCTCGACATTGTCATAGATGCCGGGAACGGACAGACAACCCTCTTCGTTCAGTTTGCGTTCGTCGCTCGCCCAAACAATTTCGGGATTGATCAGCACGAGGAGGTCGTCACGCGCCTCGGAGACGTCGATCGTAATGACCCGCTCGTGCACGTCGATCTGCGTCGCCGCCAAGCCGACGCCCGGCGCGTCGTACATCGTCTCGGCCATATCGCGGGCGAGAGTCTTGATCCGGTCGTCGACGACCGCAACCGGCTTCGCCACTTTGTGCAGTCGCTTGTCCGGGTATTTCAATATATTCAACAACGCCATGATGTCATCTGCCTCAGCAACGCCTTCACCGGCCGGTCTATCGACTCCGTATTGGACGGTCTGTGGCCCCGCGTCAACTATCGCGTTATTCAGACCTTGATACAGACCGCGGTGCGCGCTTTTTGCTCGCCTTTCGAATCATTCAGTTTACCATGCCGCCCGTCGCATTCATGCAACAGGCCTAGGGGGGACGCGGTCTGCGAGCATCATGCCGCCCAGCATCCCCCGGTCCCGTGGCGCAAAGGAAACACGACACCGCTAAAGCGAAATCGACATCGCCGAAAAGCCATCAGTGTCACCAAGGGGCGATCCTGATGCGCAGAGAACCACGATCACCCTCGGCCCCGAATCGAACGGATCCGGCATTCGGGAATGGCTGGCGTCCGGACTCGCTCGAATGCACGCGAATCCCTCGCATCGACACAGACCAGACCGCAATCGCGCCCCACGATGCGGTCGCCCATCACACGAGCGACGTTCAGCTCGCCGCCTGGCTCGATGTCGCGGCGCTCACGCTGCAACATCGGCGCGCATTTGCGGTGGACTGCCGTCGACTACTGGCACTGCCCGGCGAAAAAGCTCCGGAACCGCCCGATGACGACAGCGCACGTGGAACGGGCGAAGCGGGTGACAGCAGTGCACAGGCGATCGCTTTACGCTGCGCCGCGGCCGCGGATTTCGCGCGGGAATGGCTTGCACGGAACGGACTACCCTCATCGTATCGACGCGAACCGCCAATGGATCTCCTCTCGGAGGCGCAGGAGCAGGGACAGTACGGTAAGACCCGCGTGGCGGCGCTACGCGAGTGGTTGCGTGTGCCGAATCGGCATCTATTGACCTTGCTGGACCACCATTACCCCACGCGCCTACGCCATTTGGACGATCCGCCGCCAGTGCTCTATCTACAAGGGGCGATCGAATGGGTGCATCGCCCGATGCTCGCGATCGTCGGCAGTCGACGCGCAACCGCCCAAGGATATGAATCGGCCGCTTTCCTCGCTGCCGAGCTGGCCGGGCGCGGCTGGTCGATCGTTTCTGGACTGGCGGACGGGATCGATGCCGCCGCGCATCGGGCGGCCTTGTCCCGCAGGTCGCATCGCCCCACGCAGGACCGAACGGCCCTCGGCCAGCCCGCGATTCCGAACGGGTGTCCGCCCTTCGATACCCGCTCAGACGAACCCGCGTCGCGGGACGCGAGCACCATCGCGGTGATCGGGACAGGGATCGATCAGACCTACCCCGCATCGAATACGGCCTTACGGGATGCCATCGCCCGACACGGGGCGATCCTGTCGGAATGGCCGCTGGGCACGCCGCCGAAAGCCGCGCATTTTCCGCAGCGCAATCGGCTGATCGCCGCATTGGCGCAGGGTGTCGTGGTCGTCGAGGCGGCGCTGCGGTCTGGCTCCCTGATCACGGCGCGGCTGGCGAACGAACTGGGCCGCGAGGTCTTCGCCCTCCCAGGGTCGATCTTTTCCCCGCAAGCGCGAGGATGCCATGCGCTGATTAAGGACGGAGCGACGCTCGTAGAGACCGTCGACGATATCCTCGACGGTCTGCCGCCGCACGCCGCAGCGGACAGCCAACCGGGCAACACCCTGGCGACCTCAGCCTCGGACGCCGCACCAGCACCAGCACCAGCACCCGCCTCCGGCACGGCGGCCACGTCCCTCGTGCCGGCGCGCGCGACGACACGGCTCGGCGCATCGACCGTGCCGGCATCCGTCGCGCAAGCGCGTCCGCCCCACGCCGCGCACGTCCATGCGCCCCCTGATGCGCCAGAGGAAGAACTGGTCCTCGTCGCATTGGGACACGACGCCGTCGCCCTCGATGTGGTCTGCGCACGCACGGGCCTGCCCGCCAGCACGGTAGCCGCGCGCCTCGCCGCCTATGAGATCGATGGCCTGGTCTCCAGCGTCGGCGGACGCTTCACGCGCCTGCAGGCTCGGGTACCGCGCACGATGCCGAGGAACGTGCTGAAATCAACGTTGAGCGAGGAGTACGCCCGAGGAACGGTCAAGGGGCCAATTCGGGCGTCCACGGGAAACGTGGTAGAGTCGGCGGCAGATTCCGCCCCACGAGAGACCGAGGCAGACGAGCGTGTTATTCGACCTGGACAACCCTGACGACGAGTCGTCGATCCGCAAGCGGCTCGACGACGGCGCGGCCTTAGTGGCCTGCCTTTGCGCGCAATGGTGTGGTTCGTGCCGAGAATACCGCGATGTGTTCACGGAACTGGCACGCCAGTTCCCGCAGTATTGTTTCTTGTGGGTCGACGTAGAGAACCAGGCGGACCGCGTGGATGTATTCGATGTGGAGAATTTCCCCACGATCGTGATTGAAGACGCGGTCACGACGCGTTTCGCCGGAACGCTGCTGCCGCAACGCGGTATCCTCGAACGGCTATTGAACGAAGTGCCGCAGTTGCCGGGAAATGGCGCCGAGCCGCTGTTGCGCGCCGCCCTGGAAGCCTGAAAACGGGCGCCGGCGGCGCGACGCGGCGGGCCTCCCGGCGCGGTCTCCGGCCGCGACGACCGGCCCGCGGTTTAGGCACAAGTCGCAAAGAAGATGCAGTGGCGACTGTTTTGGTCACCGCTGCTTATGTTATAAAGCGTCGAAATGGTGTGACCCCATGCCGTCGCGGTACCGGTATCCTGCGTCCCGGCGCAGCCTCCCCGGGTCAGCCCTGTATACAGAATAGCGTCCATCATGTCCAAAGCTCTGATCATTGCCGAGAAACCATCCGTCGCGAACGACATCGCTCGCGCGCTAGGCGGCTTCACGAAGCATGATGAGTATTTCGAGTCCGATGACTTCGTCCTGTCGTCGGCCGTCGGCCATTTGCTCGAAATTGCCGCGCCCGAGGAATACGACGTCAAACGCGGCAAATGGAGCTTCGCGCACCTGCCGGTGATTCCGCCCCACTTCGATCTGAATCCGATCGCCAAGACCGAATCGCGACTCAAGGTGCTGTCGCGATTGATCCGGCGCAAGGACGTGGACCGCCTGATCAATGCCTGTGACGCGGGGCGGGAAGGCGAACTGATCTTCCGCTACATCGCGCAACACGCGAAGGCGAAGCAGCCGGTTCAACGACTCTGGCTGCAGTCGATGACACAAGGCGCGATCCGCGACGGCTTTGCCCGCCTGCGCACCGACGAAGACATGATGCCGTTGGCCGATGCCGCACGCTGCCGATCCGAAGCGGACTGGCTCGTCGGCATCAACGGCACCCGCGCCATGACCGCCTTCAACAGCAAGGGCGGTGGCTTCTTCCTGACCACCGTCGGTCGCGTGCAGACGCCGACGCTGTCGATCGTCGCGGAGCGCGAGGAAAAAATTCGCCGCTTCGTGCCGCGCGACTATTGGGAAGTGCACGCGGAATTTGTCTGCGCCGCCGGCTTCTACCAAGGCCGCTGGTTCGATCCGAAATTCAAGAAAGACGAATTCGACCCGGAACAACGCGATTCGCGACTCTGGAACCTCGCCGCGGCGGAATCGGTGGTGGCCGCCTGCCGCGAGCGCACCGGCACCGTCACGGAAGAATCCAAGCCGTCGACCCAAATGTCGCCGGCGCTGTTCGACCTGACCACGCTGCAACGGGAGGCCAACGGTCGCTTCGGCTTTTCGGCGAAGAATACGCTGGGGCTGGCGCAGGCACTGTATGAGCGTCACAAGGTCCTGACCTATCCGCGTACCGATGCGCGCGCGCTGCCGGAAGACTATATTCCGACGGTCAAGACGACGCTCGAGATGCTGAAGGAGGACAACAACTACCTGACGCACGCACGCAAGATCCTGGACCAAAGCTGGGTGAAGCCGAACAAGCGGATTTTCGACAACTCGAAAATCAGCGATCACTTCGCCATCATCCCGACCACGCAGCCGCCGAAGAATCTGTCCGAGCCGGAGCAGAAGCTGTACGACCTCGTGGTCAAGCGCTTCCTCGCCGTCTTCTTCCCGGCAGCCGAGTTCCAAGTCACGACGCGTGTCACCGAAGTCGCCGGTCACCGCTTCAAGACCGAGGGCAAGGTGCTCGTCTCGCCGGGCTGGCTGTCGATCTACGGCCGCGAAGCGCAGAGCGACGACGCGAACCTGGTCCCAGTGGCAAAAGACGAGAAGGTCAAGACCGACTCCGTCACCGCGCAAGGCCTGGTGACCAAGCCGCCGGCTCGTTACAACGAAGCAACGCTGCTGTCGGCGATGGAGGGCGCGGGAAAACTCGTGACCGACGACGATCTGCGCGAAGCGATGGCAGGCAAGGGTCTCGGCACGCCGGCCACGCGCGCGGCGATCATCGAAGGCTTGCTCGCGGAAAAGTACCTGATCCGCGAAGGGCGCGAGTTGATCCCCACCGCCAAGGCATTCCAGCTGACGACGCTGCTGCGCGGCCTCGATGTCAAGGAATTGACGCAGCCTGAGCTGACCGGCGAATGGGAACACAAGCTCTCGCAGATCGAAGGCGGCCAACTGAAGCGCGACGCGTTCATGCTTGAAATCGCGCAGATGACGCAGACCATCGTCAAGCGGGCAAAGGAATACGACTCGGACACCATTCCGGGCGATTACGCGACGCTGTCGACGCCGTGTCCGCATTGCGGCGGCGTCGTGAAGGAAAACTATCGCCGCTTCGCGTGTACGAAGTGCGAGTTCTCGATTTCCAAGATTCCGGGCGGCCGACAGTTCGAGATCGAGGAAGCCGAGGAACTGTTACGCGAAAAGCAGATCGGACCGTTGTCGGGCTTCCGCAGCAAAATGGGCCGCCCCTTCTCCGCTATCTTGAAATTGGCGGAAGACAGCGAGACGAAGAACTACAAGCTCGAATTCGACTTCGGCCAGGACAATGGCGAAGATGGTGGCGAACCGCCGGACTTCTCCGATCAGGAACCGGTAGGCGCCTGCCCGAAATGCGCAAGCCGTGTCTTCGAGCATGGCATGAGCTATGTTTGCGAGAAGTACGTCGCTCAGCCACGCGCATGCGATTTCCGCTCGGGCAAGGTCATTCTGCAACAGGAAATGACGCGCGATCAAATGGCGAAGCTACTGGGGCCGGACGGTCGAACCGATCTGCTGACGAACTTCAAGTCGTCCCGGACGGGGCGTAACTTCAAGGCCTTCCTGGTACGGCAGAAGGACGGTTCGGTCGGCTTCGAGTTTGAAAAGAAGGATCCGGCGGCCAAGAAGGGCGCGGCACGCAAGACGTCGGCAGGCGCAGCAGCGTCGGCAGAGAACGACGGAGAGGAAGGCGCGGTAGCGGCAGGATCAGCGGCAGCGAAAAAAGCACCGGCCAAGAAAGCAGCAGCGAAGAAGGCCGTAGCCAAGAAAGCGCCGGCGAAGAAAGCCGCCGCCAAGAAGGTCGCCGCGACAAAGACGGTGGCAGCCAAGCGCGCAACGAAGTCGGCGGCAACCAGCGACGTCGAGTAAGCGCCCGAATCATCGACGGCCCGAAAGGTCGTCGATGGTTCACAGATGCGTCCCGAAGACACGGCGCATCTGATGAAGACCCGGAACAAGCAGGGCCTTGATGCAATGCTTTACTGCGTGGAAGCCGCTTCCACGTGCATACGCAGCGCATTGAAGCTACTGCTCCCGGCGATCGTCGACGCAACCGCGGCAGCATTATCGGCGCCCGTGAGCGACGCCGGTAACGCCTGCAGCGGCGCGCCCCACTTCTCCGACGGCGGCGCCTCTTCGAAGTGTGCAACCAGATGATCGATGAACGTCCGCAACTTGGCGGGCATATATCGACGGCTCGGGTAGACGACATGAATGTCGATGGGGGCCAGTTGATAGTCCGTCAGCAATGGCATCAACGAGCCTGCAGCCAAATCGCGCCCGATCAGATAGCTCGGCAACACGGCAATGCCCAATCCACGCAAAGCGAACTGGCGCAGCATCTCATAATTATTCGCGAGTAAAACGCTGGCGGGACGCACACGCGTTTCCCCATCCGGTCCCTGGAAGACGTATTCATCCTCGGAGACCGACGGGTTCAACGTCACGCAGGCGCGACCGGCCAGCGTCGACGGATGCTCAACCTGGCCGTGATGCGCCAGATAATCCGGCGAGGCACATACGACCAGCGAGCCCGTCGTCAAACGTCGGCTGACGACACTGGCGCTACGAATATTGCGAGCGATCGCGATGCCGACGTCGAAACCCTCTTCCACCAGGTCCACACTGCGATCGACCAAGGTCACGTCCGGCACGACACGCGGATAGCGCCCCGTGTAGTCGGTCAGCACCTGACCCAGGTTGTGAATCCCAAAAACCACCGGTGCCACCAGTCGCAACGTACCGACCGGCTCCTGCGTGCGCTCGAGCACCATCTGCTCAGCGTCGTCGAGTTCTTCGAGAATTTGTTTCGCGCGTTCCAGATAGACTTGCCCGGCTTCCGTCAGGGACAAGCTCCGCGTCGTGCGGTTCATGAGGCGCGTACCCAGGCGTCCTTCTAAGTCCGCCACGTGGCGAGTCACCACCGCGTTGGACATGTCGAGCTGGGTCGCCGCCCGCGCGAAGCTGCCTAGATCGGCAACTTTGACAAACACGCGCATTGACTGCAATTGATCCATAACCACTCCGATTCAGCGTTGCGCAACGGATGCGTACGCGACGTATCCCGACGATGAATCGGAATACAAAGCGAATTGTCCTCCTTCGCGGCAAACTTTGCTTGATTTAACAAGCGACGGCCCGACACGACAAGCACCCGGTAAATCTTTCGTAACATTTCGTGCGTTTTTTGCATCGTATTGGGCGCACCATGGCATAGGCCGGAAGTGCCCCATCGACGACGCCAAAGTGGGACGAATACACGCCACCCGCTTTGACCATTCGCACGTCTTACGCCGGCAAGCGATGTGTTTGGGTCGCAAGCTTCGCGCCAACGCGGGTTTGTCCACCAACAGGTGATCGACCCTGGCCGACGGTAACGTCCACGCGCGAGAATTCGGTGGATTAGGGGCATTTCCGCGAGAAAAGACAGCGTGATCCAGTACTTTCAGCCCCTTTTACGCGCCTTGCGACACACTGCCATATCGCAACTTCATGTAAAAGAAGTTGAATGGATTGCAAATATCGGCATCAATTACGCATTCTTTGATCTGACAAACAGCGCCGCCACAGCGGCCCGACTATTAGGAGACTTAGTCTTGAAAATTGCGATCCTCGACGATTATCAGGACGCCGTGCGCAAACTCGACGCATTTGCTTTGTTGGCCGACCACACGGTTTCGGTCTACAACAACAGTGTGCGTGGAGTGGGACATCTGGCCAGCCGTCTGGCGGATAGCGAGGCCCTGGTATTGATTCGCGAACGTACGAAGATCACGAAGCTGCTGTTGGACAAGTTGCCGAAGTTGAAGGTCATCGCACAGACTGGACGGGTTGGCAGCCATATCGATCTGGAGGCTTGCACGGAGCGCGGTATCGCCGTGCTGGAAGGCAAGGGCTCGCCCACCGCGCCGGCGGAATTGACCTGGGCGCTGATCATGGCCGCGCAACGCCGGATCCCGCTGTACATCGCGAATCTCAAACAAGGTGCGTGGCAGCAGTCGGGACTGCGCGCCGCATCGATGCCACCCAATTTCGGCATCGGCCGCGTACTGAAAGGACAGACGCTCGGTATTTGGGGATACGGCAAGATCGGGCAACTTCTGGCCGGCTATGGTCGCGCGTTTGGGATGAACGTGCTTGTGTGGGGCCGTGAGCACTCACAGAGCGCGGCGCGTGCGGATGGCTTCGACGTTGCCTCGACAAAGGAAGCCCTGTTCGAACAGGCCGACGTCTTGACCGTCCATCTGCGCTTGAACGACGAGACGCAAGGCGTCATCTCGCTCGATGACTTGTCGCTGATGAAGCCCGATTCACTCTTTGTGAACACGAGCCGTGCAGAGTTGCTCGAAGAGAACGCGCTGATCACGGCGCTGCAACGCGGACGTCCCGGCATGGTAGCGGTTGACGTATTCGAATCGGAGCCGATCCTGCAAGGCAATGTCCTGATGCGGATGGAGAATGCGATCTGCACGCCGCATATCGGCTATGTCGAACGGCAAAGCTATGAGCTTTACTTCGACTATGCCTTCCGCGCCCTGCTCGACTTCGAACAAGGCGGGAGCGCAAACATCGTGAATCCCGACGCGCTGATGCGGCGCCGTTGATCAGGCATCGCACGACGGATCATCGCGTTATCAGACGGTCGATATCTCGATGACCGGTTCGCAGCGCACCGGGAAGTTCACCGAGTTCGCCAGAAAGCAGGCGTGATGCGCATCGTCATGAAGTGCCGCCGCAAGTGCAACATCGCCGCCTGCGCCAATCGTCACACGCGGCCGCAACGTTACGTCGGTGAAGCGACCGGGTTGGCGCAGCGAGCCTTCGTCCATTGCGCCCTCGGCATCATCGACATAGCCCGTGACGACGATGCCCTTGACGGCCGCGAAGTGTAGATACCAGAGCATGTGGCAACTGGCCAGCGAGGCGAGAAACAGATCTTCGGGATTGTGGCGCGCCGGGTTGCCGCGAAAGGCGGGATCGCTCGAACCCTCGATTGCCGCCTTGCCCGCCACGCGAATCAGATGATCGCGCGTATAGGCATCGTACGACGACGTCCCGCTTCCTTGGTCGCCGGTCCAAATGATTTGAGTGCGATAAGAATGGATGGTCATCGTCCGCTCGCAGAGGTGGGGAAATGCCATTGTCGCGCGATCGTTCGCTGCCGCGTTGCAGAAATCGCACAAGCGATGAAAACCTCGGCTCGCTGAAAATTTTTTGCGGAAGGACTTGCACACCTCGAAAATCATGTGCATAATCTCGCTTCTGTTGGGGCGTTAGCTCAGTTGGTAGAGCAGCGGACTCTTAATCCGTAGGTCGAGTGTTCGAGTCACTCACGCCCCACCAACCGAATTCAGCTGTAGAAAATCAAGCACTTACGCGAAAGCGTCGGTGCTTTTTTTTCGTCTGACGTGGGCGCGTGCGAATTCAAAAACTGGCCTTTGCCGGAAATCTGCCGGAGTTCGAGAATCCAGACCAAGCGAAATCAATCTTTCGAATGGAGTCTAGGAATGGCGTATATCAGCCAACGAGGCGCGTACTGGCGCGCTGAAATTCGACGGCGTGGGCACAAGCCGTTGTATCGGTCATTCGATACGAAGCATCTAGCACAGCAATGGGCCCGAAAAATAGAGTCCGAGATGGACAGTGGTGTGTTTATTGACCGAATCGAAGCGGAGCGGACAACCCTCCGCTCCGCGCTAGAAAGATACCGACGCGAGATAGTTCCCGAAAAGCGGCATCAATATCAAGAAAATCAGCGCATCGCTCGCTGGATTGATAATCCACTATCGCATCGTACATTGGCCAACCTACGCGGCTCTGATTTTGCCAAATATCGTGATGCTCGACGAGCCGATGGGAAAGCAGAAAATACGATTCGACTTGAACTTCAAGTGATAAGCCACCTTTTCGAAATAGCTCGGAAAGAGTGGGGAATGGAGGGTTTGTTAAATCCTCTATCAAACATACGCAAACCGTCAGGAAGTCAAACACGCGATCGTCGGCTGCGGCCTGGCGAGTTCGAGAAACTGTACGCCGCCTTGGCTTCGAGCACAAACGCATGGTCGGCACCCGCCTTCGAGCTTGCAATCGCCACAAGCCTCCGCCAAGGCAGCCTCTTCAGTATCCAATGGGAATGGCTAGATCTAAATAACCGTATACTGAGATTTCCGCCGGAAGCGCGTGGAGCAGATAACAAGAGCGTTCCCGCAGTGCTACCTTTGTCGAGGAGAGCCGTCGATGTCTTCCGTTATCTAGCAGCATTAGCCGAAGGACAAGAACGCCGACTGCATAGATCACAGTTTGGCCCCGCCGACGTTACGCCTCAATCGCTTCGTGGCAGGGTATTCAGAGCAACGACAAATGCAGTAGTGTGCGTATGGAAACGCGTGATTAAGGCAGCTAGCGCTGATGACCCGGAGCTATCGAGCCTGCGATGGCACGATCTCCGCCATGAAGCAGCATCCCGCTTTTTTGAAAAGGGCTTGCATCCGATGGAGGTCGCTTCGATTACGGGCCACCGGAGTATGCAAATGCTCAAACGCTACACTCATCTCAGACCGGAAAGCTTACTTGCTCGCTTGGACTGAACACAATCGATGCCCCTGGCCTTCGGATCAACGGATCCAAAGGCCGCGCTAAAGCATCTCCGCACTGGGCTTGAGGCTATCGAGCTCGAAGGGAGCGACCGCTATGAGCGCACCACGCGCATTCGATAAAGTACCAAACGAAAAATTTTTTGACAGCAGCAGTCAATGTAAAATGAAAGGCGACCAAAATTTCCGAAAAATATGCCGACTCAAGCCACCCCGACAGAAAAGGCAAATGCCAACCCCTCAAAGAGCTTTTTCATAAAGATGCTCACGAGGGACATCGATCTCGTCGACTGCGTACTAGATTTATTAGATAACTCAGTCGATGGCATCAGTGAGTTAGCTCGAAGAGGGGGGGTGACTCTTGACGCATCGAAGCCTCTCGAAGGATATAGGGTTGATATAACTTTCGATAGAGAGCATTTCCGAATTAGCGATCATTCTGGCGGCATCCCCATAAATATTGCCAGGGAATATGCTTTTAGATTTGGCCGCCCGGATGACGCCCCTGATCTAAACGATTCCTCTATAGGCCTTTATGGGATCGGCATGAAAAGGGCCTTCTTCAAAATGGGGAATCTTGTAAAAATCTCCAGCAGCACCGGCTCTGAATCTTTTAAACTCGATTTAGATGTGGAAGAGTGGCGCCGTGATGGGCAACTAGTTTTTGAGGCGGAAAAACCAGAAGGTGCCGATGCTCCAATATTAGATTGGTCCTTCGAACTTTCAGATATAAAACGGAATACTACTGATGTTCCTGTAGGGACCGTAATTGAGATACGCGATCTTTACGAAACAGTTTGGCGGCAATTCGACAATCCTATTTTCCGCGAACGAATGATAAAAATCATTTCTCGGGATTATGCCTTTATTTTAAGCAAAGGTCTGACCGTTTCGGTAAATGGAACCTCTATCGCGGCAATGATGCCTTCGTTCCGAACGAGCGACGCTATTTCTCCATTTCAACATGTTGAGGAGATAGACGGTGTACGTATTGAAGTAACGGCGGGTCTCGCTGACCCTCCACCTGACGACACTTCTGCGACTGCTCGCACACCGGACGTCGCAGTTTACGGATGGTATGTAGTTTGTAATGAGCGAGTAGTCGTCAGCGCAGACAAAAGTGCTGAAACCGGTTGGGGACTCAAGCCCGTACCTGCGTGGCACCCACAATTCATTGGATTTATGGGGGTCATTCGCTTTGAAAGTAGCGATCCTCGTAAACTTCCTTGGAAGACAACAAAGCGTGATGTTGAATCGAGTAACGTCTTTTTTCAACGCATGTTGCCCACAATGATGCGCGCAACCAAACGAATTACTGACTACACAAATGCACGGCGCGCGGAAGCTAAGCGCCTGAAACGGATCGAAAAAGCAGCTCCAGTGAAACCAGTGGAGAAAGTCTCGGTCAACAAAGCCGCCGTACTCCCCTCGATAACCGTAAGCGACGTCGTTATGGTCGAGTACGCTCGGGAAAAGAAAGATGTTGACGCAGCAGCCGAGGCGCTGGGTATTGTTGGATCTTCGCCGGCCGAAGTCGGGATCAGAACATTTGAGTATTTTCTATCGAGGGAGGTCGCTCGATGAGTAAGCGGTCCTTCGAATCCATAAACTACATGCTTCGTCCGAACAAAAATGTCGAACGAAAATTGATCGCGTCTACTCTATTAAGAATTCAGGCGGAATTCTCAATACGAGATTATCGATACGTTGGATTCGGCTCTATGTGGTTTAGCGACTTTATTCTTATGCACAAAATCGTTGGCATATCAGATATGGTGACGATTGAAGGCGAAATCAGTCGTAGTAAGAGAGTTGAATTTAACAAACCTTTTGGATGTATCAATGTCAAGATGGGGAAGGCGGAGACCGTGCTGGGTGACGTAATTGATGAAAAAAATAGCGTGGTTTGGCTCGATTATGATGGTCCACTGAAAAGCGCTTTGACTGGCGACCTGGAAATAGCGATTGGTGCAATGTCACCTGGAAGCATATTTCTTGTCTCGGTGAACGCAATGGTCGATCAACTCAAAGGGCATATTGTCGATGAAAGTCCTTTATCGCCTGCAGAATATTTAGCAGAAATATGCGATTCAGATTCCATGCTAAGCCAGGCCTCACGCTTGACGCGAAATGATTTTCCTTCTTTGGTTGCCGAAATTCTTCATGATCGCGTCAAGGCGACTATATTATCGTTAAAACCAGGTTGCGAATACCAACCTATCTGGACGTTTTCGTATGCGGATGAGGCGCAAATGCTGACGATCGGGGGAATGATCGTCGACAAGTCATCGGCAGAGCGTCTGGCCCGTACGAATGTATTCGATCTACCTTATGCTTCTCGCGACGCAATATTTGAGGTTTCGATCCCAGTCCTTACAGAAAAGGAGAAACGAGCTCTTGATCGACATTTACCAAGTGAAAATAAGATATTGGCAAAAAATCTCGATTTCGAATTAAAGCAAAAAGAAATAGATGCTTATCAGGCATTTTACCTAGAATATCCAGTCTTTAATGAACTTGTCGCATAAAAATATTCCCACCAAGTTGCAAAACATCAGCTTACCCCTTAACAGAGATTTAAATAAGTAATGGCGTTAGTCGATCTATTTTGCGGATCAGGAGGTTTTTCTCTTGGTGCACATCGCGCCGGATTCGAGGTGTCTGCGGCTTTTGATATTGATTCGATCCTAACATCATCATTTCAAAAGAATTTTCCTGGAACACGCCTAGCGCTAGCCGATGTATCGACCCTGACCGGCGAGCAAGTCAAAGCAATTGCGGGCAACGACATTGAGGGGATTTTCGGAGGCCCCCCATGCCAAGGCTTTAGTGAAATTGGACGAAAAGACGTAAATGATCCGCGACGGAAGTTACTAGGTCATTTTTTCCGGCTGGTGGCCGAATTACAACCAAGATTTTTTGTAATGGAGAATGTTCGTGGACTTGCCCATAGCGACGCCCGCGAGGTTTTAGAGGCAGCGTTAAATTTTGTCACGAACGACTATCAGATCCTAGGCCCTCTCATTTTAGATGCTGCTGATTTTGGTGCCGCGACTCGGAGACAGCGTCTTTTTGTAATTGGCGTGCGAAATGACCTGAAAACAGCAATAACTTTGGCAGATATCGAGGCATGGATGCGCCCAGCGGCTACCGTAGAAGCAGCATTATCTGATTTGTCGGGCGCCATTTATGTTGGCGACACTGACGGACTAGATACGTGGAGAATCGCGAAGAAAGGACCACCGCACGCCTACGCTCGTACCCTTCGATCTTTGACGGGACAGTTCACAAGCCACCGCATCGTGCAACATAAAGCCGAGATCTCCGCCCGATTTGCCAAAGTCCCTCCCGGAGGAACAGATGCTATCGGCAGACACCCTCGCTTATCGTGGCACGGGCAATGCCCAACACTCCGAGCGGGCACAGGTTCGGATCGGGGATCGTATCAAGCAGTTAGGCCATTGCATCCCGAAGAGCCTCGGGTAATTACGGTACGCGAAGCCGCACGGCTTCAAGGCTTCCCTGACGATCATGAATTTCATCCGACGACATGGCATAGCTTTCGAATGATCGGCAACAGCGTATCTCCAGTTATCGCAGAGGCAATATTTGGTGTGATAGCAGCGAAACTGGGGCGACTGGGGCGGAAACTAGTTGCCTGAAAGACGGTAGATTGCGTGCCTATGGAGCACCGCTCGTGGTCAATGTCACATACGGATACATCCCCGATTTCACCGTGCGGCGTGTAGCACATGCGGTAAGCGATCACCTCCGTCTGTTCATCGAAAAAATTGTCACGACACACGCGACACAGCTTTTCCGTAGAGAAAGCCCGGTGTCTTCAGCTTTGGCGTTTTCTGGGATAGTCACCTCGGCTATAAAAAGACCATACCATATAGCACAGAAAGGTTATGGCTTGAGAAGTCCCGAAAGAATATCGAATGCGATCAGTCAAATATATAAGCTTTTACACAACCCACTTACTACCGTCCCAGTCTGCGCTTTAAGGCCAAAGCAGAGCGCTCATTTTCCAAGATAGCACGTCTCGCGTGGTCGGGATTTGTTGCTTGTTCAATAGCGGTAATCTCCGACGTTAAGCGAGCCATTTGCATGGAAACAGAGTCACGCCACGACTCCCACACCAAAGCGCAATCTAAAAAAGGTACGTCACGCGACATGTTCTCGCCGCTCCGCGAGATATAGGCAAAAACGTCATCAAGAGCAACATTCGATCTATCGGTAGACTCTCTAACCTCCTCGATCAACGCAAACCATTGGCTTCCTGCGGACATGCTCCCCCTTTCGATTTTGATTGGCTTCAACGCAAGTCTTTACCTAAAACTACTTCTCCACACCCCATCGATCTAAGTTCGCGTTAACAACAGCAGCAACCTTACTCCTGTGCTCGGTTAGCTCCCGTACCAGCTCTTTCGCAAAAACGTCTGTCAGCGGATCACAATGGTATCGGCCCTCATTCATTTTTCGTACGAGTTGATTGAGATTTCTCCCGATTGAAGGGTAATCCCCCCATATTTAAAGCGAGGCGGAAGTAGCGGCTATGCTGCGGCCGCGAGCCGCTGTTTCGGTGTGAATCCACCGAGGCCCATGTTCGGCCGTTCGTGATTGTACTTCCACATCCATTCTGTCGCGAAGTGCTGAACGTGGGCGAGGTCCTTCCAATAATATTGAGAGAGCCATTCGTCGCGCACCGTTCGATTGAAGCGCTCCACATAGGCGTTTTGTTGCGGGTGGCCAGGCTGAATGTAATTCAAGGCAATGCCGCGCTTCTGCGCCCATGCAGTGATGACATCACTCAAATATTCCGGCCCGTTGTCACACCTGATCGCCAGCGGTTTGCCGCGCCATTCGATGATCTGATTGAGCGCTCGGATGACCCGCACTGATAGCAGCGAGAAGTTAATCTCAATGCCAAGCGCCTCACGATTAAAGTCGTCAATCACGTTAAAAAGCCGAATGCTTCGGCCGTCGGAAAGTCCATCGACCAGACCGCATTGGGCGTCAACGGTACGACAAGCCGATCAGGAACCTCCCGCACCAAGCGCTTGCGCGGTTTGATGCGTAGGTTCAATTCGAGTTCGCGATAGATGCGATAAACGCGCTTATGGTTCCACTCGAAGCCTTTGACGTTACGCAAATACAGGAAGCAAAGCCCGAACCCCCATGTCCTGTTGTTGTCCGTCAATCGCATCAGCCAATCGGCGATTTGCTCGTTCTCAACGTCGCGCTTGGGCTCGTAGCGATAGCACGTCTGGCTCACACCAAACGTCTCGCATGCAAGCCGAATCGATACACCTCGTCGCGCCACAGCATCCTTGGCCATCTCCCGGCGAGCAGATGGCCTCAATCTTTTTTTGCGAGTGCCTCCGAGATGATCTCAGCCTTGATCTTCTCTTCCACATACATCTTGCGCAGCCGGACATTCTCCGCCTCCAGCTCCTTCATACGGGCCATCAGCGACACGTCCATGCCGCCGTACTTCCCACGCCAGTTGTAGAAAGTGGCCGTGCTGCCCCCCAGTTCCCGGCAGATCTCCGGCACCGCAACCCCAGCCTCGGCACGTTTGAGCGCATCCATGATCTGGCTGTCTGTGAACTTCGACTTCTTCATGCTGTAGAACTCCCTTTGCTGGAATATTCTACTTTCACTCTCGCTTGCCGGGTGGGGGTATTACCCCCCGAACGCCCGCCACATCGCGCAATACCGAGGCAGAGAAATGCAAGCCGGCAAGACGGTGACGCGTGCCACGTGACGCGATACACACCCCACGCCATATCACGCCATCAAATAAACGACTTCGCGTGCTGCAGCACGTAGTCGCAAGCTTTGTGCTTCACATTGCCCTTCACATTATCGAGATTCAACGACGTGCCATTGCTGCCTTGCAATAGCCCGGCAGCGCCTTCCCGATAACCGTTATCTTTCTGCGCCGAGCCGTTGTTAAGTCCGACCTTGCTCAGCAGCTTGTCCTTCACGTTCTGCGCGTTCGACGCGCTCAGATAATTGTTTTTCACGCAGTAGGCCAAGACGCCGGCTGCATTGCTGCCGGTGCTGCCGCTCATCGCGGGGAGCGCCATCCCGCCCAAGGCGCCGGACAAGGCGCTGCCGCTGTTGGCCGCGCCGCCGCCGGACGTCGCGGCACCGGCCTGCTGACCGCCGCCCAATCGCTGTTGGGCCTGCCCCTTCAAGTTATCCAGAAAGTTCTGCGCGTGTGCCGGACTCGGCAGAAGTGCCGCGCTCGCCGCCGTCACGGCAATCGCGAACGCCGGACGCGCGCGGAACGCGAAAGAGAAAAGGCTTCTCGTCATCTCGATATCCTCCTTTGGTACAGGTCAGTGCGCACATCGCGACGTTGGGAACGATCGCATGGCACCACTTCATTCTCCCATACGCCGATTCCCCAGCCGCTGATGCCGTCGGATTCCTCGGCCCGCGAAGCGAACCCGCTCCCCCACGCCCCTATCGCAGCAGGCATATTTGTCGCCATGGTATAACTTGTCACTTCAATTCACTTTGGCACCGCCGCGTGCCACGCTGGCGCTTACCCCATGCCATCCGTACTGCCGTTTCTCTACGACATCGCGCTGTTTATCGGGTTACCCTGGGTCATCTGGATGGCGCTACGCCGCACGATTCCCCTGGCGGTCGTGCCCATCCTGCTCGGCCTGATTCTCGCCACGGCGCGCGTACCACTGAAATCCATCGGGCTGCCCTCCGCATTGGGCGACGAAATCGGCTTCATCGGCGTCATCCTGCTCGCCTTTACGGCCGGTCTCGAAACACGCCACCCGCCCGTCATCACCAGTAAGGACGGCCGCAGCAAGACGGTCCCCATGCCGACGCTGAAGCCGCTACGCATCGTGAGCGCCGCCGCCCTGGCACTGGCGCTGCCGTTCGCGGCCGGCGCCTTGATCAGCCGCTTCCGTCTGCTCGATAACGTCGCATGGCTGCCCCCGCACGGCGCCAACTGGGTCAGCGCAAGCGCCATCGGCCTTTGCATCGCTGTCAGCGCGCTGCCGGTTCTGGTCGGCCTGCTCCGCGAGCTGACGCCAGAAGAACAGCCGCTGGGCTTTGTCGCCCTCAGCGTGGCCCTGATCGACGACGCGGTGCTATGGCTGGGACTGGCCGCCATCCAGTTAGCCGCCGACGTCGGCACCAATCTGCACTGGGGCAGTACGCAAGCGCTAGCGATCGCGTGCCTGATCCTGTTAGGCGCGATGGGCTGGCTCGCGGAGCGTTACGAGAAGCCAGTTCATCCGCTGCTCGCATGGACCATCGCTGCCGTATTTCTCGTCGGCGGCGCCTGGTGCAGCGCCCGGCTCGGGATTCACGAATTGATCGGCGCCTTCGCGGCGGGGGCTTTGCTGCCGCCGCGCTGGATGCGGCGGATTCACATCGAACGCCTGGGCCAGATCAGCCTGATCGCGATGGCACCGCTGTTCTTTGGACATAGCGGCTTCAACGTCGACGGCCGCGTGATGGGCTGGGCCGCGATCGGCGCGGCGCTGCTGTTGCTGGTGGTGTCGGCTGTCTCGAAAATGGGCGCGCTGCTGATCCTGCCGCCGGTCGCGGGCCTCGCGCCGCGAGAACGTTGGGGCATCGGTACGCTACTGCAATGCAAGGGCTTGATGGAAATCGTTGCGGCAACCGTGCTGCATAAGCAGGGCCTGCTGTCGGAGTTCGCCTATGCGGCGTTGGTCACGCTCGCCGTTATCTCAACCACGCTGACGAGCCCGCTGTTCCGGCTGCTGATGCGCAAGCGAACGGCGCCCCACGGCCGGGTAGCGTCGTAACGCGTTCCAGGATGCGCTGATATGAAAATCAATGTCGTGAATCCGAACACCAGTGCGTCGATGACGCAGACGATTGCCGACGGCGCGCGGCGCAAGGCGGCGCCCGGCACCACGTTACGCGTGGTCAACCCCGATGCCGGCCCCCCATCGATCGAAGGCTGGTACGACGATGCGATGGCGATACCGGGCCTGCTCACCGAGCTGAAACGCGGCGAAGCGGAAGGCGCGCAGGCGCACGTCATTGCCTGCTTCGGCGACCCGGGGCTGTATGCCGCCCGGGAATGCGTGCGGGGACCCGTTCTCGGCATTGCCGAGGCGGCGATGCATGTGGCAAGCCTCGTTGCGCCCAGCTTCACGATCGTTACCACGCTGAGCCGCGTCCGCGATATGACCTGGCATCTGGTGGATCGGTACGGCATGCGCGGTTTCTGCCGTAATGTGCGGGCGATCGATGTCGCCGTGCTGGCCCTGGACGAACCCGGCTCCGACGCCCGCGAAAAAGTATTGCAGTCATGCCGCGACGCGCTGGAGGAAGATCATGCGGAGGCCATCGTGCTGGGCTGCGCGGGCATGGTCGATTTCTGCGCCGAGCTGGAACAATCGCTCGGCGTACCGGTCATCGATGGCGTCACCGCCGCGGTCAAACTCGCCGAAGCATTGGTCGGCCTGGGCGTGCATACCTCCAAACGCAGCGGCTTTGCGTTCCCGCTGCCCAAGGCCTATAGCGGCACGATGGCGCCGCACAGTCCTCAGAAATCATGACGCACGCCAGTGGCGAGAAGCCATTGATGGCGGCCCGAGGACGCATCGAAACCGTTCAGGATCGCCCGCTGCCCCGCCGATGCCCGCTGTCCGACCCATTCGATATAGACATTCGTCCTTGGTGACAGCGTGTAGATCGCCTGCGTGCCACCCTGCCACCAATACGCCTTTCCGGCCCGGGTATAGGCCAGCATTGCCGTCAACTGCAAGGCGCTGTTGGCCTGATAGCCGGCGCTCCATTCGATATTCGTGAAGCCGATGGACGGCGCCGGCGCGCTGCCCTCGGCATCCGCATCGGCGACGCCGGTATAGACGGCACGCGAGAACGCCAGCGCTGTCGTGACCTCACCAATGTCGTATCGGATGCCGATACCGAAGGTCCGCTGACGCCCGGCACTGGCGTTGCCATAGTTCGGCACGATACTGTCGCCCTCGCGCGTCGGCATCAAAGGCAACGGCTGCGCGGCATAGGCACCCGATGCATTGCGGCCCAGGCCGTCCACCTGGAGATACGCCCCGCCGATCTGGAAACGACCAATCGCGTAACGGGCGCCCACACTAAACGCACGGTTCCGTGCCATGCCGCCAGCGGTATTCGAGAACGCGACCTTGCCGCCGAACGTAAAGCCATCGATCTCGGGACTGGTGTACTTGATCGCGTTCGATGCCAGGTAGGAGTTGTTCGCGTTGTCGTTATCGAAAGGACGCGAGAACGCCGTGCCGCCGCTATTGCCGGTCAGCGTAAAGGGCGCGAAATAGTCGAAGAGCGAATCGTATTGATAGCCCACCGTGATCGCGCCGAACCGCTCGCTGACAAGGCCCAGATATTTGTGATGGTCGTTGATCGCGGAGCCGTCGGTCGACGAGAAGCCCTGCTCCAGCGCGAACACGGCGCGCAAGCCGCCGCCCAAGGGCTCGCTGCCGCGCAGACCGATGTAGGAACCGTCGATGACGCCCTGCGTCAGGCGTAACGCGGATTTTCCGGCGGGTTGATGCAGATAGCCGAAACCGGTATCGATTTCGCCGTACAAGGCCATGCCATGGCTCGTCGACGTATCATCGTCCGGCGCCGCGAAGGCGGCCGTGGCCTCGAAGCCCAATACGCTCAAGGCAATCTGCGTTAGCGCGGCGCGGCGACTTCGAGTGGTTCGCCTGGGGCGTATGCCAAAATGACTTCGACAGGAGAACGGAATAATCCTTTTCTCGTTAGTCTGATTCAGCGCCTCCCGCGCCCAGCCTGTCCAATTTCGCATAACCACACCATCTGTAGACCAACATCGACAACAACCAACCGCCGACGAAGAGTGCGACGGTCGCATAACCCAACATTCCGAGATGATCGCCGAGCGACGCCATGGCATCCCAGAAACGTCCTTTCAGACCCAGCTTGTCGCCGATCAGCGACATCGCTTCGATACCGCCGATAAACAGTGCCACCGCCACCGAAAGCGCGGTGACGGTCAAGTTGTAGTAGAGCTTGCGTATCGGGCGCACGAAGGCCCAGCCGTAGGCGCGCACCATGAGCAGCCCGTCGGTCGTGTCCACCAGGGTCATCCCGGCGAGGAACAGCGCGGGAAAAACCATGATCGACCACGTGGACAGGCCCTGCGTGGCGCCGTTCGCCGAGAGCCCGAGCAGCCCGACTTCGGTGGCCGTGTCGAAACCGAGGCCGAACAGAAAGCCGAGTGGATACATATGCCAACTGCGCGTGACGAGCCGGAAGGCCGGGCGCAAAAGGCGCGCCAACAGCCCTCGGCCGGCCAACACCTCGTCGATTTCCGCCTCGCGGTACGGCAGGCCACGGCGGGCGCGCCGGAAAGCGCGCCACACCGATCGCAAGATCACCAGATTCATCAGTGCGATGACGATCAGGAAGATCGCCGACACCGTCGTGCCGACGGCGCCGCCGATATCACGCCAATAGGCAACTCTCACATCATCGAAAAAAGCGCCGCGCATGGCATGGATCGTCAACGCGATCAGCGCGGAAGCCAGCACCACGATCGTCGAATGACCGAGCGAAAACATCAGTCCGACGGTGGCGGGCCTGCTGCCGTCCTGCATCAGCTTGCGCGTGACGTTGTCGATCGCGGCAATGTGATCCGCATCGACAGCGTGCCGCAGACCGAAAGCGTAGGCAAGGGCACTGGTCGTAAGAAGCAGCGGATGCGCATGAAACGCGGCAACGGCCCACAGCCACGCAGCGATATTGCCCCCCACGAGCAACAGGTAGACCCCGCACACCTTGCGGCGGAACGCGCCATCCGGCGACATCGAGGGCCGGGGCGCGGACGACAGGCGTGAAAGCGATTTGAACATTGCCACGAGCGTGACCTTTTCCCGTTTTTTGCACGGCGTCGTCGACGCCAGATGCCATACCAAAAAAAAGGATCATACAACGTTCGAATAGATCAGACCCGCGGGGGATCCGCCGGCCGCGCATGGCGGCGCGTCGGGTCGAGCCGCTCCTGCGCGGAAAAGGACGCCGCCTCCGAAAACAATTCGCGCTCGCCGGCCGCGCTGGTGGTCGTATTCCACTGCAGCGCGAAATTGACGCCCGGCGAGCGGGATTGCCGCGAGCGCTCCTTCCCCTTCTCCTCGATCGGAATCCACGAGTCGGGATCGTCCACCAGCGCGTTGATCGCATCCTGGAAAGCATTGTGCGCTTCCTGTGCGGCGATGAATCGCGGGTCCGGCGGCGCGCGCCGCTGCAGCCGCCCGTTTGCCGGACGCTGCGTGCCTTTCTCGATCGCAAGCGCTTCGGCCAACGCTTGCGTCGCCATCGCCGACAAACCGTCGATCTCCTCGGCCTTGTCCCGTCGCAGCCGCCAGCGGTGGAAATGGGTCTGGTTCGGCAGACTGTTTTTGACGACGTCGGCCAGATGCTGCTCGAAGCGACGGGCCGCCTGCGTGTGCGCGATATCCGGCGGCGTCCCCGGCGCGGCCTGACTCGCGTAGTAGGAGATCCATCGGGCCCGTTGCCGTTTCATCGCCATACAGTATGTTTTCACATCGGTATATTCGAGATCGACGAGGCAGGCGCGACTGACCAGTCGGCCGTTTTCCCGCACCAACTGCACCTTGGCCTGACGCGACCGATCCCGATACGCCACGTTGAGCGAGGGCGCATCCAGCGACACCACGCCAATACCAATCGCCTCGCCGGTGCCGCCGCTCGCTTCCGATGTGCCGCCGATCACGCCGCCCAGCCGCCCGATCAGCCGGTGGCCACTGCCAATGCGGTGTTGCGTGACCTGCATCCGTCCGCTGTGCTCGTCGCCGTGCAACCAGCGCCGCGACGTGTACTCGTAGGCCGCGCCCGCATTTGTCCCCAGCCGCAGCCAGGACGCAGGACCGAACATCCGGAACGATGGACTGATGTCGACGGAGACACCGTGCTTTTCCTGCCCGCTGCGACCATCGACCCAGCCAAGCGAGATGTCCGGATCGTCGATGACATGTCCGGCCAGGCGATTCCACGACGCATGCGCATCGCTGCCCGCGTCCGCCGCCGCGCCGTCGAGCGGCGCTTGCCCGTTCAGCCGCAACGATTCGTCGAAAAGATGCGAAACGAGCTGTTCGGCTTTCTGTAGCATTGGCGCGTCGTTATACCGATTGCCGTTCGCATCGACGCGTCGCGCCACGCGCAGCATCGCGCCGCGCGGACGCTGACGCGCGTCCGAATGCGCGGTGCCCTGCACCGTCACACCGGCGCGAAACTGCGCGAGCCCCACGTCGACATCGTATCCCACCAACACGCCGGCAGCGGCATGCGTCGTCGTCGTATCTGTCGTCCCGATAAACACGTCGACGCCCTGCGTGTTACGCGCCATCTCGACGACGGCTTCACGTTGACGGCTCGCCCGAAGATCCAGGCGCGGCGAAACGGGGATGCCGACGAGGCCCAGCGCGGTAGACACATTCGCCGATAAGCCCCGCGTACTGAAGCCGACGCGATGCCCATCCGCGAGCCGTAACCGAGAACTCGAAGGCAAGGCGCGCGCAACCGCCTGCAAGGTCCGGCGCGCCAGACTCACCGGATCGTCGGCGGTCAGCATCTGATGTTCGTCGGCAGCCTGTGCGTTCGCATCGGCCGCGTTCGCATTGCCTGCGTCGATCGCAGGCCTTGCGATACCGAGCGGAACCGGCGGCGCCGCCATCTCGCCCGGATGCGCGAGCGTGCGCACGCGCGTCAGCGCATCCTGAAATGCCGGCGTCGCGTGCGTGCCGGCGCGATCGGCCCAGTCCTGCAATGTCGCGATGGCCGCATCCGCCGGCATCGCCGGCAATGCGCGACGCGCCTCCACCGCCACCGCTTCCGGCAACGTCGCGATGACGGCGTCGATACCGGCCTTCAGGGCTTCGTGTTCGACCTTGATCGCTTTGCGCGGCACCCCTTGCGTCCCGAAACGCGGCAACGCCGACAACGGCGAGCGTCTTTTGCCGAACAGGCGCGGGATAAAGTTTTTCGATTGCGATTGCGCCGCGCGTGGAATCGTTTTTGCCGTGAACTTATGCAGACGGCCACGCGTCAGTGCGTAGTCGCTGCCGGGCCCGTCCTCTCGAAAACCATGTTGCCAAGCGACGAAATCGCCAACGGCATCCGGATGCAGCAGCGCCGCACTGCCGTTCGCGCGCAGCATCGCCAAGGCGGCTTCGCCACTGCGCCACGCCAGCGGCGCTTCGCGCCAACGCGCCATATCGGGATGCGCCGGATCGCCGATGCCCGCGGCGCGATGTCGCGCGATCACGGCGGCCGGAGAGGGATCCGGACGCGGTCCCGCTGCTGCCGGATCGAGGATACCGCCCGCGCGGCGCGCGGTGCCGTCCGCTCGCGCAGCACGCAAGGGCAATGCGTCCTCGGGCTCCAACCGTTCGGCCACCTGCAGCATGATCCGTTGCGCATCGCGACGATGCGCCTGCGCGGTCGGTACATCGATCAAGTCACCCAGCGGATTGCGCGCGCGCCGTTCACCCCGTAATTGCATCAATGCATCGAAGCCGGGCGTCGTCTGCGCCATGGCACGCGCGACGCGCCAGGCAGCGGCCGCGTCGGGCGTCGCGGCAGGCATCCGCGAGGGGTCCTCGAAGTCGAGGTTTCGCACCGCCTCCAGCACGGCGGCGGCCTCCTCCGCATCGGCGATGCCCAGACGGTGCAACGTCTGCACCGTCAACACGCCAGACTCCCGCGCAATCGGCGACGACGGCGGACCGAGTGCTCGCAACACATGACGAAGCCGCTCGCTCGCCGCTCGGTCGGCTTGCAACTGATCGAGGTCCGGCAACGTCGCCGCCAACGCGCCGCCGTCGGCACGGCGCGCATTGTGCGCCTCGCCGTGCGCGCGCGGCGGCAGTGCCAGCGTGATCCAACGCGTCCACGCGTCGGCACTGTGCAAGGCCGCGATGGCATGTGCCGGCGAACGATCCGGCAGCGCATCGCGTGGACCGAGCGCGATCTGCTCCGAAGCGGCACCCGTTGCCGCGTCAGGTTCATCGCGAGGCGATGGCTGTATCGCGCGCTGCACGGCGGACGCGAGGCGCTTGGGAGACAGCGTGGTGGCGAGCGATGGCCGACGATCGGTCTTCTGCTTGTCCGACACGCCGCCGATCCATTCGCTCTGGACCGCAACGGCGCGCGCCTTCTGCGCCAGCTTGTCCATTTTCTTATCGGGCGAGACGGCGTCTTGCAGCGCCTCCGCGCGCAATTGCGCCTGTCTTTGCAGACTCGCGTCGGCGCCTTCCCGCACGTCGTTGGCGGATACGCTGCCTTCGTTGAAATTGGCCGGATCGAGCGGTCGCCCGTTTCGCGACGAATGAAACAAGGCCGTGTTGACCTCGATCGATCGCGACAGGAATCGGGCCGGACGGGAATCCGCGATGCGTTTCTTCCCTCGCATCAAACGTCCGAGCGGCGATCCTTCATCCGGGCGCTGTAACGGCGGCACAGCAGTCGCCGCGGGACGTGCCGCGCGTTGCGGTACGACACCCCGTGCTTCGTCCTGGGCATCATCGGGCGGCATTGCCGTGCTACCGATTGCTGGCCGTGTTCTCATTACTGCGTCCTGTGCTTCCTCGGCCCCTCACGTTGACAACCGAATGTGACAGCACGAAGACGTACGCGAAGTGATGTCGCGTCATGCGAAACAGCGGTTCGACACAACACGCTGCGAGGCATTGCTTGCCAGGCATCTCGCAAATGACGACGCCCCCGTTTGCGACAAGGCAAACGGGGGCGTTTCCGAGACAGCGGACCGCGGACGATGCTAGCCGATCGCCATTGCGAATCGCTTCATCGAGCGAAGGGATTCAGGCAAAAGCGAGGCGACGCATCCCTCGCATGATGCCTTACGCGACGCGTGTGGCAACCGGTGCCGTCGACAGCGTGTCGGCAGGTGCCGCAGCGGTTGCGGCAGCATCGATCAAACGCGAACCGGCACCGATTTCGATACGACGCGGCTTCAGCGCTTCCGGAATTTCACGAACCAGATCGACACGCAGCAAGCCATTATCCAAACTTGCGCCGGTCACTTTCACATGATCCGACAACTTGAAGCGATGTTCGAAATCGCGTTCGGCAATGCCGCGATGCAAGAACGTGCGTTGCGTGTTTTCGGCACGGCGACGGCCGGTGATCTTCAGCGTGTTGCGTTCCGTTTCGATATCCAGATCACTGCGATCGAAACCGGCAACAGCCATCGAGATGCGGTATTGATTTTCTTCCACCAGTTCGATGTTGTACGGCGGATAGCTCGGCGACGCATCGCCACGGGAAGCATCATCGAGTACACGAGCGAATTCGTCGAAACCGATCACCGAACGAAACAGCGGAGCGAAGTCACAAGTACGCATGGTCATATCCTTTGAGAAGCAAGCGATAAAGTGGGGCAGGCCTCCGATGAGCACCTGCCTGTTACCGATATGCGCCTCGTCCAACGCTTTTCAAGAGTGCGTCTCGCGAATTTTTTCGATGCACGCGTCAACGTCGTTTTCATTTTCTTTGCGTGCTTCTGCTTTCGTTATGTCATGCGCGTTGCGCCTACGCTTCATTACCGTATTTTTCTTCACGCCAAGAACGCAAAGCCCTGATTGTGAAAGGACCTCTATATTTCCAGTGTCAAATTCAAACACTGCGTTCCATAAAAGAAAATTTCGATTGACAGACACGAGAGACACGATCAGGAAACATTGACAGTAACGGTAAAGAAGGCAACACTTCGCGGGTTTATCAACGAGGAGAAGAAAAAATGCCGAAGGGAATCAAGGCCACGCCGCTGGCTAAATTGGAAGCCACCGCTCTGAAGTTGGGCGAAGCAGCAAAGAAGGCCTTGGCGAAGACTGCCGAAGCGCGCAAGGATGCAGCGGAAAAAGTCGCGCTGTATGAAAAGGCAGTGAAGGCAGCCGTGAAGGAAGCCCAGGCAGTGATCAAGGCTGCACCGGCAGCACCGGTTGCTAAGAAGGCCGTTGCAAAGAAAGCAGCAACGAAGACTCCGGCGAAGAAGGCTGTTGCAAAGAAGGTCGTGGCGAAGAAGGCAGTCGCCAAGAAGGCAGCGCCGAAGCAAGCGGCAGTGAAGCCGGTTGCAAAGAAGGCCGCAACGAAGGCTGTCGTGAAGAAGGCTGCAGTGCTGCGTCGCGCCGCGAAGGCACCGGCAGCACCGGTCGTCGCGAAGAAGACCCGCGCACCGCGCAAGACCGCTGCTACGGCACCGGTCGCTGCACCGGCAGCAGCCGACGCATCGGCACAAGCGTAATTCATGCTTGTGTGTTTCAAGACGCGCGTTGTCGGCGCGTCGTCCGGTATGGTCATCGTGACCGGTGACCATACCGGAAGCAGACACGCTTCACGCCTCGATACGATCTAATATCGAGACGATCGCGTAGTCCTTCTTCGGTCCGCGTACGCGGGTCCGTTGCACGATGCGATGCCACAACGGCGATGCATTGTCGCCCTCCCGACTTTCCGCTTCATCCCCACGCTGTTTAATACGATCCCATGCAACGGCTTCCGCTCCAGGACGCGTATGCACCTTGCCGTTCCCATCGATCGTCTTATCGACAGACGTCATCGCACCATGCAACGTTTCGAATCGATATCGCACACGGTAACGATCGGCGCCACACAGATGCAGATCCTCTCCCTCGGCCGCGTCGCGTTCGCTTAGCGCGGGCCAGGGCAGTTGCACGAAGGGCAAGCCCGCGGACGGACCGTCGGCAAAATCGATCGCCAACTGCTGCTGTGATTCGCCAACCTCGCACCGATAGAGATAACGTCGCTTCGATTGCAATAGCGCGCCATGCCGCAGACGCAATACGCCCGTTTCTTCATAGTGCAACGCGATCGCGCTTTCCGCGGGATCCAGGCGCACCTCGCCAGTCAATCGCGCCTCCACGTGCGGCCATCCCGCCGCATCGGGCTGCGACGGCGCTGCCCAGACGAGAACGCAACGACGCAGGCGCCATCGCCCACGCAGCGCTGCGAACCAGGCCGGCGCCGTCGTTTCTTCGTTCCGATCGCTCATCTCTTTTCACCAGGTAAGAATTCGTAAGGACTCGACGTTCCGCTGTCCTTGCTCGGTATTTTGCCCGACACGAGATACGCGATCATCGCAACACTGACGAAGACCCCTATTTCGGGCGGACGGCACACGGCAATGAATGCAAAGGAGTATCGGCACCCCGCGGACGCGCAAGCATCCAGCGCGGCCCCCCAATCGATGGCCTCGGCGCGCGTCAGGCACGGACGCGTGCGTCGCGGACGCCTGGGCGCTTGGACGACGATCGCCGCAGCGGCGGCGGCCATGTCGTTGACGTCGGGCTGCGCCTGGACGCTGGTGTCGGCGGCGGATGCTGTCGGTTCGGTGACACAGGCCGGCTTCGCGGTGGCATCGCGCGTCTCTTCGCCGACCTACGTCACCGGCACACCGCTGCCCGTCAAGCACGTCTGTATCGAAATCAACAATCAGGTGAACCTGGCGGATCTCGTGCCGGCCTTGCGCGTCGCGCTGGCCTCGCGCGGGGTGACCTCGATGGTCTATAACGCGGGCAACGCCCCACCGGATTGCGAGTCGCGGCTGACCTATACGGCGTCGATGGACTACGGCCAGCGCGAATTCAGCGACGGTTATACCCGTTATCTGTCGACTATCGATCTGCGGCTGGTCCATGGCAACGAAATCGTCGTCGCGCATTACCAGACGGAAGGCTTGAACATCGATCGTTTCGCGACCACGTCGACGAAGATGCGTGGCTTGGTGCGTCAGATGGTCGTCCCGGTGCAAGACACCCAGATGGCCGCCGTCCCCTTGCAGCGTAGCAGCGGCTATACGATTTCGACGAATGGCGCGGCCAGCTATTCGAGCGCGGAAGTGATGGCGGTGCCGATGCAGGATCCGGGCGCGCAGCCGCTGCCGGCACCGGCGCAAGCGATGCCGCCGATCCAGGCGAATCCGTACAGCGCGATGCAGACGCCGGCCCCCGCCTCTCCGGCAAACGGCTATGTCTCGCCGTACACCGGCGCGCGGACGGCACCGGCAGGCAACGCGCCGGCCTATGCCGCCACGCAACCGGCGCAGGCGCCGTTCGCAGGCGATGCGCCAATGCCAGCGCCTGCCACCGCCCCCGCCAATCCGTACGGCACGCCGTCCACGGCATGGAAGCCCAAGGGCATCACGGCGACGTCGCCTTAAAGTCAGGGGCGCGCCGCCGCTCGTGGTGGCGCACCTTCTCTCGGGCGTACCCTCTAGCGGCGTTGCGTCAAACGGTGGCCGACGTCCGGTCGACCGAGGCATCGACAGGCAACAACACGCTGACCACCAGGCCGCCGTCCGGCGCATTGTGAATCCGATAGTGTCCGCGCCGCTTGCGCGCGAGCCGCGCGACGATGGCCAGTCCCAGACCGCAATGACCGTCGCCGCTGCGCGCCGGGTCCAACCGCGCGAAAGGCTTGCCCGCTTCCTCGATCAGCGCCTCGGGAATGCCGGGGCCATGGTCGCGCACTTCGAAGATCCAGTCCTCCCCTTCACGCCGCGTACGCAACTCGACCGGCGCGCCGCCATGCTCGAGCGCGTTATCCACCAGATTACTGGCAAGACGATCGATCAAGGTACGCGGCAACGTGAACGCCGGGCCCGCCGCCAGATGCTGGACGAACAGGGACTCCTCGCCAGTCTCGGGTGCCGAAAACTGCGCGCGGATAAAGGCATCGACGCTGATATCGGGGCCATCGGCCGGTTCCGAGCCGGCGAATTCGAGGAATTGCTGGACGATATGCGTTAACGAATCCACGTCGCGCGTGAACTGCAGACGCGCCTCGTCGTCGGCAAGCACGCTGGCGCGCAGCTTCATCCGCGTCAGCGGCGCCTTCAGATCGTGGGCGATCCCCGCCAGCATCAGGATCTTCTCATCCTCGTTCTGGCTGATCTGCTGCATCATGTGATTGACGGCGTGAATCAGCTCCCGCACTTCGCGCGGGCCTTTCTCGTTGACCAAGGCGGGGCGCTCGCCCTTGCCGAAGCGCCGCGCGACCTGCGCGACGCGGGCCATCGGCCGCTGCATCTGCCAGGCGGCGCCGATCGACAGCAGTACCGCCGCGATCAACATTGCCGCGGATTCGAGCAGGATCGGCGGCGACGGCGGCGGATCGAGCGTCAGCACGATCCAATTCGGTGGCGTCGCGTCGTCGCCGCCTGCCGGCGCATCGCTCGACGCCGCGTACCGTACCCACAAACGATAATGCGGCGGCGTGGACTGCATGGCGACGGTCGTGTTCGGCGGCAATACCGCACGTAACTCGCGCATCAAATGGCCCATCGGCCCAGGCATATCGGGCCGCCAGCTGTCATCGCGCGGGCGCGCCGAATCGGGCAGCAGATCGACGCCATTCACCGGGGATGTCACGCGATGGCGCGCCGCCTCGTTCTGCGAGGCCTGGATCACCATCGACAGTCCGCGTGCATAGCCGTTTGCCTGATTGTGCGGCCGCTGGATCGTCAACACGGCAAACCAGCCGGCCTGCACCGCAAACAAAACGAGGATCGCGAAAATGGCCATGCGGCCAAACAGCGTATCGAAGGGGCGCGCGCGACGCGCACCCGACTCGTCCGATGCCGCGTCGCCGGCGCCGCCCGCACGCGCCGTGACGTCGGCGGCACGGGCAGCGGCCTGACGCGCGTTTTTCAATAGCGTTAACGGATCCGCCACGATCCCATCCTGGCGGCAAGCCCGCGACGGCGGGCAGAAACGAGCGGACCGCTCATGTCGCTTCGATATTCGGGACAAAGACATAGCCCTTGCCGCGAACCGTCTGCAAATGGCGCGGATTCGACGGATCCTCTTCGATCAATCGACGCAGCCGCCATACCGGCACGTCGAAGCCGCGATCACGAAAGCTCAGCGCTTCACCGCGTAACAGATGATGCAAATATTCCCGACCCAGCACCTTGTACGGATGACGAACAAAGACATTCAGCAAGGCGAGTTCGCTGTCACGCAGCGGCAGCGGCTTGCCATTGGCGAAGAGGCGTCGCGTCTGGCTGTCGAAGCGGAATCGGCCAAAGGCAAACACTTCGGCCGATTCGGTCCGGCCTGCCGAGTGCGAAATCGGATTGGCGACTTCGCGGCGCAGCACGGAGTCGATGCGCGCCATCAATTCGCGCGGCTCGAAGGGCTTGACGATGTAGTCGTCGGCGCCCAATTCCAGGCCAGCTACGCGGTCGCCGACGCTGTCCCGCGCGGTGACCATGATCACGGGGATATCGTCGCCGCCCTCGCGCAGTTCGGCGAGCGTCTGCAGCCCGTCGATGCCGGGCATCATGACGTCGAGCACGATGATCGACGGGCGGCTTTCAGCCAGCCGGGCACGCAGACCGTCGCCGTCGGGCAAAGTGGCCACGGCATAGCCGCGGGGCGCGAGATAGCGGCTTAGCAAATCGCGCACGGCCGGATCGTCGTCAACAATAAGTACGGAAGTTTCCATGGTGCGATTCTAACGGGCAGCGGGTTTCCGAGCGAAAACACCCCCTCTTTTCAATATTACTCTCGCTTACGGCAAGCTGAACGTTCGGCGTGGATTCCCCGTGGCAAGGCGCGCATACCCGGTCCCGGCATCGCCTGCGCACGCCACGCCGATCGCAAGATTCGGAAAGACACTGATTGTCACGGGGCTCGCGCTTGCGCCTGCCGACTATTAGAATTGCGAGATGAACAATCATGTGCTCATCGTCGACGACGATCCGGTCGTGCGGGATCTGATCCGCGAATTCCTGCAACAGCGCGGGTTCGCGGTTTCGGTGCTGCATCACGGTGCGGGACTGCGCCGCCGCATCGAACAGGAACGCCCGGCCATCGTCGTGCTGGATGTCATGATGCCCGACATGGACGGCATCACGGCGCTGCGCGAACTGCGCGCGTCGGGCGACGACATCCCGGTCATTTTCCTGTCGGCACGCTCCGACGCCATCGATCGGATCATCGGCCTGGAGCTGGGGGCCGACGACTACCTGCCCAAGCCTTTCGATCCGCAGGAATTGACCGCACGCATCAAGACGATTCTACGCCGCCGCGGCGCGGCCACGCCGGGCTTGCCGGAAAGCCGGCCGCCCTATCGTTTCGGTCCCTTCGAGGTGGATTTCGCGGCGCGGGAACTACGCCGGGATGGCGAGCGGCTGCCGCTATGCGAGAGCGAATTCGCCACGCTGCAGGTGTTCGTGCGGCACGCGATGACGGTGCTGAAACGGTCGCGCCTCAGCGAATTGCTGCATGGGCAATCCGATGGCGTGCGCGACCGGAATCTGGACGTGTCGATCTGGCGTCTACGGCGCGTGATCGAAAGCGATCCGTCCGAGCCCAGCTATATCCAGACGGTCTGGGGCAAAGGGTATATCTTCGTGCCGGACCGCGAACTCGGTGCGGCCGAGCATCTGCCGCACTAAGGGTCGGGTTTAGTAGTTCGCCGCCTGGTTCTGCAGCCAGCCGGTATGGCTATTGGTGCGCAACGCGCCGCTGCCCTGCTGTTCGATCCGCGCATTGGCGACACGCGCGGACGACACGGTGTTACCCGGCTGAATGTCGATCGGGTTGACGATGCCGGAGAAGCGAACGAGCTGATTGTCATTGGCCGTCGCGATCATCCGGTCACCGGCGACCATCAAATTGCCGCTCGGCAGCACCGAAATCACCGAGACCGACAAGGTGCCGTTCAAGGTACCGCCGCCCGTGATCGAGCCCTTGCTGTTGAACTTCGAATTCGCGGTACCGACGTTGAAGATCTTGGCCAGCGTAATGGCGATCCCCGTGGTCCGGTTGTCGGCGACCTTGGCCGTGATATCGCTGCTGCGATTCAGGTCCATCTGCGCCGTATTCGATGTCTGGAAGTTCTCCTCCAGCTTCACCGTCAACAGATCACCGACGTGGCGCGCACGCGGTGACTCGTACAAGGCCATCGCGGTGCCCGGCTGATAAATGCCGCCCTGCTCCGCCAACTGCGTCTGCGGCGTCATCAAAGGCGGATAAGTCGGCACCTTGACGATCGACTGCGGCCCGGCACATGCCGACAAGGCCGCCGTCACGATCAAGGCCGACGCCGGGAGCGCAACTGCGCCTGCCGCACGACGGGAACGGAGAGAAAGGGAGCGAAGGGAACGTGGCGTCATCATGCACTTGGGTCGAAAGTCGCGCGGCGTCCGCGCAATCGCCTCGTTCCGCGAGGTCGTATCGCTGGCGTTATCGTACGGAGGTCGCGGCCGAACATCCTGCCGCCCACCTGCCACACGACAACCGGGATGGCGTGCTTAGTCGATCGCTGCGGCGCAACCATCGAACGGCACTGCCGCCGCATGGCCCACGCCCGGAACGATCTTCACCGTGGCCGCTACCGCGCGGCAGGGAAAGGCGAGCAAACCGCATCCCCCGACCTGCGACAACGTCACACCCACGAACACCCACAGTACAGCGCGCGATAAAAAACGCGGAACAAGTTTCATCACAGTCGAGCCAAAGACAGTTCTACCCAAGCCGGAAAACGTTCCGGCACGCAAGACGGCCATCCATGCCACCGTCCCATCCCACGAATTGCACGCCGCAGCATCCTGCAGCCGTGCAACCCGCGCTGCGCTCTTCGAGCTGCTCAGCCCGCTAGAGTCGCATCATGCCGCCGCCCGGCCACCCCCGATCACCTGAGGATACGGTAGATTTCGCCATTCCTTACGAATCCTTACCCGAAATCTTCCCGTGCAACACGATCGCATCAATTTCCCTTCGGAATCATCGACTTGCACGCACCGCTCACAACACGAGAAACGCCGAAATGACGCCATTCCGGTGCCGTTTTGCCACAATGACAGACTCTCGGGCGCTTTGACACGTTAACGGCGATTCGTAAGGAAACTTTCAGGCTTTTCTCAAGCGGAGAATCCACGCGGGAAGGAATGCTTATGACAATTGCCACCTAGCCGGCCACGGCGATCTGATAGCATGATTCGCCGTGGTACCGCGCCAGCATGCGGCCTGCCGACCTAGCCGGTCCCGTCGGGCACGCGCGTGAGCCGGTGCCGACCCGGCCCCGATTTGCAATATTCGACACAAACCTGGAGTGCGATATGAGTCTTTTTCTCGGTGACACCGCCCCCGATTTCGAACAGGATTCGTCCATCGGCAAGCTCAAGTTTCACGAATGGGCGGGCGATTCCTGGGTGATCCTGTTCTCCCATCCGGCCGATTTCACGCCGGTCTGCACGACCGAACTGGGCCTGACGGCCAAGCTGAAGCCGGAACTGGACAAGCGCAACGTCAAGGCGCTCGCCCTGTCGGTCGACAGCGCGGACTCGCACACGGACTGGATCAAGGACATCGAGGACACGCAGAAGACCGTCGTCGGCTTCCCGATCGTGGCCGACCACGACCGAAAGGTGGCATCGCTGTACGGCATGATTCACCCGAACCAGTCAGCAACCGCCACGGTGCGCTCGGTCTTCATCGTCGATCCGAAGAAGAAGATTCGCCTGACGCTGACCTATCCGATGAGCACGGGCCGTAACTTCGACGAAATCGTGCGCGTCATCGATGCGCTGCAATTGACCGACGGCTATAGCGTGGCCACCCCTGGCAACTGGCGCGATGGCGACGACGTGATCATCCCGCTGACGATCAAGGACGAAGCGGAATTGAAGCAGAAATTCCCGAAGGGCTATAAGGCCGAGCGGCCTTATCTGCGCGTGACGCCGCAACCGAACAAATAAGGTTCGGTGTCGCGGGAAGGGACCGTTCGGTCATCCTCCTCCGCGTGTCGCGCAACCCGCCACGGGTTGCAAGCAGTCGATGCGGCTGCCTGGGAATGGATCAGCGGTTGACGTCCACGACCAGGCGGCCGCGCACTTTTCCCGCCAGCAGATCATCGGCGGCGCCGATGGCCGCTTCCAGCCCGATCACCCGCGTCATCGTATCCAGCACCGCGGGATCGAGGTCTTCCGCCAGCCGTTGCCAGGCCCGCTGCCGCTTCTCGCGCGGCTGATAGACACTGTTGATCCCGGTCAGCGTCACGCCCCGCAGGATAAACGGCGCGACCGTCGAGGGAAAATCCATTCCCTGCGCCAGACCACAGGCGGTCACGATGCCGTTTTGGCGCGTGGCGGCACAGGCGTTCGCCAGCGTATGACTGCCGACGCAATCGACCACGGCCGCCCAGCGTTCTTTCGTCAACGGTTTGCCGGGCGCGGACAGCGTCGCGCGATCGATGATCTCGCCGGCGCCGAGATGCTTCAGATAGGCCCGTTCCTCCGGTCGCCCGGTGGATGCCACCGTCGAATAGCCGCGCTTGTGCAGCAACGCCAGCGCGATACTGCCGACGCCGCCGTTGGCACCGGTCACCAGAATGTCGCCATCGCCCGGCTTCACCCCATGCGCCTCGATCGCCAGGACACACAGCATCGCCGTATAGCCGGCGGTCCCGATCGACATGGCCTGGCGCGTATCGAACGCCAGCGGCAGCGGTATCAGCCAATCGCCTTGCACGCGGGCGCGTTGCGCCAGTCCGCCCCAATGCGTCTCGCCGATACCCCAGCCATTGACGATCACTTCCTCGCCCGGGCGGTAGCGCCCGTCTTCGCTCGTTTCGACAACGCCGGCCAGATCGATGCCCGGCACCATCGGGAATTGCCGCACAACCGCGCCCTTGCCGGTGATGGCCAGCGCATCCTTATAGTTCAGCGTGGCGTGGTCGATGCGCACCGTCACATCGCCGGGCGGCAATTGCGCGTCGTGCAATTGGCAGAAGCGTGCTTTCGCGCCCTGCTCCACGAATAAGGCGTTGAACACGCTGGACGTCTGGGACGGGTGTGACATCGACAACTCTCCTCGAAGGCGGGCGTTGCAACAGGAATCGACTTTGCGCCGCGCAAGCCTGCAGGATAAACGGATTGACCGTTCCGTGCCCCCGTCGGAAAAACCCGCGACGACGTATTTCGACTTCAGGCACAATGGCCAACCAACCGGGCCCCATCGCCCGGCATCCTGCATCGACCCTGCCCAGACTCCGTATCCGGCCTGCCATGCACACGCCCCCTCTTCCGACTTCGGACCCCGTAGACGACGCTGACAACGCAAAGCACGCGCGCCTCGTCGACGATGCGCCGGCGCGCCCCCGCTTTCGTTACTACGACCTGTTCCTCGGCGCCTTCGTCACCGTGCTGATCTGTTCCAATCTGATCGGCGCGGGCAAGGTCGCGGTGATCGATCTGCCGGGTCTCGGTCTCGTGTCCTACAGCGCGGGCGTCCTGTTCTTCCCGATTTCCTATGCCTTCGGCGATATCATGACCGAGGTCTACGGCTATGCGTATGACCGACGCGCGGTCTGGACCGGATTCGGGGCGCTGATCTTCATGGCCGTCATGTCGGCCATCGTGCTGGCGCTGCCGGCCGCGAATTCCGACTATATGCATGGCTATCAGCAGCATCTGGAAGGGGTGTTCGGCAATACGCCGCGCATCGTCGTCGGCTCGATCGTCGCGTTCTGGACCGGCAGCCTGGTGAATGCCTATGTGTTGGCCAAGATGAAAATCCTGACCGGCGGGCGCTTGCTCTGGCTCAGAACGATCGGCTCGACGGCGGTCGGCGAGGCCTTCGACTCGTCGCTGTTCTACGTGATCGCCTTCTACGGCATCTGGCCGACCAGCCAGGTCTGGCACGTCGCCTTGGCGCAATATCTGCTGAAGACCACCTGGGAAGTGCTGGCGACGCCGCTGACGTACTGGATCGTCGGCTGGCTCAAGCGCGTCGAGCGCCACGATCACTACGATCGCGACACGAACTTCACGCCGTTTCGCCTGCGTCCCTGAGCGCTGCCCTGGAAATCTGCGATCCCGCCCCCATATGCGCTCAGGATGCAGGACCTAACAGGCACGGCCGGGGGCAAACCCGGCACTTAACACAGCGGACGACGTAAGCGGATGAAGTACAAGGACTACTACGCCATCCTCGGGCTGAAACGCGCGGCGTCGGCGGACGATATCAAGGCCGCGTACCGGAAATTGGCCCGGCAATTCCACCCCGACGTCAACAAGGCGTCGGATGCCGAGGCGCGCTTCAAGGAAGTAGGCGAGGCCTATCAGGTCCTGAAGGACCCGGAAAAGCGCGCCGCCTACGACCAGATGGGCAGCAACTGGCGCAATGGCCAGGATTTCCAGCCGCCGCCCAACTGGGGCAGCGGTTTCGACTTCGGACGGCGCGGCGCCGACAGCGGCGGCACGGGCGGCGGCCAGCACGGGGAATTCGGCGAATTCAGCGATTTCTTCGAATCGATGTTCGGCGGCGCCACGCGTCGTGGACCCGGCGCGGGTTCGACCGGCCCGGGCGCCTCGCGTCGCCGTGGCGGATCGGCGCCCGGACAGGACCATCACGCCAAAGTCAGCATCGATCTGGAAGATTCCTATCGCGGCGCGAGCCGCACGATCACATTGCGCATTCCCGCGGTGGATGCGCTCGGCCGCGCGTCCACACAGGAACGGACACTCGATGTCACGATCCCGAAAGGCGTGAAGGAAGGCCAGCACCTGCGACTGACCGGCCAGGGCGCACCGGCGCCGGGCAGCGGCAAACCAGGCGATCTCTACCTGGAACTGTCCTTCGCGCCGCATCGGCTGTACAAGGTAGATGGGCGCGATGTGTCGCTCGAGTTGCCGCTGGCGCCGTGGGAAGCGGCGCTCGGCGCCACCGTGTCGGTGCCGACGCCGGATGGCTCGGTGCAACTGACGATCCCGGCGAACACCGCCGCCGGACGCAAACTGCGCTTGAAGGGCAAAGGCATACCGGGCACGACGCCTGGGGATCTGTATGTGCAGGTTCAGATCGCCCTGCCTCCCGCCGGCACGAATGCAGCGCGCAATGCCTACCTTGCGATGGAGCAGGCGATGCACTTCGATCCGCGCGCGCACTGGACCGTTTGAGTACTCTGACGCGTCTGTCGTTCTTCATCGACGGCAGCGCTTTCTATACGCATGGATATTGAAACCTATACGATTCGGATCACCGGCCGCGTGCAAGGCGTCGGCTATCGCGCGGCCACCGTGCGCCGCGCCCATTTGATCGGCGTGCGCGGCTGGGTCCGCAACGTCGGCGACGGATCCGTCGAAGGCATCATCCAGGGCTCGGTCGATCAGGTCGACCGCATGTTGGAATGGCTGCGGCAAGGACCGCCGATGGCAAGGGTGGAATCGGTCGAAAGCGATCGCATCCCTGACGACCGTCGCTTCGGTCATTTCGAACAACGCTGAAACAGCGGCACGGCGCGCCGCGCCACGCGACCGGCCTCCCCACGCGCCGGCACGTTTCCTATAAAGTCCCGACGCGCTTCTCTCCGCGCCTTTCATCGTTCAGGCAAACATTCACGATTGACGGTATATTATTGGATCGTTGTCATGGCCTGCATGTCTGGCGCACTGCTCGGAGCGGGCGTGATGCAGCGCCACGAAAATATCGCTGATATATATGCGATATGTGCTGGATCCATCGTCTCATGTACGACGCGCCGGTCACCGGATCGGTCAGCCAAGTCCATGTCTACACGAGCAAATCGGAGAGTGCCTTGAGTACGATCTGCCGCGAGTCGCCCCAGAATAATGCCGCACGACGTGAAGGCCTGCGTACGCATGGCGTTCGCGTGCCGCGCGGCGACCTGTCCGGGGATGCATCGCGCGCCGCAGGTTCGGCAGCGTGCCCCCGGCGGCGTGGAGAGGGGGTGCGGTAGATGTCGTTCAGCGCAAATCGCACGTTTGCTTTCGTGATGTCGCCTCGACTTGGCGACGCGCTGCTGTCGATGGTCGTGGTGAACAACCTGACCCGGCACGGCTTTCAGATAAAAGTGTTCAGCAACCAGATCCACGCCTTGCGTGACTGGTTTCCCGGTTTCGATATCGCGCCGGGCCTGGCAACGCACGAAGCGTCGGCCGCGCTGTCTCCGTACGACGTCATCCTGCACGCCTACCATGCCGACAAAGTCTTGCCGGCCGGTGACCCGCACCCAAATATCGTCGTGATGGACGACTGGCCGACTTATCGGCAGGTTCGGAACATGGTCGACATTCAGCTCGACGTCTGTCGCGTCCATTTCGGACTGGCCGATGTCGTGCGGGAAAACGGCATGACGCTGTCGCCGCTGTCGCGCCAGAAGGCGGCCCCGGCGCCGACCTCGCTCGCGATGGACCCGGCGCTCGTCGGCATCCCGACCCAGACCACCGCCGCGCCCCCGCTTTCGGCATCGACGTCCTACGGCGCCGCAACGGCGACGCTGACGCCACGCAGCGATATGCGCCGTGTGGTGATTCATCCGGTTGCGAGCGATACGCAAAAGAGCTGGCGACCGAAGCGCTTCGTCGCGCTGGCTTTGCAGCTGCGGGCGCGCGGCTTCGATCCGGAATTCCTGCTGCCGCAATCGGCGATGGAAAACTGGCGCTGGCTGCAGTCCTACGGTTTGCGCGCGTGCGCCTATCCCAGCCTGAGCCTCGTCGCCGAGCGGATCGTGACGGCGGGCTGGGTGATCGGCAACGATTCCGGCATCGGTCACCTGGCATCCTGCCTCGGCGTGCCGGCCGTGTCGTTGGCGATGCGGCCGAAGATCGCCGTCCGCTGGCAACCGGGTTGGGCGCCGTCGGAGATGGTGCTGCCGCTGCCGATCGTGCCGGGCCGCTTCCTGAAAGAAAAATGCTGGAAGTACCTGGTGTCGCCGGCGCGGGTGCTGCGCGCCTTCGATACGCTGCGGCGTCGCTGCGGCATGCCGATGCCGCTGCACAATTCGCAACATGGCGGCGGGTACGCGACCTACACCGGCGGGAGCGCGCCGCGCGGCGTCGGCCCGATCGCCCATCCCGGCACTGGCGCCGAGACGAGCGCGGACGTGCGACACGCCGGCTGACACGATCGGTATTTTCGGTCGTCACCATCGCGTTGCAATGTTGCCGTAAACTAGAGAGCTGTCGGAGAGGTATTCCCGACGCTGCCCCGACGGGCAGACGATCTCTGCCGGCCCCCCGCCCTGCATGCTTTTTTCAACCCGCACTGACTGGTTCGCTCCAGCCGGATGCGACGCTTTTGCGAGATGCCGATCCTCCGCTGATGCAAACCGTTTTCACTGTCCTCATCCTTTTGCTGGCGGTCGCGCTGTCCGGTACCGCCGCACGCCTGATTCGCTTCCCGGTCCCGCTGCCGCTGATCCAGATCGCCATCGGCAGCGCCTTGGCCTGGAAGCGCCTCGACCTGCACGTCACCTTCGTGCCGGAAGTGTTTCTGCTGCTCTTCATTCCGCCGCTGCTGTTCGCCGATGGCTGGCGCATGCCGAAGCGCGAGCTGTTCCAGCATCGACGCCCCATTCTGATGCTGGCACTCGGCTTGGTGTTCTTCACCGTGGGCGGCCTCGGCTATTTCATCCATTGGCTGGTGCCGGTGGTGCCCTTGCCCGTTTCGTTCGCGCTCGCCGCCGTCTTGTCCCCGACCGATGCGGTGGCGCTGTCGGGCATCATTCCGCGCGGTCGCCTGCCGCTGCAGTTGAAACACATCCTCGAAGGCGAGGCGCTGCTGAACGATGCATCGGGTCTGGTGGCCTTCAAGTTCGCGGTGGCCGCCACGCTGACCGGCACCTTCTCGATGTGGCAGGCCTCGATCAGTTTCGTCGTGATCGCCTTGGGTGGGCTGGCGATGGGGGTCGCCTTGACCTGGCCTTTCAACTGGCTGCGCCAGAAGATTGCCCGCCTGTCCGACGACGACGACCCGGGCGTGCAGATCATTCTGATCCTGTTGCTGCCGTTTGCCGCCTACCTGCTGGCGGAACACCTGGGGCTGTCGGGCATTCTGGCGGCCGTGGCGGCCGGCATGGCGATGAACTTCACGACCGATCTCAGCACCGAAAGCGTCGCCACGCGGATGCGCGGCGCCAGCGTCTGGGCCATGATCGAACTGATCTTCAACGGCTTCGTTTTCATCCTGCTCGGCCTGCAGTTTCCGTCGATCATCGGCAGCGCGCTGCTGGAAGCGCATCGGCTGCATAACGGCGAGCTGGCCGCGCTGGTCGGCCACGTGCTGGCAATCGCCTCGGCGATGTTGGTATTGCGCATGGTATGGGTGTGGTCGTTACGCTGGCTGTCGAGCCGGCGCATTGCACGAATGGGTATCGACAACGCGATTCCGGGCTTGCGCATCGCGGCCATCACGTCGCTGGCCGGGGTGCGCGGCGCGGTGACGCTGGCCGGTGTGCTGTCGATTCCGCTGACGATGAACGATGGCACGCCCTTCCCCGCCCGCGATCTCGTCGTCTTTCTGGCGGCCGGCGTCATCATTTTCTCGCTGGTGGTCGCCACGATCGGGCTGCCTTTGGCGCTTGGCCGACTGAAGGACCTGGGCGGCGAACGCGAGAAGCGGGAAGAACGGGAGGCGCGGGCAGCGGCCAGCGCCGAAGCCCTGAAGGCGATCGACGCCGAATATGAGCGGATGCGCACCCTGCGCGCCGAACGCGGTGACGAAGATGACGGTCTCGCGGCCGATATCGCCTCGCAAGTCTCCGCCGTCTACAAGCGACCGCTCCATACGCACGCCGAGGGCGGTGACATCGACGAATCGCTGCGCGATCGCGCGCGTCGCTCGGAGAAGATTGCGCGCCGCATGCACATTGCCGCGCTGCGCGCGGAACGCAGCGAATTCTTCCGGCGCCAGGCCAGCAACGCGATCAACGACGAGACCTTGCAACGACTGCTGCGGGAAACCGATCTCGCCGAATCGGCCGTCATGCTGCGCGGCGGGCGCGGCACCAGCGCACACTGAGGCAGGCCAGGCTGGCTGACAGACTGTAAACTGCCTGCCAGGGCAGGCATAAAAATTGCAATATCCGGCAACCAAACGTTATTCAGTCTCTGAGCGACGGAGTTGCCGCAATGCCAGCCGAATCGGACGATTCACGCCAACACACGACTTTGTCGGACGACGCCCCGTCCGCGATAGCGCCCGCCTCCGCGGACGTCGCGCGGGTCTTTGTCGGTTGCGATCCGAACAATTGCGACCTGGAACAAATGATGGTGCTGGAGTACAGCCTGCGCCGTCATGCGTCGATTCCGGTCGAGATTCACTGGATGCAATTATCGCGGGACCCCGCCAGCCCGTGGTATTCCGAGCCTGAAAAGGGCCTTGGTTGGCGGACGGACCTTTGGGTAACGCCTTTTTCGGGTTTCCGCTGGGCGATTCCGGCACTCTGCAACTATCAAGGTCGCGCGATCTACATGGACGCCGACATGGTCGTCCTACGCGATATTGCCGACCTGTGGCGCACGCCGCTCGCACCGGGACAGGCCCTCGCCGCGACCAAGCGGAAGAAGAAAAGCTGGCGTTATTGCGTCATGGTCTGGGATTGTGCCGAGGCGAAGACGCACCTGCCGTCGCTGGAAGCGCTGCGCGGCGCACCCGGCGCGCACGCCGACCTTATTCATTTTTTCAACGACCATCCGGAATTTACACACCGGCTGCATCCCGATGAAAACAACGTCGACGGCGAAAATCGGCCGTTGAAAGACATTCGTATCCTGCATTACTCGGATATCGGCACCCAATTCACGCACAAATACGCCTTTCCCCGTCTGGCCGCGGAAGGCGCCCGGCATTGGTTCGACGGCGATGTGCTGGCGCATCCGCGGACCGATCTTCAGGCTGTGTTCGATCAATATTACGCCGATGCGCTCGCCGCCGGCTATACGCTCGAGGCGTACCGAAACGCCCATCCCTTCGGACGGATCGTCAAGGCCAGTCAGGCCCACTACACCGGCAATAAGCGCACGCGACGGATGTCGCTCTGGTCGCGGATCAAATGGCGCTTGCGCGGCGGCAGCGTGCCGACGCATGCCGCCGGCGCGCTGTCCACGTCGCAGGAGATCGGCAAATGATCGGTGCCCATTTCGCCCGCCCCTTTGGTAAAGGCCGCCAAAACGCGCCTGCGGAAGCAACCGTCAGCCCGCGCGCGGCAGCACATCGACCGTCGCAGACGCCCCAGGCTCAAGCAACCGACCGCGCCGCCGATGTTCCCTATGCCCAAGGGCGCAGCCGCCTGGACCGTGCGTGGCGACGCGTCTACGCCGCCGTACTGAAAACAGTATTCCGGGCGACGCATTCCGCCGAGCAACGCCACAGCGAACGGCTCTGGCCGCATGCGCGGGTGATCCGGGATGATGCGGGGCGCGTCACGCGCTTCGTCGTGCACGGTCGGGATTTCCCGCTCGCGAATGCCGATGCCTCGATCCGCCAGGGCGCCGGAGCCGCGGGCGCGCAAGGCGAAACGAACGTCCCCGGCCAGCCCACGCTGCCGCCGCTCCACCTGATCGCCTGCGGCCCGTCGGTTGCCCAGATCGACTACCCGGCGTTGACCGCCGCCACGCCGACACACAAGCGAATAGGCGTCAACGGCGCGGTGGCGTTGACGCGGCAGTACGGCATGCAGTTCGACTACTACTGCATCACCGATAACGGCTTCATCCGGCATCGCGAAGATCTGGTCGCGCATCTGATCGCGCAGGATCTGGTCTTGTTCACGACCCCGATCTGCCTGTGGACCATCCTGCAGCGCTTCCCCCAATCGGCATTCCGCTGCCGCGTGTTCCTGATGGAGCGCGTCGGCCAGCAGGCCCTGCGTCCGAAGGAATGCTATGCCGATGTGGTGGCGCGCTCGAACGGGACGATGGCGCACTTCGATACGGCGATGCCGCTCGGCTTCAGTCATGACATCGCCCGAGGCGTCTTTCCCGGTGGTACCGTCGCCTTCGAGGCGTTACAGGTGGCCGCGTGGTTGGGGCACGGCGATGTCTATCTGCATGGGCTCGATCTGGGGAATGCCGCGGAAAAGCCGCGCTTCTACGAGAGCCCGGAAGACAAGCTGCCGACGATGATTCATCGACAGTTAGAAGGCGAAATCCTGCCCTCGTTCCAGCATGCCGCGCCTATTTTGCGGGCCAAGCGGGTGAGGGTGACGAATTTGTCGATGGAAAGCGCACTGGACCGCTCGGTGTTCCCGAAGGTCGATTGGCGCATGCTGCCGTGCATGTTGGCCTACGCCACGATCGCGCGGGCACACCGCCGGACGGAACCGGAGCGGAAGCCGGATGCGGCTGAATCGGAGCAATCAGCGCAATCGGCACGCGGCAGCAGCCCGAGCCGACGCGGCGACTGGCACCACCACTCCGCCGCCGCGTGATCAATAACCGAGGCTCATCCCGAGGCGGCTGATCACCATCAGCAGGATCTGCGTGATCACGAACAAGGCCAGCGGCGACAGATCCATGCCGCCGATCAGCGGCAGCACGCGACGCAGCGGGTTCAGGAACGGCGCGGTCAGGATGTCGAGCAACACCATCGTCGGCGCGCGCGGATTGAGCCAGGACATCAACGCCATCAACAGCGTCGCCCACATCACCAGCGTGACCGCCCACTTCAGCGTGGTCAGCAAGGCAAACGCAAGCACCATCGGGAACAAACTGCCCGGATCGCCGCCCGCCACCAGGACCACCAGCAGCAGGTAGACAAGCGCGGTCAGCCAGGCCGCCAGCAGGCAGGCCCAATCGATACCACCGGTGCCCGGCAGCACGCGCCGCAACGGCACGACCAACCAATCGGTGATTTGAAACACGCCCTGCGAAACCGGGTTGCGGGGCGGCATCCGCACTGCCTGCATCCATGCGCGCAACAACAAGGCTGCGCCGAACAGCGTAAAAACGATGTCGATGAGAAAACGGGCGATATCGCCGAACATGCTGACTCCTGAATCCATTCAATGGTGACGCACGCCGAGCGAGGGAAACCGCGCCACAGAAGCCGCGGCCCGGACCCGTTGCCGGATCGATCGGCCGTACCGACGCGCCACGGGATTGTCGCACGACACAAGGGCCGTCGACACGACACGCCAAGACTGTTGTTTGTTATCCCGGCTGGCCCGACAGCGCGTCGCGCGGCACGTCCAGCGGTGAACGGGCTAGCTCGACGTAGCGATGACGGCCACCGGTCGGTTCGGATGCCATTAGCGCAATGCGCTTATAGGACCAGTCCACCGGCGCTAAAGAGAGCGAAGCGACGGCACCACCGAGATCGGACGGCGTCGCATCGCGCAGCAGACTGACGTGCGGGCGAAACGGCTCGTCCTTGATCGGCAGGCCCGCCACGGTGATGCGCTCGACCAGATCGCGCTGCAACGCCAGCAGGTCAGTCAGGCCGCTGGCGTCCTGTGCCGCGGCAACGTCTTCCTCCGAGCGTCCACTCCCGACACCGACGCCATCGCCGATGCCGGCCCAGACGATCCGGCGGCGGGCAAACGCGCCGAAACGGGCAAACTGCAAGGTCCCGGGCGGCACGCTGTAGGCCGTCGTCATCGCCGCCAGCATCGGCAGCCGATCCGTCGGTACCTGTCCGAGGAACAGCAAGGTCAAATGCAGCGATTCGGTCGGCAGGCGTCGGCCGCCGCAGCGGCGCTGGACCTGCAACGCCCGCCGCGCCAGCGTTTCACGGACGTTATCATCGGGCAACAAGGCAAAAAATAAGCGCATCTGCTGTCTCCACTGAGACTCGATGCTGCCCTGCCGCCCCTTGCCTCGTCAAGCCGGGCGCCATGGCGGTCCATCGACGGCGGGCTCCGCGACCATATGCTCATAACGAAAAAGTCGAACCGATTCAGTCCGTTTCACGCCATTCGACCTGTTTTGCGCCAAAGCGGGTCTTTATAATGGCCCGTTTGTTCCCAGACATTTGCCGGGACGGCATGACCTCGCGCCGGCGTATCCTGCTGTTTTCTCCGGCATCATTCAACGCAGCGAAGCCGCAACGCTCGACCGTATGGCCTTATCCGCATCCCGATCCGCTCCTCGCGGCGCGCACGCCGTCTTTTCCGACGTGCCTGCTGCTGCCCACGCCGCCGTTGCGCATGGCGCCCCGTCCGAGACGTCTCGCGGCGATGGCGGCGCGCGACCGCCGTCCGCACCGATCGCGCCACCGCCGCCGGCGCCGGGCAAGCCGCGCAAATCACGGCGCGTGCTGCCGGGCTTCGGCCTGACGCTGGGCTTCAGCCTGTTCTATCTGTGCCTGATGGTCTTCGTGCCGTTGTCCGCCTTGTTCTTCCGGACGGCGGGACTGGGCTGGGACGACTTCGTCACCGCCGTCGCGGCGCCGCGCGTGCTGGCGACCTATCGCGTCACGTTCGGCTGTGCGCTGATCGCGGCACTGATCAATCTGGTATTCGGTCTGCTGATCGCCTGGGTGCTGGTGCGCTACCGTTTCCCGGGCAAGCGCATCGTCGACGCGCTAGTGGACCTGCCGTTCGCGTTGCCGACCGCCGTCGCTGGCATCGCGCTGACCGCGATCCTGTCGAACAACGGCTGGCTGGGCCAATATCTGGCGATGGTCGGCATCCACCTGGCCTATAACCCGGCCGGCATCGTCGTGGCACTGACCTTCATCAGCCTGCCGTTCGTCGTTCGTACCGTGCAACCGGTGCTGGAAGACAGCGAGGCCGAACTCGAAGAGGCGGCGGCCAGCTTGGGCGCGACGCGTTGGCAGATCTTCTCGAAGGTGATCCTGCCTGCGATTTCGCCGGCGCTGCTGACCGGTTTTGCAATGGCCTTCGCGCGTGCGGTCGGCGAGTACGGCTCGGTGGTCTTCATTGCCGGCAATATGCCGATGGTGTCCGAGATCACGCCCTTGCTGATCATGGTCAAGCTCGAGCAATTCGATTACGCCGGCGCCTCGGCCGTTGCGGTCGTCTTGATGATCACCTCCTTCATCCTGCTGCTGGCCATCAACGGACTCCAAGCCTGGCAACGTCGCCTGCTCGCGGGAGGCCGTAAATGAGCGCGTCCTCGACCAGCCGGCCACAACGGCCCGCCAGCCCGCCCGGCGCGCCCACGCCGCGCAACCAGCAGCACATGTCGCAAACCGCACGTATTCGGCGTGGCACCGAGGAAGCGCCGTGGGTGCGTCGTCTGTTGATCGGCATCGCGCTGCTGTTCGTCGCGCTATTTCTGGTATTGCCGCTGCTCACCGTCTTTGTCGAGGCGTTGCGTAAGGGCGTGGGCGCCTATCTCAGCGCGTTGACCGATCCCGACGCGTGGTCCGCGATCAAATTGACGCTGCTCGCCGCCGCCATCAGCGTGCCGATGAATGTCGTGTTCGGCGTTGCGGCAGCCTGGGCGCTTGCAAAGTTCGAGTTTCGCGGCAAGGCCGTGCTGATCACCTTGATCGATCTGCCGTTCTCGGTATCGCCAGTGGTGGCGGGCCTGTCCTACGTACTCGTGCTGGGGGCGCAGGGCTGGCTCGGCCCCTGGCTGATGGACCACAATATCCAGATCGTCTTTGCCGTGCCGGGCGTGGTGCTGGCCACCGCCTTCGTGACCCTGCCGTTGGTGGCGCGCGAACTGATTCCGTTGATGCAGGCACAGGGCAGCGACGAGGAACAGGCGGCCATCGTATTGGGCGCCAGCGGCTGGCAGACGTTCTGGCACGTGACCTTGCCGAATATCAAATGGGGCCTGCTGTATGGCGTGATTCTGGCCAACGCCCGCGCCATGGGTGAGTTCGGCGCCGTGTCCGTGGTCTCGGGCCATTTGCGCGGCGAGACGATCACGATCCCGCTGCAGGTCGAGATTCTGTATAACCAATTCCAGATTCAAGCCGGCTTCGCGGTGGCATCGCTGCTCGCGTTGCTGGCGCTCGTCACGCTGCTGATCAAGTCCGCGGTGGAATGGCGCCACGAACGCGAGATGAAGCGGCTGGCCGATCTGCCCAGCGAGCATCCGGGCACCGATGTCGTCGTCGATGCCCACGCCAATGTGAGTGGGGCGGCCGCGCACGGCGCCGCTGCTTCCGATGTTTCCCGCGCCAATCGGCGTGCCTGAGGTTTCCGATGAGTATCGAAGTTCAACACGTGAACAAGCGCTTCGGCGATTTCCAAGCGCTGAACGACGTCAACCTGCATATCGCGCAAGGCGAGCTGATTGCGCTTCTCGGGCCGTCCGGATGCGGCAAGACCACGTTGCTGCGCATCATCGCGGGACTGGAAACGCCCGATAGCGGGCAGATCCTGTTTTCCGGCGAGGACAGCACCGACGTCCACGTCCGCGAGCGCCAGGTAGGTTTTGTGTTCCAGCACTATGCCTTGTTCCGGCATATGACCGTTTTCGACAACGTCGCGTTCGGCTTGAAGATCCGTCCGCGCAGCGAGCGGCCATCGAAAGCCGATATCCGCGAGAAAGTGCATGCGTTGTTGAAGCTGGTGCAACTGGATTGGCTGGCCGATCGCTATCCGTCGCAATTGTCCGGCGGTCAGCGACAGCGTATCGCCCTTGCCCGCGCGCTGGCCGTGGAGCCGAAGGTCTTGCTGCTCGACGAACCGTTCGGCGCGCTCGATGCCAAGGTCCGCAAGGAGCTGCGCCGCTGGCTGCGACGCCTGCACGAAGAACTCAACGTCACCAGCATCTTCGTCACGCACGATCAGGAAGAAGCGCTGGAAGTAGCCGATCGCGTGGTGGTGATCAATCGCGGCCGTATCGAACAAAGCGGCTCGCCGCTGGATGTGTGGCAGCGGCCCGCCAGCCCCTTCGTCTATGGCTTCCTCGGCGATGCGAATCGCTTCCAGGGCACGGCGCGCGACGGTGAGATCCAGTTGGGCGAATATACCTTCCACGCGCCATCGTCATTGCACGCTGCCGCGGGTGACAGCGCGTCGGCACCGGCTTCGGCGGCCCTGCCCGCGACCGGCGAAGCGGATGCCTTTATCCGACCGCACGATTTCGTCATCTCGCGTCCGTCCCCCGGCCATCATGGCATTTCGGCGCTCTTCAGCCGCGCCGTGGTGATCGGCGCGGTGGCCAAGCTCGAATTGCTCGCGCGGGCGGAGACGGTTGGAATGGCACCGACGGCGGGCGCCGGTGCCGGCATCGCCGTCATCGAAGCGCAATTGCCGGCCCAGCAGTTCCTCGATCTCCAGTTGCAGGAAAACGAGGAAGTGCTGCTGTCGCCGCGCCGCGCACGGGTCTTCGTTGGCGACAGGACCATCGATATCGGCAGCCCCGCAACGGCTGAGAGCTAAGCGCGCGCGAGGCTGGCGACGCGTCGGCCCCCGGCGCTCAGCTGCCTGCGGGTCCGCGCCAGGCGCGCAGATGGGCCAGTACAGCGGCACCGTACGGCGTGCCGAACCAGCGCGTGTGCCCGAGCAGATAGTCGTCGTAGGCAACGGCAGCGGCTTCGGCAAGGCCGAGCACGCCAGCGAAATAGCCCACTTCGGACAGCGCGAATTCCGTATGAACGATCGGCAATAGCGCGACTATCGCGGCAAGATCCGCCTCGGTCAACGGCGTCACGCGGTGATAGCCGCCCAACAATGCATCGATCTGGTCCAGATGAACCGGTCGCGCATCGGACTGCACCAGCCATTCGATCGTATTGCGCTCGATCGCCAGCGCCAGATCCATCACCGCACAGGTCCGGTCCGCGAGACCGAAGTCGAGCACCGTCCCGACATCGGGGACGGACGATCCCGGCGCCCCGCTGCCGCTGACGCTGCCGCCCTTCGACCACAACAGGTTCGACGCATGCCAGTCGCCGTGCGTCCACAACGGGGTCAGGCCAGGCGCGGCCGGCGCGCCCTCGGCTTCCAATAGCGGGACGAACTGCGTGTGCCAAGGACCGATCGCCGCGACGATCTCCTCGCGCCAGGGCCGCATCGCCAAGGCCTGCTGCAACAAGGGTTGGGCGGCGACCCAATTCTCCAGTGCCGGCAGCAAGGCCGACGCGCCGATCACCTGGTAACTCGACAGCAGCAGACGCGGCGGACGAGCCGGCGCATCATAGCCGCGTGCCGCACGATGCAGGCGCGCCAGCGCGGCGCCCGCCGCAAACGCATGCTCGACGCGCGCGAACGGCTCCCAGGACATGACGTCGCGATACAGATCCTCGCCATCGCCGACGCCATGGACCTCGTAGGTCCATTCACCGATCTGGATCGCCGTGCGTCCCAGGCGATCGCCCAGGACCTGCACCACCGGAAAACCTTGGCGATGCAGGTGGGCGATGAAGCGATGCTCCTCCGCCAACGCCGCCACGTCCCGCAGCCGCTCGTGATGACGCTTTACGAACACCGTTTCCCCGGTGGTCAGCGTAACGAGCGCCGCCGCCGCGAAGGGGCGCGGGCTATGCCAGGAGATGACGTCGATTTCACCGGCGATCCGGTAAGACGACAACACGCTCGCCAGTTCGCTGACGATCATCAGCGGCCAGTCGCGCTCGGCCTGCTGCCCGTGGACGCCAAATTGGCCAGACTGGCCGAAGGGGCGCCCGGTAGGGCCAGCCGGTTCGGCGGCGGCTTCCCCGACGAGGTTCGGGGCCCGACCGGCCGCCGCACGTCCGACGGCACGCGTGCCGCTCGGCGACGGTGCCGATGGGACATGCGCGCCGCGCATCAGCACGCGTCGCCAACTGCGCCACCCGATCACGGCCAAAACGACGAAACCGGCATAGAGCAACGCGGTGGGATAGAGGTCTTTGTAGAGGAACATACCCACATAGATCAGGTCGAGCACGACCCAGAGACGCCAGGAAGCGATGAAACGGCGCGCGGTCCAATACTGCGCGACCAGACTGAAAGCGGACAATGGCGCATCCAACCACGGCACGGCGGCGTTCGTCCAGACCGACATGATCAGTCCGAGCACGGCGCTGCCCGCGGCGCCGATACCCAAGCCGGACAACAGCAGACCCCAGCTCGGAACGCGGACATCGACACGATTGTCGTCGACCTGAGCGCCGTCCCGATGGCGCCACTGCCACCAGCCGTAGAGCTGCATGGCGGCAAAGGCGCCCTGCAGCAACATATCCGAATACAGCCTGGCGTCGCGGAAGATCCAGGCATACAGCGCGACCGACAGCAGGCCGACCGGCCAGCACGCCCGATGACGACGCGCGGTCAACCAGACTGCCAGCGCGCTGACCAGCACGCCGGCGATTTCAATTGGTGACATCGTGATCCCTACTCTTGCCTGCCCGAGACGGCGGCGGTCCTCAGAAATCGTACGTCAAGGACAACCGTGCCGTACGCGGGGCGCCCAGGAACAGATAGGCATCGCCCTGTTGTTCGCCCGCATCCTGCCAATAATACTTGTTGAACAGGTTGTCGACGGCAAGCCTGATCGTCGTTCGATGTCCGCCGATACGAGTCTCATACCGTGCGCCTACATTGAACACGAAATAGGCGGGCACGCTAGCCGTGCCTTCTTCGTTCGCCGTCTTGCTGCCGCTGAACACCACGCCGCCCAGCAGATGCAGGCCCGGAAGCGGATGCACCGCGTAATCGCCATAGATCGTGGCGCGCAGTGCCGGCACATTGATGACCTGATGGCCTTCGTAATCGGCGGTGCCGGTCCCCGAGGCCCGCGCGCGGATCGCGGCCAGACTGCCGTTCAGCGTCAGGTCGCGGCTCGCACGGCCCGAGACGTTCAGCTCGACGCCGGTATTGCGCTGCGTGCCGTGCTGAACGAAGGTGTAGCCGGCGGCGCTGTCGTCGGGTGCCGCGAATTCGAACGGTTTGTTGATCGTAAAGACCGAGAGGCCCACGCTCAAGGCCTCACGCCAATCGTATTTGACGCCGCCTTCGAACTGCGTCGACATCAGCGGCGGCAGGAAAGCATAGGCATTCGTCGCACGGAACGGCGCCTGGGAGCCCAGGGACAAGGCCCTGCTATACGACGCATACACGGACACCGGCGTGATCGGTTTGTAGACCACCGCCAGTTGCGGCAGGAAGGTCGTGCGGTCCGTATGCGTGGCCGCCGTATCGATATCGCTCCAGCTACGCTGTCGCAGGAACACCTCCCGACCGCCGCCCAGCACTTGCCAATGCGGGCCGATCGACACTTTGTCGGTCGCGAACACGCCGTATTGCCAGGCATCCAGTTGCGGATAGGACGGACCGGCCTGATTCGGCGACGGATCGAACGTCAGGTCCGGGCCATAGATATTCTCGCTGCCGACATAGTCGTTGACCGCCGTCGACATGCTGACGATGCGCCGCTGGATATCGATGCCGACCGATAGATCATGCCGAACCGGCCCGGTATTGACGCTGCCGACCAAGGCGCTGCGGACTTCGTCATTGCGCCGGTATTCGCCGGGACTGCGGAAATCGTAGACATCGAAATCGCCGTTCGTGCCGAAGAAATACGGCGACGACCCGTCGCTGTTGCCATAGGCGAAGGCGACGTTATCGTCGATCATCGTCCGGCTGCGGCTGACGGCGACATAGGCGCGCCAGTCGTCGTTGAACTGGTAGTCGAAGCGACCATTCAGGTTCAGCGCATCGGTGGTCGTCGGCTTGGCCCACGGCTGGGTGCCGAGCAACTTGCTCGTCGAGGCCGCGGACGGCACGACGGTGCCGCCGAGCAACTGATAGCCCGACACCGATTTCTGCGTCAATTGCTGAAACTCGGCATCCAGCTGCAGGCTGGCGCGCGGCGTCAGATTCCAATCCAGTGCGACCGAGCCGAAGGTGCGGCGGCCGTTGGCGCCGTCCACATAGGAGTGCGTGTTTTCTTGCGCCGCATTGACGCGGAAGCCGAACGCATTGTCCTGCCCGAACCGCCGTCCTAGGTCGACGGCGGCAGACGTCGATCCGCGACTGTCCGTGCCGACGGTGACGCTCTGGACGTTCTCCGGGCGCTTGGTGACGAAATTAACGATGCCGCCCGGCGCGACCACGCCGCTTTCGATCCCGGCCAGACCGTTGAGCACCTCGACGCGCTCCTTGTTTTCGAGACCGAATTGCTGCTCGCCGGACGCGGCCATGCCATTGACCTTGATCGCGCTGGCGAGGTCGATCGGAAAACCGCGGATCGTGAAGTCCTCGTAATAGCCCACGGGCGCGTAGGCATTGCCGACCGAGGCGTCGTTGCGCAGCACGTCGCTGAGCCGCTTGGCCTGCTGGTCCGCGATCAGCGCCGAGGTCATGACGGTCACCGATGCCGGCGTATCCCGTAAAGGCGCGTCATCGCTGCCGGTAATCGAGGACGTCCGCGCGCGGTAGCGATCCGCCGTCGTAGCGCTGCCGGCGCCGGGCGCGGTCACCGTCACCGCGGGCAGCGCTTTATCGCTAGCGGTGGTGGCCGCAGGCGTGGCAGCGTCCGATGGCGCGGAGGCGGAAGCCGGCGCGGCAGCGGGCCTGGCATCGACCACCGCCTGGGCCAGCACGATATGCGGCATTGCCGTCAAGGAGAGGCCCACCATCGTCGGTACGACCGGCACCCCCGCCAGCGATACCAAAAACACAGCCGCGCGCGTCTTTTTCATCTGTCCCACATATTTTCGAACCGTGGCGCATAGTAACGGCAGCCGGACGATCCGTAAATTCCGCGACAGCTTCGCTGCAGTGCAATATGTGGCGTCAGTGCGGCACGTGCCCCATCGCCACGAGCAAGACCGTCAAAGTCAGCAGGGAGCACACGGTGGTAAGCAGAATCACCTGGGACGTCACCACCGCTTCGCGTTTGTAGAATTCGGCGAGCATGAAGGGCCCGGTGCCAGTGGGCAATGCCGCCAGCATGACCGTGATGCCGAGGAGATCGCCGGACATGCCGAACCAATGCCCGGCGATCCACCAGGTCAGCAGCGGCTGGCCGATCAGTTTCAGCGCCACGAGAATGACGGTGGTGGGACGCAGGCGCCCGGAGGGCCGGTCCTCGGCCAGGAACAGGCCCAGGCTGATCAGCGCGCAGGGGCTTGCCGCGTCGCCCAGCAGCTTCAGGAACATCTCCGCGCTCTGCGGCACGCTCAGATGCACGGCGGCCACCAGCCCGCCGGCGATCGGCGAAACGATCAGCGGATTCTTGGCCAGCGACTTCACGACCTTCCACGCCAATTTAAGCGGCTGACGCTCCGTTTGCACGCCGATCTCGATCAGGACGATCGCGCCGGCGAACAACACGCAGGCGACGATAATCGTCGCGATCGTCGCCAGCATATGACTTTGGGCCCCGTACAGCACCATGCCGAGCGGGAAACCGATATAGCCGGTATTGGGATAGGCGGCGGCGATCGCGTCGATACTGGCATCGGCGAGATGCCGGCCAGCCCGCATCCGCCAGATCAGCACCACCAGAAAGATCGCCACGGCGACGAGCGCGAAGGCGGCGATAAACGCCGGCTGGTCCATTTGCGTCCAGGTGGCGTGCGCCATCACATCGAACAGCAAGGCCGGCAGCGCCAGCCAGACCACAACCTTATTCAGCTCCGACGCCGCGGTGGGCCCCATGATCCGGCGTTTTCGGCACAGGAAGCCCGCCAGTATCAGCGCGAAGATCGGCAGCAGTATTTCAACGGTAGTCAACATCGGGGCGCGCGGCAAGAGCTTGGAATATTAGGACAGCCGCGAGCATAATCCGCTGAATTGATACAATCCAATATCGATTTCCTTTCACTTTGATACCTTTTTCGCATCATGATCGACGTGAAGCCGCTGCGGTATTTCGTGGCCCTGGCCGAGACGCGCCACTTCGGCCGGGCGGCCGCGGCGCTGCATCTATCGCAACCACCGCTGAGCCGCCAGATCGCGGCGCTGGAAACCACGCTCGGCGTGACCTTGTTCGATCGCGAACCGCGCAACGTGACCCTGACGGCTGCCGGCGAACGGTTTTATCAAGACGCCGTCGCGATCCTGGCATCGATCGAACAGGCCGCGAAAAATGCGCGGGCGGCGGCCCGCGGCGACCTCGGCGCGCTGTCGATCGGCTTCACCATGTGCGCGTCATACAGCGTCATGCCCCGTTTTGCGCGCGCGTTCGGTGCCGCGCATCCGGATGTCTCGCTCCGCCTGCGCGAAGTGGTATCGAACGATCTGGCCGCACAGGTGCTCTCCGGTCAGATCGATGCGGCCATCATGTTCCAACAGGTCTTGCCCGACAGTCTGGTCGCACGCGTGGTCGTCGACGAGCCGCTCTGCGTCGCGCTCGGACGAAACCATCCGCTTGCCAGCAGCGCATGCGGCACCAATCCGGCGCCGTCGCTGAAGATCGCGCAACTGGCCGGCGAGCCCTTCGTATTGGCCGCGACGGAAGTCGCGCCGCGGTTGCGCGATACGATCGTCACGCATTGCCGCGCCGGCGGCTTCGAACCGACGGTGCGCTTCGAGGTCCAGTTGCAGCAAACGGTGCTGAGTCTCGTCGATGAGGATGTCGGTGTCGCACTCGTGCCGGACTCGATGCGCAAGGCAGCCTTGCCCGGGGTGGTTTTTCGGGCGCTTGCCGACGCACCGACGATCGAGCAGATCCTCGTCTGGTCGCCGACCAATCGCAACCCTTGCCTCGCTCCGTTTCTTGCGCTCGACGGCATGCCACGCGCCATCGTTTCGGGTGATAATCGGCCCTGACGCATTCCGGCATGATCCGTCGTGAAACGGTCGTTTAAAAAGACCCGTCGACAGAGACCGACGCCGATCCCGTCGTCCTGCCTGCGCCCGTTTGCGGCGCAACCATTCAGCATCCCGAATTTTGATCCGTCGTATGCTGAATTGCGCCGAAGTGTGTAAGCTGTCTCAGCCACTTTACAGATTTGTCTCGTCGGTCGCGTAAAGTGCGACGTTTTCGTCCGTCGGACGGCTCACTGCTCCGCTTCTCCTCTGTGACCCATGGGTGACAACGCGATGACCACGCCTTCTTTCCTGCCGCCTGGAGTGGCCCCGCAGCTCCTGATGCCCCGGGAGCTTGATCCCATTCACAAGCCATTGCTGTCGCTGGTCGTACCGTTCTATAACGAAGGCGAAGTAATCGATGCTTTTTTCGCCGCAGTATTGCCGCAACTGGAAGCGCTGAGCGAATTTCGTTTCGAGATTGTCTGCATCAACGACGGCAGCCGCGACACGACGCTGCAGCAACTGCTCACGTATGCCGCAGCGGATCCACGCGTGGTGGTCATCGATCTGACGCGCAATTTCGGCAAGGAATCCGCACTGTCCGCCGGTCTCGACGAAGCGCACGGCGATGTCATCGTGCCATTCGATGCCGACCTGCAGGATCCGCCGAACGTGATCCCGCTGATGATCGAGAAATGGCGCGAAGGATATGACGTCGTCGTCGCGAAGCGTGCCGACCGCAGCACCGATTCGATGATGAAGCGCAAGACGGCCGCGATGTTCTACCGCTTGCACAATCACTTGTCGGACGTGCCGATCCCGGAGAACGTCGGCGACTTCCGCTTGATTTCGCGCGTGGTCGTAGATGCATTGACGCAATTGCCCGAGACACGGCGCTTCATGAAAGGCCTGTTCGCATGGGTCGGCTATCCCACCGCGACGGTGGAATACGCGCGCGAGGCACGGGTGGCCGGCGACAGCAAGTTCTCGGGGTGGCGTCTGTGGAATTTCGCCCTGGAGGGTTTCACCAGTTTCAGCACGCTGCCCTTGCGCGTGTGGACGTATCTCGGCGTCGTCTTCGCCATCTTTGCGTTTTTGTATGCGTTTTTCTTGATAGCACGCACCGTGGTATTCGGTGTGGCAGTGCCTGGTTATGCGTCCATTCTCACCGTCGTACTGATGCTCGGTGGCATGCAACTGATCGGCATTGGTGTGTTGGGCGAGTACGTTGGACGGATTTACTTCGAATCTAAACGCCGGCCAATCTACCTCGTCAAACGACGCTATGAACAACGTCCACGCGGCTGATGCGCAAAACGCGCAATCTCTAGGGTCCCGTTCACTCCAGGCGCAAATGCCCGCGCCGGCGGAGGGTCCGACGGACATTCCCCCTCTATCGACAAGTCGAACGGAAAGCGCCGTACCGCTGCCGCGCGTGCACAGTCGGCAATTCACCGCCGCGGTGTGGGCGATCGTCGCCCTCGCCGTGGCGATGCGCTTGCCGGAGCTTTCCAGTCGTTCCTTCTGGACCGACGAAGCCTATAGCTTCTGGTTCTCCAGCCTGAGCTGGCACGACCTCTGGCATACGACGCCGCAATACGAGACGCATCCGCCGTTTTACTACTCGATCCTGAAACTGTGGATGGGCGTCGTCGGCAGCAGCGAGGCGGCGATGCGAACCTTGTCCGTAATCGCCAGCGTCGCGACCATCGCCCTGGCCGCGAATGCGCCCCGCTGGATCAAGCCCGGCGCCCGCGCCGAATATATCGGCCTGATCGCAGGCGGGCTGCTCGCGATCAACGCCGGCAGCATCGAGTACGCGCAACAGGCGCGCCCCTATGCGTTACAGGGCCTCAGTTGCGCCGGCATGTTGCTGCTCTCCTGCCTTTACCTCCAGCGCCTGTTCGCGTTCCGCGGGGAGCTGAACGCCGAGGCGGTGGCGAGCAGCGCATGGTCGCCCGAATTGGCGCCTGTCGCGAACCACCGGCCCAGTACGCTGACGATCTGGCTGGGCCTGGGCGTCTGTGCCGGCATCACGTTGTGGCTCCACAATACGAGCCCGGTCATCATCATGGCCGATTGGCTGGCCATGGGCTTAGTCATCGTGCTGTACGGAAAGGGTCAGCGCATCGCGCTCCTGTGGGCCGTCGTCAAACCGCTGCTCCTGGCGCTGCTGATTTGGGCGCCGTGCGTGCCGATCCTTCTGGAAGAGTCGCGCACGGTCCATTCCGCATTCTGGGCGGAGATCTCGCCGGCAATGCTCGCCTGGCCGTTGACGCTGACGACCGGTGGCCGCCTGGCCTCGATACCGGTGCTGCTCCTGCTGGTCTACGGCGCCGTGCGGCTATATCGGGCCGAACGCGCATGGGGGCCACTGGTATTGCATGCGGTCATCGCGATCTTCCTGCCAATGACGCTGCTATTCGTAGTGTCCTATCTGTTCAAGCCGATCTTCGTCACGCGTACGATGGCGTGGATGATGACGCCGATGATCGTGCTGACGGCTGTCGGCATCGCCTTCGTCTCGACGGTCGCATGGCGGCGCCATCTGGTGCTTGCCGTCGTCGTGATCCTGTCCTTGTTGGGCGCGCGATCCTATTTCGTGAAGCCGACCGAAAATCTGCGCAAGGTCGAACAGACGCTGATGCAGCAAGTGCGCAAAGACGATGTGCTGCTGATCTATCCGAACGAGGTGGCGGTCGGCTTGAACTATTACACGCATCGCTTCCACGATGCACTGTCGGCCATCCAGATTCCGGCGGACTACCCGGCCCTGAATATGCCGCGCGACTATCTGAGCAGCAACAAGGGCGAGCCTGCGGTGATTGCGTCGGACATCCCGCGTATCAAGGCGTTGATCAGCGGACATGAAACGGTCTGGTTCGCGCGTCGCACCGCCGTCGAACGCGGTCATCCCGACCTCGTGCGCTCCGCGCTGGAGGCTGATCGTGGACAGCCGGTCACGAGCTGGAATTTCGGCAGTATCGAGCTGCTGCGTTTCGATGCCAATAAGAACGACGTCGCGGGGATTGCCCGCTAGGCAGCGTGCGGACGTAATCGACGGTGCGGCGACATCCGCGCCGCTGACAGCGCGTCTCGTGCAACGATAAGATGCATCTGGTGCGTCTGGCGCCCTCCGAGCGCTTGCGTTAGGCTTGATTGATCCCCTCTATCGAAGGAGTCATGATGCCAAGCACGCTCGAAAATAATGCAGTCGGAACCGTCCTCCTCGTCGGCGCCTCGCGCGGCATCGGCCATGCCATGGCCGCCGAGTTCCTGAAACAAGGCTGGAACGTGATCGGAACGGTGCGCGGCACGCATCGGACCGGTCTGCACGACTTGGCCGAAACGCACGCCGGACGCGTCGAAATCGCCTCGCTCGACATCACGCGCGAAGAGGAGATCGCGGCGCTGCGCGCGCGCTTCTCCGGACGTCGCGTCGAGATGCTGTTCGTCAATGCGGGAACCACGAACGCCAATCCCGACGACACTGTCGCGAACGTGTCGACGGAAGACTTCACGCACACGATGATCACCAATGCGTTAAGCCCGATGCGCGTGATCGAAAGCCTGCGGCATGTCGTGACCGCCGACGGACTGATCGGCATCATGTCCTCGGGTCAAGGCAGCATCGCGAACAACACGAATGGCATGCGCGATATTTATCGCGCCACGAAGGCCGCGCTGAATATGTTCATGCGGAGCTATGCCGCGCGTCACGCAGACGATCCGCACGCCTTGGTCTTGATGGCGCCGGGATGGATCCGCACGGAACTGGGCGGCCCCAGCGCCGCCTTCACGTTGGAAGAGACCGTCCCCGATATCGTGGGCACGCTGCTGTCGCAACAAGGCAAGCCGGGCCTGCGATACCTGGATCGCGAAGGAAAGACCGTACCCTGGTGAAGAGATGGCAGGTTGGGCGAGAAACCCGGACTTAGTTGATGAGGCCGCCGCCTTCTATATCGATCACGGCACCGGTCATGAAGCCGTTATCGATCGCAAGCAGATAACCGGCTGCCATATCTTCCGGACGACCGGCGCGGCCCACGGGCAGGCTCGCGGCGGCGCGTTCGAACATCGCGTCCCGCGCACTCGGATCCATGCCGTGGTGCGACTCGGTGTCGGTCAGTCCGGGGCTGACGATATTGACGCGGAGCGGCGCCAGTTCCCGCGCCAGCATTTTCGCGGTCGCTTCGAGCGCCGCATTCATCGCCGTCTTCACAAAGGTTCCGGGCACCGTGCGGCGCGCCAGGAAACCCGATGTCAGCGTGATGGTCCCACCCGGCCGAATGGTTTTTGCGGCCGCCTGCACCACGGCGATACTCCCCCAGAATTTGACGTCGAACGCCGCCTTGGCGGCCTGCAGGTCGAGGTCGACGATCTTGCCACCCGGCGCTTGCGAACCGGAGGTGATCACGAGGTGGTCGATCGGGCCCAATGCCGCGAAATAGCGCGCCATCGCATTGGCATCCTTGACGTCCAGACCGCTGCGGCGGCTGGCGCTGACTACCTTGCCCGGACGCTCGCTCAGTGCTTGCGCGACGGCGCGACCAATACCGCTGGTGCCGCCTACGACGAGGGAGACGGTGTCGTCGGTGAAATGCATGAAAGGACCTCGCTAGTTTTTTGAGAAAAAGGATGGGATCGATTTTATGCCTTGCGGAATACCCTGATAATTGCTCTAATTCCTGAAACTTATTTCGGGTAATTCGAAAAGTGTACGACAACCTTCGCGTCTTTCTCACCATCCTCGAAAGGGGTGGCCTCTCCGCTGCCGGGCGCGAACTGGGGCTGTCGCCCGCGTCGGTATCGGAAAGGTTGGTGGCGTTGGAGAAACATTACGGCGCCAGCTTGTTGACGCGGACGACGCGCTCGATCAGCGTGACCGATGAGGGGCGGATCGTTGCCGAAGGCGCGCGCCGCCTGCTTGCGGAAGCGGAAGAACTGGAGAGCCGGGTCAGGTTCGGTACCGAAAAGATCTCCGGCCCGATCCGATTGACCGCCCCGGTCGATCTCGGGCAGACCCGTATCGTCCCGATCCTCGACCGCTTCCTGGGCGAGCATCCTGATGTCACCATCGACTTGAATTTGACGGACAGCTTTGTCGATTTGGTCGGGCAAGGCGTCGATTTCGCGGTGCGATACGGCACGCATCCCGATAGCAACTTAAAAGCGAAGGTCATCGGTGAAAATCGCCGGTTGATTTGCGCGTCCCCGGATTACCTCCGGCGACACGGCATCCCAGAACATCCCGATGCACTGCGCGATCACGAATGCATTCGGATGCGCTTCGCATTCGGGCTCGACCACATCTGGTCGTTCCACGTCGATGGGCAGCCTTACGACGTCACGGTTGACGGGCAGCGTGCGGCCAATAACGGCCAACTGATCAAACGATGGGCGCTGCAGGGATTCGGCTTGTGCAAGAAGTCCGTCTGGGACGTGCAGGACGACTTGGCGATGGGCAGATTGATCGAGGTCTTGAAGGCGTTCGCGGTGGAACGCACCGCTCTACATATCGTGTATCCGCCGGCACGCGTACAGCCTCGCCGCGTCAGAGCACTGATCGACAGAATCGCGATGGACCTGAATACGGGACAGTGATTTTAGTACGCCGCGTCAGACCGTCCGGGCAGGCGCCCCGCTCGCCTTGAAATAAGGCGCATCGCTCGGCGCCAACGGCACGCGCCCACGGATGAGATCGGCGATCTTCTCCGCGATCATGATCGTCGGTGCATTCAAATTACCGGTCACCACTTGCGGCATGATCGAGGCATCGACAACCCGCAACCCCTCCACGCCATGCACACGCCCGTGCCCATCGACCACCGCCAGAGGATCACTCGCGTCGCCCATCTTGTTCGTACAGGAAGGGTGATAGGCCGTCTCGGCGTGCTCGCGCACAAAGTTATCGAGATCGGCATCACTGACCCGATGCTTGCCCGGGGAAATCTCGGCCCCGCTGTAAGGCGCGAGCGCCGGTTGTCGGAAGATATCGCGCGTGATGCGGATAGCCGCGCGAAACTCGCGCCAGTCCTGCTCGTGTGACATGTAGTTGAACAAGATGCTTGGATGCTCACGCGGGTCGCGCGATGTGAGATGAACGCGTCCACGGCTAGGCGAACGCATCGATCCTACGTGCATCTGGAAACTGTGCGTCTTGATCGGGTTCGATCCGTTGTAGTGAATCGCGACGGGCAGAAAGTGATACTGCAAATTCGGCCAGGCGAAGTCGTCGTGGCTACGGATAAAGCCGCCCGCTTCGAAGTGGTTGCTTGCACCTATTCCTTTTCCCGCAAAGAGCCAGGTCGCGCCGATCTTCGGCTGATTCCACCATTTCAATGCGGGTGCGAGCGATACCGCTTGCTTGCACGCGTACTGCAGATACATCTCTAAATGGTCCTGCAAGTTCGCGCCCACGCCCGGCATGTCACGGACGACGGGAATATCGAACGACCGCAGCAAGGCGGCCGGCCCGACACCGGAGCGCTGCAGAATCTGCGGCGAGGCGATGGCCCCGCTGCACAACAACACTTCGCGACGCGCATACGCCATGTGCGCTTGCCGTGCATTACCGACATACCATTTCACGCCTTCGGCCCGTGTCCCGTCGAACACGATGACATCGGTCAGCGCATGGGTAACGATATCGAGATTGGGGCGGTTGCGTGCCGGATCCAGATAGCCGCGCGCCGTGCTGCTACGACGCCCCGTCGGCGTGACCGAGCGATCCATCGGGCCGAAGCCTTCCTGTTGAAAGCCGTTCAAATCATCGGTTTTGGGATAGCCCGCCTGCACGCCGGCTTCGACCATCGCGTCGAACAGCGGGCTGCGATCGGTCTTCGGCGTCGTCACCGATAAGGGACCATCGCCGCCGTGATAGGCATTCGGGCCGATATCGCGGCGCTCCGCTTTACGGAAGTACGGCAGGCAATGCGCGTAATCCCATTGCTCGAGTCCTTTCGTCTCGGCCCAATGATCGTAGTCCATCGCATTGCCGCGGATGTAGCACATCCCGTTGATCAGGGACGACCCACCCAGCCCCTTGCCGCGCCCGCAGTCCATGACGCGATGGTTCATGAACGGTTCGGGATCCGTTTTATATCCCCAGTTATAGCGCCTTCCTTGCAAGGGATAAGCCAATGCCGCCGGCATCTGCGTTCTAAAGTCCATCCGATAGTCCGGGCCACCGGCTTCGAGCAGCAGCACGGTCACATCGGCATCCTCGGTCAGCCGCGCCGCCAAGGTGTTGCCGGCCGAACCGGCACCGATGACGATGTAGTCGTATTCTCGCTTTTGAGACATGGTGTTTTCGAGATCCGATCAGAACACGCTGTGGAAGGCACCCAGCTCCACCTGGATCGATTTCAATCGCGTGTAGTGGTGCAACGACGCGAGCCCGTTCTCTCGTCCGATGCCAGATTGCTTGACGCCGCCCACCGGCATTTGCGCAGGCGACTCGCCCCAGGTATTGATCCAGCAAATGCCGGCCGCCAGGCGATGCGCGACGTCGTGCGCGGCGGCCACATTCGGCGTGACCACGCCGGCGGCCAGACCGAAGGGCGTGTCGTTGGCCCGCGTGATCGCCTCCTCGACGGTGTCATACGGCAGGATGCTCATGACCGGACCGAAGATTTCCTCGCGGACATGGGTCATGTCGTCGCGACAGTCGGTGAAAACGGTCGGCATTACATAGGCCCCCTTGGCCCGCGCGACACTCCGGTCCCGATCTCCACCGATCAATAGACGGGCGCCCTCGCGTTTTCCCATTTCGATATAGGACAGCACTTTCTCGCGATGCGCGAAGCTCGTCAGCGGGCCGAAATTGGTTTCCGGCGCCATGGGATCGCCAATACGAATGCGCGCGACGCGCGTTACGACCGCTTCTTCGAACGCCGTCTGCATCGATCTAGGAACGAAGACGCGGGTGGCGTTCGTGCAGACCTGTCCCGAACTGAAGAAATTCGCCATGACGGCGATATCGGCCGCTAGCGCAATATCGGCATCCGGCAGAATCAGCAACGGCGACTTGCCTCCCAGCTCCATCGTGACGTCCTTGAGCGAGGATCGGGCTGCCGTGGACATCACCGTCTTGCCGGTTTCCACACCGCCGGTGAAGGAGACTTTCTGGACGACCGGATGCGCGGTCAGCCAGGCGCCGACGTCGGCGCCAGGGCCCTGCAACACGTTGAACACGCCATCGGGTAGACCGGCCTCGGTATAGATCTCCGCCAATTTCAGCGCGGACAAGGGCGTGACCTCGGACGGCTTGAAGATCATCGCATTGCCCGCGGCCAAGGCCGGCGCCGACTTCCACAACGCGATCTGAATCGGGTAGTTCCAGGCACCAATGCCGACCACGACGCCGAGCGGTTCACGCCGCGTATAAAAGAACGCCGTATCGCGCAGCGGTTGCTGGATGCCCTCCTGCACGTCGCAAAGGCCGGCATAGTATTCGAGCACGTCGGCGCCGGTGACGATATCGACCGCCCGTGTTTCCGAGATAGCTTTGCCGGTGTCGCGCGTTTCCAGTGCCGCCAATGCCTCGTTCCGATCGCGCAGCAGATCCACGGCCCGGCGCAGGACGCGTCCACGTTGCACCCCCGTGAGTGCGGCCCATTGCCGTTGACCCCGCACGGCGCTGGTCACGGCCGCCTCGACATCCGCACGCGACGCACACGCCACGCGCCCGATCACACTGCCGTCGGCCGGGTTGATCGTCTCGAAATAATGATCGGCGGCGGCCGCTGCATAGCGGCCGTCGATATACGACTGAAAAGTGGGCGTGGACATGACGGACTCGTCGAGCGGCTTGTCAGGCCTGAAGGATTGTTGATTGAACGTTCAATCAACATAGATTACCATTTTACGCCCCGAGCCGGAAAGCGCGAACGAGTCGAACGTCGTTTATGCGACGTGTCAGGGGGCGCCTACGGCTTCGTCCGAGGCGGCAGACGGGTGTCGGTTGCAGGGACGTGTACGCAGATCCGACGTCGAGAAACCGTCGGCGGGGCATGAAAACGGGGGGGAACAGAAGCAGAGTAGAAGCGCGCGGCAGCGGGTAGCGCGCGGCAATTACGTACCGTGTCGACCTAGCAAGGCGTCGACGTACTCCTGCGTGATGCGTAGCGCCAGCTTCGTATTGATCGGCCCGCCGGACAGGGCCCCGCGCAGCCATAGGCCGTCGATCAGCGCGGCGAGCCCGGTCGCAGCCCGTCGCGCGTCGAGACGCGGCATCACGCGAGCGAATTCCGCCGTCAGGTTCGACAGCAATCGACGCGTATTGACCCGTTGCAGTCGGCGCAGGGACGGATCGTGCATGCTTTGCGACCAGAACGACAGCCAGGTCTTCATGACCGGGCCGTTGATCTGCGAATCATCGAAGTTCGCCGACACGATCGCCCGCAAGCGCTGTTGCGGTTCGTCGGGCGCCTCGGCACGGCAGCGAGCCATCGCTTCGGACAGGTCGCGCAACACGTAGCGCATCGTAGTCTCCAGCAGACCGCTCTTGTCGCCAAAGTAGTGGCTGACAATGCCGACCGAGAGACTCGCCCGCTGCGCGACGGACGCCAGTGTCGTGCTGCTTAGACCGACTTCGTCGATCGATCGCAGCGTCGCTTCGATCAACTGCTTACGGCGGACTTCACGGATGTCGAGGTTGGGCATGAGGGCGATGTGGAGCGATGTTTCGTCGCGATGTTGAACAGTTTATCAATAAAACATTTCGCGTATTAAGGCTGTTCCGACGACATCGCATTCGCAGCCCATGCATAAGCGTGACGCGCGTTGGCGATATGCGTTGGCACATTCCACTGTCGCACTACCTTCGGAGATGCACCGTATGATGCGTATTGATGGCAAATACGATGTATGGAAGGCCATGCGCCCCACCGTTGCTATCGACGCTGCACGAGCCTATCTTCGCGAGACCGCCCCATGATATTTGCAAAGCTTGTTGCCCTGCTCGAACATGAGCATGCCCAATTCCGCATCATCGACCATCCTGCGGAAGGACGCTCCGACCTCGTCGCGGCGATTCGCGGAACAGCCCCCGGGCAGGGCGCGAAAGCAATGCTATGTAAAAGCAAGCACGACGACGGCACGTTGATACTGGCTATCTTGCCCGGCGACAAAAAGTTGGATTTTAAGAAAGTCGCCGCCGCCGTCGATATCAGAAAGGCGACGCTCGCGTCACCCGATGAAGCCCAACGTGAAACAGGCTGCGCAATCGGCGCGATTCCGCCCTTCACGTTTTCACCGCATATCCGCTTGGTCGTAGACGCCGAGCTGGTAGAGCAATTTCAAGAAATCGCGTTCAACGCCGGGCGCCTCGACAAATCGATCGTCCTGAATTCAAGCGACTACCTGCGGATCGCACGGCCCCTTCTTACGTCGTTATGCGTTTGAGTTGCGGCATGGGGCGGTTTTGAGATGGGAAGGATTACTCCGTTGGCCTGAGCGGTCATTCGTAGGTATTTCCGGGACCGTCCGGAATAGAACGAGAGAGGGCCGCTGTTGCGTATTCGGCCTGTACATGCCTGACCATTGCGTCGAGCGCGGCTCGGAGTGATTTCGCGCTCGTTGGATCGGTTGAGCAACGTGCGTCGACTCGCCCTGGAACGCCAGTCGACAAACGAAGGCTGGATGCATCATATAAATTACAAAAGTGATCTATATGTAAATTGTATGTGTTTATTGGCGCGAATATCTTCAATTTTGTATCATTAAATTTACAGAAATCAACTTCTTGTCTACTATATGATTCACCATGGTCAAGAAATCGCAACCCACCTTTCCGTCCGTCGCGATGCAGCTCAAAGCGCTGGGTGAACGTATTCGCCTGGCGCGAATGCGCCGTGAGCTCACGGGCGAACAATTCGCGGAGCGGGTGGGCGTTTCGCGCCCCACAATGCTACGTGTGGAAGCCGGTGAGCCAACGATCGCTGTGGGCACCTATATGCGCGCACTTCGCGTCCTGGGTCTGGACGGTGACATCGATTTACTCGCCCGTGACGACGAGCTCGGTCGAAAGTTGCAAGACTTGAAGCTGAAGCGACCGCGCCCAAGAGGTCCGCAGGCAAAATAATTTTGCTTGATAGGAATCCGCGCATTTTCTAACGGCGAGATTACGGCTGCCTTCCTCTACGCTAAGCTGCTTCTCCCGGCAGTTGACGCATAGGAGCCACGATGTCCAGAAAAAAGCAGCGCTTGCGCTACGAAGTGCATTTAGACGCACCCGAGCTGGGCGCATGTCAACGCGTCGGGACGCTATTCCCGCATGAGGCGATGACGCAATTGGCGCCGGCTTTTGAATACGATCCGAGCTGGCTCGAAAGCAAAAACAAGTTCATGCTGGATCCTCGGCTGGATCTTTGGCGCGGCGAGCAACATCCGCCATCCGGCGCCTCGGCGTTTGGCATCTTTATGGATTCCGCGCCGGACCGTTGGGGGCGCGTATTGATGGAGCGGCGCGAAGCACTGTCTGCAAAAAATGCGATTCCACCAAGGAAAATACGCGCGCTGCAAGATTTCGACTTTCTACTCGGTGTGTACGACGAGACCCGCATGGGCGGCCTACGCTTTCGCCTGCCGGAAGGTCCATTTCTTGACGACAGTGAAAACTCAGTGCCCCCAGTAACCAGGCTAAAAGAGTTAGCGCATGTCAGTCGCCTCGTCGACGGAGGCAACGAAAATATGCCCGAGTACGAAAAGTGGCTCGCGATGTTAATCGCGCCTGGGAGTTCCTTGGGCGGCGCTCGACCCAAAGCAAACTTTCGTGACGAGGACGGCAGTCTTTGGATTGCGAAGTTTCCGGCTAAGGACGACCGATACGACGTCGGTGCGTGGGAATACTTGATGCACGTATTGGGGAGAAAAGCCATGATCGAACTTCCCCAAGCACGGTGCCATAAGTTATCGAATGACTACACAACCTTCTGTGCTTCCCGATTTGATCGAGCCGGTGCCGGCCGGAGAATGTATGCATCGGCGATGACTTTACTGGAGCGCCGCGACGGCGACACAGGCGCCAGCTATATCGAGCTCGCCGAATTCATCTCTGGCAATGGCGCTCAAGGGTACATCGATACAGATCTCAAACAGCTCTTTCGTCGCATCGTGTTCAATGTCTTAGTTGGCAATCGCGACGATCACTTACGCAATCACGGTTTTATACGCGAACCGTCAGGCTGGCGATTATCCCCAGCATTCGATATCAACCCAAACCGCAGCAAGGGTGAGCACGCGATAACGATCGATGGATATGATGCTTCGCCAAATATCCAAGCGGTAATGGCAACGGCCGAGTTATATCGGCTGACAAAATTGGAAGCGGCAAGCATCAAAGCGGAAACGATAAAGGCCATCGTTGATTGGCGCAGCGACGCCGAGCGACTCGGCTTGTCCAGCCTCGAGATCCGGCAGATGGAAAGCGTCATCCAAGCCTGAATTAACACCGCACATACCGAAAGCGTTCACCACGGTAGCTTATTCATGATCAGCTCAAGTGAATCCGGGTTGCGGAGATGCAGATAACAGTGTGTCGAGGACGTGCAATAGTAACGTGAGACAATTTATCTCATCTCAGCGAGCTGATTTTTATCTACTTTATTTTTACTTCGCAGTACGAATCGATTTATCGGCATCGAGAAAATTTGAGCATGCAGGAATCGCACTGGCAGCGGCGTTGCAAAGCCTCTGCTTCTGCGTCAACGCAGACCGACGCGGCGGCTAGGACATGGACCCCTGAATCTCGGTGGTGACTTTTTTTGTTCCCTGGGTTTTTGATGCGGCCTCCTGCGCTTGGCCGCGAGAAACTCAGATTCGGCCGAGGCCGGCATTCGGCGCCGACTCCGCCGATGACCGCAGCGCGCGGCAGAGCGGACGTTATCGAATGTGAGTAAGCAACGTTGGCATGACGGTCGGATATCGACCCGTTCCGGAAAGTCGATTTCAAGAATTGGCTGCGCTAAACCGGACTTCGCGCCTATGCAAGTAAAAGCCAACTTCGCATAGAAATAGACGCAGCCTATCACTGCCATAGCGATGCAAACTCGGATACGTCATGGGGCAGGTTGGACTAAATCTGGACGAATCCAATCTGCGGATCTTGGAAGACCAACGAACAGGGCGAGTTTTTCAATAATCGGCTCGAACTTTATGAAATCGTTAAATTTTCCACGATGACATATATAGTCGCAAAGCACAACCTTGTTTAATTTTTTTATCGTAATTTCATCGTCGGATGTGTTTTTGGACTTGGAGGTCACGTAAAACTGATCCTCGAATACGTCAGGCGGGAGCAAATTTTCAATGCCACCGCTTCGAATCGTATTATCTGCGTTGCGGGGTAAGCTTATTACAAGGAGGTTTTTTTGGCTGTGGTCCTTCCCCGGTTTATCGCAGTCATAGATCAGCGCCAAAGGCACAGATACTAGATTCGGGTTACTTTTGAAGAGTTTCACCGCGTTATCTAACGATCCATAACCGCCATTTTTTGCCGCACCACCTTCCTTTGTTCCGATCCAGTCGAAGACGACATTCTCAGCAAATTCAGAAAAGCCGAGAATCTCTGCTGCGCGCTTTAGGTAAAGAGGGTCGGTCTCACCTTCGCAGATTATCGTGGACTGCTTGTCAGCACCGACTGCTTCCTGCATCTGCGTTTCGAATGCTTTGGTTTCGGCAAAATATTCAAACGACTTCTGGAATTCGCTAAATCGCTCGCAGCTGATTGTCAAGCCAGAAGGCAGATCAATCAAGCTAAATCCTTGAGATCCGAATTCGCGATCCATTCCGATTGCAAACAGCGGAGCATGGGAAGTGGCAACGAACTGGACTTGCGGGAATAGTCTCATCAATCGCGGCAAGACGTTTCGTTGAAGATCCGAATGCAGATGCGCATCAATCTCGTCAATGATCGAGATTCCTGTAATATCGCTTAGTAGAATACCTGGCCTGCCCATATCCGCGTACCTGAGGATATTCAGAAAGATCGTCGCTAGCGCAGCTTGACCGGTAGATAGTGAGTCGAGACTTTTCAAAAAAATAGCGCCGCCCGCGTCTCTGAGGAATAGTTTGGAGGACGCCGCACCTCGCCCGCCGCGCGTTAAATATACAGGCTGGTCTAGTATTACGCTCAGAATATTGTTAATGGCGGCAAGCGTCCCTTGCTGCACTCGCGGAGCCAGATATTCGAACAATTCGGCATGCGATCTCGCGAGAAGCTGCAGTGCGTGCGGCGCATCTATTGCTTGATCAAGCACTACATCCGCGAGCCAAGGTTTCAGGCGTCCGAATGAACTTGCTAGAACAAGAGGTCTGGACAATTCGGCGCTAATTCGCTGGGCGAATTTCACTTCTTCAGGCTGGTCGGAACGTAGGCTTTGCCACCAAGCATCCTCATTGCGATTGACTGGGAAGAACGTAAATGATTCGTTGCTGAATATGTTTTTCAGTTGCGTAGCGTCCCCGATCACCTCTTTGTTTTGTACTGCGTCCCAGAGGGGAAATGGGGTGATTACTCGTAGCCTCTCCAGAGCTGCCTCTTCGGGTACCGCTCCAGATTTTGCTCTATAAAAGTAGCTATTTTCTGCCTGGGAGAATCTGGCCGCTGACACCTCAAATTGCTGATTTGAAGTGGTCGTCGCGCCCCCGAGCATGCGGAAAAAATACCGTTGTCCAGATTTATTGTTTGGAAGTATGTCCTGAAAGCCAGCTTGAACTTGAAGCTCAAGGATTGCATCTGCAATCGTGGAAAGCAAATTCGTCTTGCCAGCTCCGTTACGGCCTACGATGACAAGTGGCTTTGGTGTTCCATCTGCATTGAACTGCGGTTCTAGATCGAGCTTCTGCGTGGGTCCGCTGTTAAATATCAATAAATTTTTCAGATACATGAAGTTTGCTCGTATTTTCTAAAGGGGCGACATCTTCAACGGCTTGCGCTTAGTACTTTAATCGAATGAACAAAAGAATTGAACATCGGCGGCCATCAGCGGCTCGGAACTTTTTCTCGTTCGACTGGCTTTACAGTTTTTTGCCACTGGCGAAGGAATGCGCCAACGCCTCGTGATAGCTTCCGTCAACCCAGGCGTGCCAACTCGAGAGGCGTGCATCACAACATCGGGTTTCCACGGATCCGTGCCGACGCATAGCCGGGTAGCGGTTAGCCTATTCGGAAGCGCACAGTCACGACCGACCGGTTCTGGCCGATAGCCGACACTAGATCGAACCCCCAATCTCTCCGCCCGGCTATGTCAGCTTTGTGACTCGTTTCGGTCATTCGCTGCCAGGACGCCGATCGGCCGATTTGACCGAAACCCCGGCGTTAACAGCCCCCTCTCGACACCGCAACATCGCCCGAACCAGGCGCACGTCAGCGAGCGCGCAACTATCAAAAAAAGCCCGCACTCAGCATCCGTTCAGACAACACGCCAACCAGTAGCAGGCAGCAAAGCGCACGCCGACTCACACGCCCCCACCCTCACCCCATCACCTTATCCAACGTTATCGGCAGATCCCGCACGCGCACACCGGTCGCGTGATACACGGCGTTCGCGATCGCTGCAGACACCCCCGTGATACCAATCTCGCCGATACCGCGTACGCCCAGCGGATTGATTTGCGGGTCGCCGTGGCTGAGCATCGTGAGGTCGATCTCCTGGACATCGGCATTCACCGGCACGTGATATTCCGCGAGGTTCGCATTCGTATAGCGGCCAAAGCGCTCGTCGAGTTCGCTTGCCTCGGTCAATGCCGCGCCGATGCCCCAGACGATGCCGCCCATCAACTGACTGTGCGCGGTTTTCTCGTTCAATATCGTACCGACGTCATACACGCCCACCACCCGCGCGACGCGCACAGTGCCGAAGTCCGGATCCACGCGCACCTCCGCGAACACCGCGCCGAAGGAGTGAAACGCGTACTCTTTCTTCTCGCCCCCGGGCGCAACGTTGGCGGTCGCCTCGATCGGCTTGCCTTCGTTGCGCGCGACCACCGCAGCAGCCGGCTCGCGCTTGTTAGCATCGGACGTGCTGACCAGCCAACCGTTCTCGACAGTGACATCGCTCGGCGTCACCCCATGCAAAGGCGAGCCGCTATCGCCCACCGCTCGTGCAATCAAGGCATCCCGTGCGGCCAATCCCGCGGCACGGACGGCGGGCGAAACGCTGGCAGCCGATTGCGAGCCGCCCGACGAGGGCGCGTGCGGCAGGTGCGAATCGCCCAATTGGAATTGCACCTTGCTCACCGGAAAGCCCAAGGCGTCGGCGGCGACCTGGGCCATCACCGTGTACGTGCCCGTGCCGAGCTCCTGCGTGCCCGACGCAGCCACCGCCGTGCCGTCCGGCAGAATCCGCACCAACGCCGATGCGCCACTTCGATTCGCAGGATAGGTGGCCGTTGCCATGCCCTGCCCGATCAACACATTGCCGTCGCGCATCGACCGAGGCGCTGCGACACGGCGTGACCAACCGAACCGTTCCGCCCCTACCCGATAACACTCGTCCAGGTGCTTCGACGACCAGGGCAGATGCAGTTGCGGTTCCATCGGCGCGTCATTGTGTCGGCGCAGCGCCAAAGGATCCATCGACAGGCGATACGCCACTTCGTCCATCGCCGATTCCAGCGCAAAGGTGCCGGTGGCCTCGCCCGGCGCACGCGTAAACGTCGGGGTGCCGACGTCGAGTTTTACCAGCTTGTGTGTCGTCGCCTGGTTCGGCACCTGATACAGCATCCGCGATGCAATAGCCGATGTCTCGGTCCAGTCCTCGAACGTCGAGGTCACCGATACCGTGTCGTGCCGCATACCCGTCAGCGTGCCATCCGGCTGCGCGGCAACCTGCATATGTTGACGCGTCGGAGGACGATTACCGATGGGGCCGAACATCTGCGGCCGCTCCAATACGAGTCGTACCGGACGTCCGACCTGACGCGCGGCCATCGCGGCAAGCACGGTGTGCGACCACGCAGACCCCTTGCAACCGAAACCACCGCCCACGAAGGGACAAACCACGCGCACGTTCTTGACGGGAATCCCCAATGTGATTGCTACCGCGTTTTGCGTCGCGGAGATCCCTTGCGTGCTGTCGTACAGCGTCAAGTCCGGGCCATCCCAACGCGCCATCGTCGCGTGCGGCTCCATCGGATTGTGATGCTCGTACGGCGTGGTATAGACGGCGTCGAGATGCGCACTTCCCTGCGCAAGTCCGGCAGTCACATCGCCGCGCTGCGAGTTCACCGGACGGCCCAGCATCACCGGCGGCGGGTAGGCATGCGCCATCGCTTCGTCGAACGACGTATCCGGCTTATCGGCACGGTAGACAATGGCCCGCTGCAACGTATGCGCGGCATCGGTCGCGCGCTCCAGAGTTTCGGCGACGACCACGGCAACCGGCTCGTTGGCATAGCGTACGCGGTCGTCCTGCAGCAAGGTCAGCCGACGGACGGCGGGCGGCTGCGCGTCGGGCACGCCACCGTTCGGCAAACGCATCGCCGTCAGATGCGTCATGACAAACAGCACCCCGGGCATCGCCTCGATGCCGCGCGTATCGATCGACGCGATCGTGCCGCGGGCGATGGTACTGGTGACCAGTACCGCGTACGCCATTTTGGGTTCGACAACATCGCCGGAGTATTTTGCTTGCCCGGTGACTTTTGCATAACCGTCGACACGATCGATCGGCTGGCCCATGGCGATCATGCGACACCTCCCGCCGTTTTTACCGCGCGGACGATGGCGCGTTGCGCGAGGGCTATCTTGAAACGGTTTCCGGGATAGGCGCGCGCATCGCGTACCGCAAGTGCGGCCGCTTGCGTCAACACGTCATCGTTCAACGGTTTGCCGATCAGTGCCTCTTCGGTCGCCGTGGCACGCCACGGTTTTGCGGCCACGCCGCCCAGCGCGATACGCGCTTCGCGTATCAAAATACTGCCATCGCCGCTGCGTTCGGTCCTCAGCCCGACCGCGACCGATACCAAGGCGAAGGCATAACTGGTGCGATCGCGAATCTTCAAATACGTGGCGTGATCGGCAAAACGGGGGGCGGGCAGATCGATGGCGGTAATCAGTTCGCCGGAAGCGAGAGTGTTGTCATGCTCCGGCGTATTGCCGGGTAGACGATGAAATTGCGCGAACGGGATGGTGCGTTCGCCCGCCGGTCCTTGCACTTGCACCCGCGCCTCGAGCGCCGCCAGCGCGACGGCCATGTCCGACGGGTGCGTGGCAATGCACTGCTCGCTCGCCCCCAGGATGGCATGGATCCGATTGTGCCCTTCCAGCGCCGCGCATCCGCTACCGGGCGTGCGCTTATTGCATTGCGTGAAGCCGACGTCGTAGAAGTAGTAGCAGCGCGTGCGCTGCATCAGATTACCGCCCATCGTTGCCATATTGCGCAACTGGGCCGATGCGCCGGCGAGAATGGCCTCGCTCAACAAGGGATAGCGTTGGCGGATGAGCGGATGATTCGCCGCATCGCTGTTGCGCACCAGAGTGCCGATGCGCAAACCGCCATCCGGCAATTCGACGACGGTGCCGAGGCCCGGGACGTGATTGATATCGAGCAGGATTTTCGGTGTTGCCACGCCACCCTTCATCAAGTCCAGCAGGTTCGTCCCGCCGGCAATGAAGGTCGTGCCGGCACGACGCCCGCCCTCTAGCGCGGCAGGCAAGTCGCGCGCGCGTTCATATCCGATGGCTTGCATCTGACGCTCCTAGCTTTGCCGGATGGCGATGGTACGGATCGCGGCAACAATATTGGGATAGGCGCCGCAACGGCAGAGATTGCCGCTCATGCGTTCGCGGATTTCGGCATCGGACACGGCGTTTGTGGGCTGACGGACATCGGGCGTCACGGCGCTTGCGTCCCCCGCGCGTAGTTCGCTCAGCAACGCACTTGCGGAACATAGCTGGCCTGGCGTGCAGAAGCCGCACTGAAACGCATCGTTTTCGATAAAGGCCTGCTGGATCGGGCTGGGGATATGCTCGTGTGCCAGTCCTTCTACCGTCGTGATGTTTTCACCATCGTGCATGACTGCGAGACTCAAGCAGGAATTGACCCGGCGCCCGTCGGCGATCACCGTGCACGCGCCGCATTGACCGCGATCGCAACCCTTCTTCGTTCCGGTCAAGCCGGCATATTCGCGTAGCGCATCGAGCAAGGTCACGCGCGCTTCGACATGCAGTGCGTAAGGCCGTCCGTTCAGGTTCAGCGTAATGGCGTGCGGCGCGAGGTACGTTGCCGGGATCGGCGGGGCGAGTGGGGCGTTCCCTGTTGCTCCGCTCGGACCGCTCGCCGCGGTGGTGCCATCCGGCGCCTTATCGGTCGCCGAACGGGCGTCGGCGTGTTGCGCCAGCGGCAACGTGGACGACGCGCCCACGACTGCCATCACCGATGTTTGTAGAAAGCGACGCCTGGATCCATCGGGCTTGAACGGCGTACTCGGCGCATCGCTTGGTGCCGAATCGGCGTTCGGCAACGGCGCCTCGGAAGTCTTGTCGCATGACATGCTGCGCGCTCCTCGAATGCGTCGATCTGCCGACGCGGGCGTGGTAGTAGGGCTTATGTAATTTTGAGATCGCGTCCTGGATCGCTGTTCACCATAGCATGCGTTTTAAGCGGATTGCGAGACGGCGAATCGTAATCTCGCGGCGAAGCGCCAACTGTGATCGTCACGTTCGCGGCGCATGAGGCGAAGGGATGATTGTGCTTTCGGGTTAGCCCTTAGCCGGCGTCGCAACTCGCGGAGCGACGAACGCAAGCGAACGCGACTCCCTTACAAAAGCCTTTACGAGATGCATTGATTGGCACGTTCGCAAGACCGCGCGCTCACTGCTCGATCGGACTGACAAACACCTTTGCTTCGATCGCGGCCTTGACCGCTTTCGCATCGTCGAAAATCACTGCGGAGGGAAGGCCGATCTGGTCGAAGAATTGCCAGAGCGGTTTTTTCCAGGCGTAATAGCCATCTGGGCTGAAGAAGTAATGCGAGTTGCCCTTGGCAAACATCCCTTCATCCACGTAGGCCGAATTCGGGTTTCCCGCGTGGTAGGCGGCGAAGAACTGCTTGGAGAGTGTGCCATCGCCCCAATAGCCGTCGTTGTCGCCATAGAAGAAGATGGTTGGAACCGTCGAGTCCGCGCCATACGCTTTGTAGGTATCGACCAGCCCGCGCTCCCAACCACCGCAACTCTCGTTGCGGCTGCCGCCGGCAAAGTTGACGATCCCGAGGACGCCAGGCAAGTTACGCTCGCCTAATGCAACGGACGTGATGCCGCCTTGTGACTGACCGAAGACAACGATCTTTTTGCTATCGATTTCCGGGCGTTGACGCACATAATCGATCGCAGCCTGGATGCTGTCCGCCCACGTCCGCGCGAGGTATGTCACGTCACAGGTACTTCGGTAGCCTCCGGTCGATTTACCCAGCCCCTCACGATTCGGCACCAACACAGCGTAACCGCGCGCGAGAAAGACGCGTGCCTGCCATTTGAATGTGGCATCGGGCTGCATCGATCCCGGCGACTTGCCGTGGTTGATGACAACCAGCGGGAACGGGCCGTTACCTGGCGGCAAATAGAGATAGGTCGAGAGATGGACGGTGAAGATCCCGTGCTTCATCGGCACGTTGAAATGCTCGAAGCGGACAACGTCATCGGCCGCGTGGGCAGCGGAGAGGGTGAGGAATGCCGAAAGAAAAACGATCAGTAAACGATGCAGCATGATTCCCCGTTTTATTCTTTTTGTACTCCGTGAACGGTAAGCGCGTCGTCACGCGTCGCGGGAATTATAATTTGGAAATTAAAGACTTTTAAGATGCCAAACTTCTTATCAAACGTTGAGGAATCCGTCCGACGAAACACTGGAGAAAGACATCCCCGAAAGCTATGCGGAGCGCGAACACGGAGAGCGCTGTGTCGGCCGCCGAATATTAACCCGTTTAGCGTCTGCCTCCGATGGCACGCCCCCCGTTAGCGTTTCTCGTTATACGCTTTGCTCGGAGACGATTCGTAACCCAGACAGCAAGGCCGACTGCGATCCAGCAAAGGCAGAGATAGAGCAGTACGACGATTGTTTCCAGATCGTCCGTGTTGGCCAATTCGTCATGGCCAACGATGTGCAAGCCCCAACGTATCGCTATATCGATCGGGTAGGGCAAATTAATCGTCCACAGATTGATCGTCCAGCTGAGGCACCAGCCACCCACGATTGTCACGATGACGTTCAATAACCAAAGCGAAACACGGCCCGCTCTCATTGCACGACTACCGTGGCGTACGCCTTCAACGGGGAGCCAGGAACAGGAATACCAGGTTTCTGTGCCCGCAGAAAATCTGCCAACCTGTTGAATGTCGCTGGATCGACGACGGTAATGCACCCTTCGCTTAGCTTCATGCGGCCCATCGGATGCAGCCGGAAACTGCCGCGCCATACGCCGTTGACGAATGTGGAATCCCCAGACGCTGGATTCCACAACATAAACCACTTCGTGTGATCCGTCGTACCGACGCCGTACTTGGACCAGAGGTCATAGAGGAATCCAAGTACACCGCCGGATTGGCGATCAACAAGGTAGTACCGCCCTCTTGGTAGTGGGCCGATGCTGGCGATAGCGGTCGCGGCAGGGTTATCCCTTCCGCTTTTCTGCCCCGAGAAAGCAGCCACTGCCCCAAAGCCAGGGCAATTAAAGATCGATGTTGCCTTCCCGTTCAGCGCAAACGTACACTGCAGACCGGACATACGCAGCCCCCAAACCATAACGATACAGAGAAGTATCATAGTGCAGATTTGCTGAATATACACATGCCGTGACTGGATCGGACATTGCCTTCAATTTTCAGTCGCTCGGGCAAATCATCGACCAAATAAGCAAAATCCGAGTCGAGCGCAACGCGCCCTGGGAATCATCGCGAATCGTTCGGCATCGCTGCATACACGCAATGCAATCGTCAGACTGAACGTGTCGCACAAGGCCCTGTCGTATCGCGCGGCATCAATACTGGTGGTGGCGCGACACGCATCTTGTTCGGTATCGCGTCGCCGAACAGCACCAGTTCGCTCAGTAACGCGACAGCAAGATCCGCTGCCGCGACCGTCGGGATCGCGACACTCGTCAACGCCGGGCGCGACTCTCGCGCAAGTTGAATGTCGGTGATGCCGATTATCGAGATATCGCGCGGCACGGACAGGCCCATGTCCGTCGCGGCCGAAATAGCGCCCAGCGCCGGCAAATCATTGGTCGCAAAAATCGCCGTCGGACGCGGTTCCGCACGCAACAATGCCTGCGCCGCGACGTACCCACCTTGTATCGAATCGACGGTAAACATCACATCGCTATCCGACAACGGAACGCCCGCAGTGCGCATTGCGGCTTGAAATCCCTCGAAGCGCGCCGCGTGAATACCGGTGACTTCGCTGCCCACGATCGCGCTTATGCGCCGATGCCCGAGTGTTAGCAAATGGTCTGTCGCAAGCACCGCAGCGGCAAAAAAATCGACGGCGACGCAGGGAAGCTCCGGCGGTTGATCCGGCCGCTCCCACATGCATAGCACGACCGGTGCCGCATGCTTCTCTCCTCGTAACGACGCCACGTCCAGCCGGCTATTCATGACCAGCATGCCTTGCGCGAGCGTCCCGGAAATCTGGTTGAAATACGCACGCCCGATCTCCGGATCTTCGTCCGTATTACAAATGAGCAGAAACTGCCCCTGTCGCCGCGCCGCGCGCTCGGCAGCCAAAGCAAATTCGGGATAAAACGGATTGGCAATGCTAGTCACCATCAACGCGATCGTCGGCGGACGACCTTCCGCCAACGCGCGCGCCATCAAGTGAGGGCGATAGCCCACGCGCTGAATCGTATCGAGCACACGGGCGCGTGTCTCCTCCCCCACCTTGCCCCTGCCTCGAAGGACATTCGAGACGGTTGCGGCGGTTACTCCGGCGAGCCGCGCCACTTCTGCAAGCGTTGCCATAGTCATCTCTCAATTCAACGAAGATCCACAACTTCCTGTTTGCAAATTCGCAGGGAACGAGCTAAATTCATCCAAAAGCAGGACATAAAAGCATTCGGAGACGACGATCCAAGGTGTACCGGATTACCCTTAAGGGTAAAGACGTAAACATCTAGAGTCGTTAGGTTAAGCGCTTAACCTCGTCAGTTCTCCGGATTTAAACACGGAGACGGCAGCATGGCGAGTATCGCGTTGCAATCTGTTCAAAAATCCTACGGCGAGAACGCGCCCGTGATTCGCGATGTCGATCTGGAAATCGCCGAACACGAGTTCTGCGTCTTCCTGGGACCATCCGGTTGCGGCAAGTCCACGCTCCTCCGGATGATCGCCGGACTGGAAGATGTCAGCGACGGCACGGTGCGGATCGATGGGAAAGTCGTCAACGACATTCCCGCGGCGCAACGCGGTGTAGCGATGGTGTTTCAGAGCTATGCCCTGTTCCCCCACATGACCGTGTATCAAAACATGGCATTTGGCCTGACCCTGGCGAAGACACCGAAGGCGGTGATCCATAGCAAGGTCACGGAAGCAGCGCGCATCTTGCAACTCGAACCCTTGCTCGACCGCTTGCCGAAAGCGCTTTCTGGCGGACAGCGACAACGGGTGGCAATCGGTCGGGCCATCGTACGCAATCCCGGCGTCTTCTTATTCGATGAACCGCTGTCGAACCTCGACGCGACGTTGCGCGGGCAGACTCGTATTGAAATTGCGCGACTCCATAAGCAATTCACCAACGCCAGTGTCGTGTACGTCACGCACGATCAGGTAGAAGCCATGACGCTTGCCGACAAGATCGTACTGCTACACGCAGGCGCGGATACGGCGGCGTTCGGCAGCATCGCGCAGGTTGGCTCACCGCTCGATCTGTATCACCGCCCGCGTAGCCGCTTCGTCGCCGGATTTATCGGTTCACCACGGATGAATTTTCTGTCCGCTCACGTCAGCGAGCTTGGCACCGACTATGTCGTGGTCGCGCTGGACGGCGCCCCTGAGCGCCTCCGCGTCGAATTCACATCGGAAAGACATCCGCAGGCCGATAGCGCCTCCGGGCCGCGCCATGCCGCCGCCAACGCGGCCACGCCGTTGCACATCGGACAGCACGTGACGCTAGGCATTCGCCCGGAACATCTGCATCCAGTTCTCGACGATGCGCAACCGGCGGTTGATCGTCCCCGCGACACGAACCGAATCGATCGGGTCATGACGCTGGTCGAACAGCTCGGCGAACACTGCTATCTCCATCTGGAGAATGCCGACAGTACTGCGCTCATCGCCAAAGGTCCCGCCAACTGGTCGAAGGGTCGGGGCAATCGCTGCACATTCACGGTAACGCCGGACGCGTGCCATTTATTTGGGGACGACGGTCTTGCCGTGGCCCTCACCCCCGCTCATCAATTCGCGTAGGAGCCTCCATGCATATCGGCGTTTGCTATTACCCGGAACATTGGCCCGAGTCGATGTGGCGTGACGATGCGGCACGCATGAAAGCGCTGGGCATCGATCGCGTGCGTATCGCGGAATTCGCGTGGAGTCGAATCGAGCCGGCGCCAGGGGAGTATGACTGGGGATGGCTCGACCGGGCGGTGGACGTGCTCGGTGAGGCTGGCTTGGACGTCGTCATGTGTACGCCCACGGCGACGCCGCCGAAATGGCTGATCGACCAGCATCCGGACATTCTGGCGATCGGCGCCGACGGTCGACCCCGCGCGTTTGGCTCGCGTCGCCACTATGATTTCTCTTCCCCCGCGTATCACAAGGCCGCCGCCAAAATCTGTCTGGCCGTAGCAAAGCGCTATGGCAACCACCCAGCGGTGGCGTTTTGGCAAACCGATAACGAATACGGCTGCCACCACACCGTGGTGAATTACTCACCGGCTGCGAGCGAGGGTTTTCGTCGCTGGTTGAAGCTGCGCTACGGCGACATCCAGACCTTGAACCGCGCCTGGGGCACGGTGTTCTGGAGCATGGAATATCGCGACTTCGACGAAATCGATCCTCCCATAGGGACCGTTACCGAAGCCCATCCCTCGCATCGACTCGACTACCGCCGCTTCGCATCCGATGAAGTCGTGCGCTTCAATCGCATGCAGGTCGACATCATCCGCCAAACGTCGCCGGATCGACCGATCGCACACAATTTCATGCAACTCTTCACCGAGTTCGATCACTACCGCGTTGCCGACGATCTCGATATCGCAACGTGGGACAGCTATCCGCTGGGTGCTTTAGAGGAGCAATGGTTCGATCCCGAGATAAAAGCAAGATGGCTGCGAACCGGTCATCCCGATCTGGCCGCATTCAACCACGATGTCTATCGCGGCATGAGCAAACTGCCATTCTGGGTCATGGAACAGCAACCCGGTCCGGTCAACTGGGCAAATTGGAATCCCGCTCCACTACCGGGCATGGTTCGCCTATGGAGTTGGGAAGCCTTCGCCCACGGTGCAGGATGTGTCTCTTATTTCCGTTGGCGGCAGGCTCCGTTCGCGCAAGAGCAAATGCATGCGGGCTTGAATACGCCGGACAATCGTCTCGACATCGGGGGCAATGAGGCCCGACAGGTTGCCGAGGAAATCCGTGCCGTGCAGCGCCACTTGGAGAACGCCGGTAGCACGAAACATTCGCGCGCCAAGCGCGTCGCCATGGTCTGGGACTACACGTCCAAATGGGTTTTTGAGATACATCCGCAAGGGCAGGACTTTCATTACCCGCGCTTCGCATTCGAGTACTACAGCGCATTGCGCAGTCTCGGACTGGATGTCGATATCGTACCGGTGGATGCCAAGCTCGACGGCTATCCGATGATCGTCATACCGCCGTTGCCCATCGTACCGGACGACCTTGCCGTGCAACTGAAACGACTGGCCGCCACGTCGACTCAGATCGTCATCGGTCCGCGTACCGGGTCTAAAACCCAGAGCTTGACGATCCCTGCGGAACTGCCACCGGGGAATCTGCGCGCCCTCTTACCCATTCGCGTATGGCGTGTCGAATCGATCCGACCCAACGTAACCGAGACAGTGGACGGGGGAACGGCCCGACACTGGCGAGACTTCGTCGAGGCAGGCGCGGACGTCGATGTCGACGCACGCTTTTCCGACGGCCTTCCCGCAGTGCTCCGGCACGGCAACATACGCTATCTGGCAAGCCTCTTCGATGCGCCGCTGACGCAGTCAGTGTTTCAACAAGCGGCTGCCGCGGCTGGCCTCGATACGACGCCCTTGCCCGAAGGGGTGCGTATCAGCCATTGGGGCCCGCTGACGTACGTCGTCAACTATGGCGCTACGCCGTATGACATTCCGCTCGCCGACAAGGCTGGCATTGACATCGTTATTGGCGAGCGCTGCGTGGCACCGCAACAGCTTGCCGTCTTTCGTCGAACAGCAGCCTAGCCCCGCCTGCGCGTTCGACATGTCGGCGATATAGGCGGGGTGCAGGCAGATAGCAGTAAAGGCATCCGTATTCAGTAGAAATATTCGATAAAAAACAGGATATCTGGAGACAAGCAAGATGAACTTACCCCTCATGTATCGCCATGACGCTTCAGGCGGTGCGGATCGCGCCGTCGCAGCCCCTGTGTCTGTCGCAACCGCGCGCATCACGCCACGCCCTGCAGCGCTTCGCCTCGGCAATCTCTTTTCGCTGATCGGCAACCGCTTTTCCGCACGCAAGGTGGTTGGCGCAGCGACCCTGATGATAGGCGCCAGCATCTTGAATTTCGGGATAGCGCCCGCCGCCCAAGCGTCGACCCTGACAATCAATGTCGCATTCAAAGGCGCCAGTCAACGCGCCGTCTGGCAACACGTGTTCGACGAGTTTAAAACGGCCCATCCTGGCATTGACTTGAAAGTCTCGTTCGTCGATGAGGAAGCGTACAAAGTGCAGCTTCCAGGATGGCTGTCGACCACGCCGCCCGATGTCGTCACTTGGCACAACGGCGAGAGAATGGCCTATTACGCGCAACGTAATCTGTTCGATGATCTGAGCGCGGATTGGGCGAAGAACAATTGGAACACGATGTACGCGTCCACCAAGGACGCATCGTCGTACAAGGGGAAGCAATACGCGGCGCCCACCGTGTACTACTCATGGGGCATGTTCTATCGTAAGGACCTGTTCGCGAAAGCCGGCATCACGAGCGAGCCGAAGACCTGGGATGCGTTTCTCGACGCCTGCAAGAAATTACAGGCAGCCGGCATCACCCCCATCGCCGTCGCGGGCCGGGATGCCTGGACGCTTGCCGGCTGGTTCGACTACCTCGATCTCCGCATCAACGGCAATGCCTTCCATCAACAGTTGATGTCGGGGAACATCCCTTACACCGATGCCCGCGTAAAAAAGGTGTATGCGGCGTGGAAGCAATTGATCGACGCGAAGCTCTTTATCGACAACTCGCTTTCTTACGACCTCGATTCCGTTCAGCCTTTCCTGTATCAAGGCAAGGCGGCAATGATGTTGATGGGCACCTTTATCGCGGCCGGCTTTCCGGCCAGCGTGAAATCCGAGATGGGCTACTTCCAATTCCCCATCATCGATCCGAACGTGCCGACGGCGGAAGATGGGCCGGTTGAATCTCTCCACATTCCGTCAAAAGCGAAGAACAAGGCCGACGCCCACACCTTCCTCGCTTTCGTGGAAACACCCAAGATTGGTGCCGAACTCGCGGACGGGCTGGGATCGCTGTCGGCGAATAATCAATCTCCGCCGCCGGTCGAGCCCATCTCTAAAATCGGCTTTCAGATTCTGTCCGATACGAAGGGCGGCATCGCGCAATTTTACGATCGGGATATGACGAAGGAGATGGCCGATATCGGAATGGAAGGCATGCAGCAATTCATGTCGAACCCTTCTCAGATCGACTCGATCCTCACGCGCCTGGAAGCGGCACGTAAGCGTATTTATCATAAATAGCGCGCAAGGAGCATCCGAATGAAAGTGGAGGCCATGAAGATGTCCAAGGCCGCGACCAACCGCCCCGTGAAGCGCGCCCGCACCACGAGCGCGGTAACGCGGCAACAACGGCGCGCCGCATTTTTGTTCCTGGCGCCGGCATGCATCATGGTCGCCATCTATGTTGTATGGCCGATCCTGTCGTCGATCGCGCTGAGTTTCTACAACTGGGACGGCATGTCGCCGAAGGTATTCGTCGGCGTGGCCAACTACACCGAACTCTTTCATACGGACACGTTCTACACCGCGCTTAAAAACAACCTGCTCTGGCTGGTCCTGTTTCTGCTCGCCCCACCGATGGGGCTGGCAGTTGCGCTCTACCTGAATCAAGCGGTCACCGGCATCCGCTTGGTCAAATCGCTGTTCTTCGCACCATTCGTCTTGTCCGGGGTCGTGGTCGGCTTGATGTTTTCATGGTTCTACGACCCGACGTTCGGCTTGCTGAAAGTGTTTCTCGGACAGGGCATCCCGATATTAGGGGACGCCCGCTATGTAACGTTCGGCATCATCTTCGCCGCGCTATGGCCTCAAACCGCCTACTGCATGATCTTGTATCTGACCGGTTTGACGTCGTTGAATGCCGAACAGATCGAAGCCGCGCGCATGGAGGGCGCACAGGGATGGTCGATGCTGTGGCACGTGATACTGCCGCAACTACGGCCCACGACATTCATGGCAGTCGTGGTCACGATCATCGGCGCACTGCGCAGCTTCGATCTCATCGCCGTGATGAGCGGTGGCGGTCCCTACCAAAGCTCGACGGTGCTCGCCTATTACATGTATGACCAGGCGATCAAATACTATCGCTTGGGTTATTCCGCCGCCATCGCCGTAACGCTGTTTGCGATCATGATGGTTTATATCGTGTTCCATCTGCGCCGCTTGCTGCGCCAGGAACGCTGACAGTCGATCCCTTCTTGGATGGAGAACACGATGTATCCGATACCGATTGCCAAATGGCGCCCACGCTATCGTTTGATCTACAAGCTGTCGTTGCCGATAACGCTGATTATCTGGTTGCTACCGCTCATCGCCGTCTTGGTGACCTCGGTGCGATTGTCGGACGAACTCGCTGAGGGCAACTACTGGGGTTGGCCGCGGCACTTCGCGATGATCGATAATTATCGCGAGGCCCTGACCACATCGCCCATGTTGCATTATTTCTGGAACAGCGTGTTGATCACGGTACCGTCCGTCGTCGGCGCTATCACGCTGGCGGCGATGGCGGGGTTCGCTTTGGCAACCTATCCGTTTCGCGGCAACACCGCCTTGTTTGCGACTTTCGTCGCAGGCAACTTCGTTCCGATTCAGATTCTGATGATTCCGGTCCGCGACCTATCGATGCAACTGGGCTTGTTCAATACCGTCGGGGCGCTGATCCTCTTTCATGTCTCGTTTCAGGCTGGGTTCTGCGCGCTGTTTTTGCGAAACTTCATCAAACAGTTACCGTTCGAATTGACCGAAGCAGCGCGTATCGAGGGCGCGAACGAGTGGATCGTATTTTATAAAATCATCCTGCCATTGATACGGCCAGCACTGGCGGCGCTGTTTATCCTCGTATTCACGTTTGTCTGGAACGACTATTTCTGGGCGCTGTGCCTGACCCAAGGCGACGACGCCGCGCCGCTGACGGTCGGCGTCGCTGCCTTGAAAGGGCAATGGGTGACGGCATGGAATCTCGTTTCCGCCGGCTCCATTCTGGCCGCGCTGCCATCGGTCCTGATGTTTTTTGCGATGCAACGGCATTTCGTCGCCGGCCTAACGTTCGGCGCGACCAAAGGATAAGGCAGCACGACAAGGCGGCGTTTGGTATCGGTCCAGCGGGCGCGCCGGACCGTCTTGAAATGAAGCGCTATTGATGGATTTCGCTGGCAACGCTTTGCAAGCGCTTGAATGCCTCGAATCGCGCCATGTGCAGCGTGGCGATTTTGCCGGCCGACGGTTCGTATCGCGTTTTGACCTGGGACATCTGCCGCATCGCCACACGCAGTTGATCGAACTCCCCCGCCGCGACCGCGCCCAGCATCGCCGCCCCTAACAACACCGGCTCGTCCGCTTGCGTGGCCAAGACCGGCTTGCCCGTGGCATCGGCCAGCAATTGGCGGATCAGATCCAATCGGCCCGCGCCGCCGCTGATCACGATCCGATCGACAGGCGCGCCGGCCGCTGTCTGCACGTCGATAATCTGCCGCAGACCGTAACCAATGCTACAGATCCCGGCGATGTAGAGGGCAATCAGGCTATCCATGTCTCGTTCCATACCGAGACCGGCGATCACCGCCCGCGCGTGCGGATCCGCCATCGGCGCACGGTTTCCTAAAAACTCCGGGACGATATGCACGCCTTTCGCCAGCAACACTGTTTCGGACAGCCCGCCCGCCGACGCTTCCGCCTGGTGCGCCAGCGTCACCATCAGCGGAACCCCGCTCTGTGCAGCCCGATCTTGCGCCGCGGCGGTTGCGGGATGCATCAATAGCAATTGTTCGATGGCAGCGCCGGCGACGGATTGTCCGCCTTCATTCAACCAGGTCTCGGGCACCATCGCGGAAAAATACGGCCCCCACACGCCCGGCACAAAAACCGGCGTTGCCGTCGTGGTCATCGTGCAGGACGATGTCCCAAAAACATAGGCGAGACAGGACTCCGGATCGCCCGCGGCGCCCACCGTGCCGATCCCGCCCGCGTGCGCATCTATCGCGCCTGCCGCGACGCGTGTGCCTGCCATTAGGCCCAACGCCTCCGCCGCGCTGGCGGTCAGCCCCTCGCCAAGCGCGGTCCCCGGCGCGACAGCCCGCTGACCAATCCGCACGAAGTCTTCGTCCGCTAGAACGCCCAGGCCGACGGCGTGGAAATAGCTGTCGTCCCAGCGGTTCTCGTGGGCGAGATAAGTCCATTTACACGTGACGGTGCACGTCGAGCGAGATAAGCTGCCACTCGCGCGCCACGTCAAATAATCGGTGAGATCGAAGAACTGCCAGGCGGCGTCGAATACCTCGGGCTTGTTCTCACGTAACCAGAGCAGCTTGGGCGTTTCCATTTCCGGAGAGATCTTGCCGCCGACGAATTGCAGCACGTCGTGCCCGATCGCATTGATGCGGTCCGCTTGACCGACCGCGCGATGGTCCATCCAGACGATGATGTCTCGCGCCGCATCGCCCGATGCGCCAACGGGCAATGACCGCCCTTCCTGCCCTACGACGACCAAGGAACACGTCGCGTCAAAGCCGATCCCGACGATCGCCTCTGGCGCCAGCGTGCTGTTCGCGAGGGCATCTTTGACTGCCCAGCACACCGCATTCCAAATTTCGGCACTGGATTGCTCGGCAATCGAGCCGCTTGCTTGATACAGCGTGATGTCGCGCTTCGACAGGGCGACCATTTGCCCCGCGAGATCGAATATGGCGGCACGCGCGCTGCCCGTTCCGACGTCGACGCCAATCACGTAACGTGCGTCCGTGCCCGTGGCGGCAGGAGGTAATGACGTCATGGTGTCAGAGATCCACATTCGTCGGCAGAATGACCAGATCGCGAATCGTCACATTGCGAGGCCGTGTCAGCATGAAAAGAACCGACTCGGCGACTTCCCTGGCCTGCATCAGACTGCCAGCCGCCAATGCCTCTTCCATCTTCGCTTTAGGCCAATCGTCCAGCAGCGCGGTGACGACCGGACCCGGCGCGACTGCGCCCACGCGTATGCCATGCTTGAACAACTGTCGCCGAAGGGTATGCACAAAGGCTTGCACGGCAAACTTGGACGCGGTGTAGACGGGCTCCCATACCACCGGCACGATGCCCGCGATCGAGCTGGTGAAGATAATATCGCCCGATTGCTGCGCAATCATATGCGGCAAGACGGCATGCACGGAACGAAACGCCGCATTGACGTTCAGGTTCAATACGAGATCCCACTCATCGGGATTGCCCGCTGCCACGTCGCCTCCCACATAGGCACCTGCATTCGCGTGAAAAACATCCAGGCCGCCGGCCAGCGTGAGGATGTTCGGCAACAGCGCCGACACGGACCGCGGATTCAGCAAGTCCACGACCAATGGCAATGCGCCGGGGCCGAGTTCCTGACAAAGCTGTGTCAGCTTATCGGCCGCGCGATCGATTAGGACGACGGTCGCCCCTGCGGCCAGAAACGTGCGCGCGCATTCGAGGCCGATTCCGGAAGCCGCGCCGGTAATAGCGACCACCTTTCCTTTTAGCGATTCACTCATCTTTACATTCCGTCGAGCAGTGGATTAGGAACGACCGTGAGACACGCGAGATCGCCGAGCAAGGGAGTCGACAATCACGGCGATGGCGAGGACCGCACCGGTGATCATGAAGCGCAGCGAAGAAGAAAGGTTCAACAAGGTCAAACCGCTCGCGATGGACTGAATGACGATGATGCCGAGCACCGCGGAATACGCGCTTCCCCGTCCCCCGAAAAGACTGGTTCCACCGATCACCGCCGCTGCGATGGCGTTCAGATTGACATCGCCGCTTCCCGCCTGTTGGCTCGCGGAGGCGAGGCGGGCAGCGGTGAGGACACCGCCAAGGGCAGCCAGACTGGCACACAACACAAACGCGCTGGTGTAAATCGCACGGACATTGATACCGGCGCGTCGCGCGGCCTCGTGGTTGCCGCCCACCGCGTTAATGGATCGTCCCCAGCGTGTGCGCGTCAAGGCATATTGCATGACGACGGACAGTCCCAGAAACAAACCGAACATCAAGGGGACGCCGCGGCCTTTATTGAGATAGAGCACGAAGGCTTCCAGCAATACCGTTATCGCCAGACTCTTGATCAACAGTCCCTTTACCGACGGTGCCGACAGATGCATGGAGCGTCGACGCTGCCCGTTCCGGATACCCACGGCGAGGATCACGGCACCCGGCGCCAGCGCCAGTAAATACGAGATAAGGGCCGGAATAACGATCAATTGCCCCAGGCTCACCAGGGTCGAATCATACGGCAAATTGATCGATCCGCTCGTTCCCAGCACATAGAGTTGCAGACCCAGGAGGGCCAGCAGGCCGGACAACGTTGCGACGAAACTCGGCATCCCCAGCCGGTTGAACAGCACGGCGTACAACGCGCCGACGGCTGCGCCAACCGCCACCGCGGCGACGACGGCCAACAATACGGGCCAGCCTTCGTTGACCCACAGTACCCCGACCAATGCCGAGGCAAAGCCGCTGATGGAGCCAACGGAAAGATCTATCTGGCCGACCATCAGCACGCAGACAATGCCTAGGGAGATGACGCCCACGGTGGAACAATCGAACAGCAGATTGACGAGGTTGTCGGCAGATAAAAAGACGGGATTAAGCGAGGTGAATACGGACCAAATAATGATCAGCCCTGCTACCACCGGCAAGGAGCCCAGATCGCCGGATTTAACGCGCGCGAGGAAGGCAAGCACGCTGCTTTTAAGGCCGCTGGCATGCTTGACGCGGACGTCGCTACGATCGAGTAAAGGGGCCGGCGTGTTTTGATTGTCGTGGCTCATGGTCATTCCCTTACCGCCGTGCTGAGGTCTGCGCGTTCCGTCTCTGCCTGGCGCTTTCCCGCGCGCCGCGAAACCGCATTTTCGGTGGCGCCCGTAATGGCCGCGACGAGCTCTTGATTGGAGGAGTCTGGATAAAAAATGCCATTGTTGCGGCCCAGCCGCAGCACGACGATCCGATCCGCCACCGCACGTACATCCTCCATGTTGTGGCTGATCATGATCACCGCATGACCGCGATCACGGACCCGTTCGATCAGATTCAGGACCTCGGCGGTTTGCGCGACGCCTAACGCTGCGGTGGGCTCATCAAGCATGATGAGTTTCGGGTCCAGCAGCAGCGAACGTGCGATCGCCACCGTCTGCCGCTGGCCGCCCGATAGCGATGCCACGACGTCGCGTACGCT